>NZ_KB822977.1:0-63544 GCF_000364985.1 Thioalkalivibrio sp. HL-Eb18
CCATGGGCTGGCACCGGTCCTGGAAGAATCGGGGACCACGGTCCGGCGGCCCTCGCGGTTGGCGAAGATCGGTTCCAGCCGACTGCGCAAGGCGCTCTACATGGCGGCGGTGGTGGCGACCCGGTACAACCCGGACGTGCGACACCAGCATCAACGTCTGCTGACACGCGGCAAGGCCAAGATGTCGGCGATCGGGGCGGCTATGCGCAAACTCCTGCACATCGCCTTCGGTGTGCTCAAATCCCAAACCCCGTATCAAGCCCGCCATGAAACCCCTTGCACCCCGTAGGGCAAGACGGTATCTACAGGGGGGCTGGCGGGGTTTTTGGGTGATGGAACCCGACAGCCGAACCCGCTGGCGCTGCCGCCGCGGCATGCTGGAGAATGACTGGCTGCTCGGGCAGTTTCTCGCGCAGGGATATGCGCAACTGGACCAGGAGGGTCGCGATGCCTTCGAGCGCCTGCTCGACTACCCCGACAACGTGCTGCTGGACGTGGTCATGGGGCGCCAAACCACGGTGGATAACGGGATAGCCCGGCTTGTCCCGGCGATCCGCGCCGCCGCTCAGGCTGCGCCTGCACCCTGACCCCGTTTTGCCGCGGCTTGCGCTGGCCGGGCAGATCCTGCTGGTCGTGGCCGTTTCCGGCTTTGTGCTGGTCTACAGCCTGTTGTGGATGCTGCTGCCGGTCTGGGGCCTGACGGTCATCGGCTGGTGGTGGCAGCGGCGTCATCAGACCCCGGACTGGGCCTGGCTGGGGCAGACGCCGGAGGGGGATACCTGGGTCGCGACCCGCGAAGGCTTGCGTCAGGAGCAGGTCACCTGGGTCGAGTTGTTGCCCGACAGCCGGGTCCTGGCCGGGACGGTCCTGCTGGTGCTGCGCGAACGAGACGGCGAACGGCTGTGGCGGCTCTGGTTGCATGCCGCGCGTATGGATCCTGATGACCTGCGCCGGCTGCGAATCCGCCTGCGCTGGCCGCCGGTCGCGCCACCGGAATCCGGTTGGCGCGTGCGGCTTCGGGCCGGTCGGGAACGGGCCGTTGCTATACTGGCGGAAATGCGATCAGGCGGAGGGCCGACGATGGCGGGACCCGACAAGGCACAGGTGATGGTGGATGTCTCGCATCTGCTGAGCGACGACCCGGATCACGTGTACAGCGAGGACGAACTGGACGCGATCGAGGAACTCGATCCGGAACTGGCGCTGCGCCTGGACCGGGCGCAGACCTTCGCCGAGCGCGAGGCGGCCGATGTCCCGGCGGATGGTCCGATTGACGAGGACGCGGTGCGTGCCGCCATCGAGGAAGCCCGGCGCATCCTGATGCAGGACGGGGGCGATATCGAATTCGTGGAGCTCGACGGGCGCACCGTGCGGGTCCGCCTGAAGGGGGCTTGCGTGGGTTGTCCGCGTTCGACCCTGGATCTGAAGAACGTGGTCGAGCGCCTGGTGCGCTCGCGCGCGCCGGGGGTTGCCAGCGTCGCGAATACCTTTTGACTCGACGGGCGTTCGCTCGCCGAGCGCCAGCAGGGAGTGCATGATGCAGCGGGCTTTTCGGATCCAGACTGAACTGCGGGAAATCCCGCGCCTGGCCGAGCAGGTGGAGGCCTTCTGCGAGGAAGCGGGTGTCTCGATGTCCTCGGTCTACCCGATCAATCTGGTACTGGACGAGTGGCTGACCAATCTGATCACCTACGCCTTCGATGACGGCGCGGACCACACCATCGAGGTGGACCTGCGCAAGGCGGATGACGGGTTGACGATCACGGTCACCGACGATGGCCAGGCCTTCAATCCGCTGACTGATGCCCCCGAGGCCCAGCTTGACGGCGATATTGATTCGCGCCAGGTCGGAGGCCTGGGGATTCATTTCATGAAGACGCTGATGGACGAGATCGACTACCGATCCGCCGATGGCGTCAATCGCCTGACCCTGCGAAAGCAGCCGGTCTGATCCGATTGCTGCGGGGCGATTTGCGGGGCGAGAGATCCATTCAACACAACACAGGCAAAGCGAACCGATGCAAGTCAACGAAGAGACGATCGACGGCGTGCTGGTCGTCAGTCCGGCCGGGCGTCTGGACAGCAACACCTCGCCGGAATTCGAGGCCCACCTGTTCCAGCGGATGGAGGAGCATCCGTCGTTGGTGATCCGCTTTGGTGACGTCGACTATATCTCCAGCGCGGGGCTGCGCGTGATGCTGATGACCGCGAAGAAGGTCAAGCAGAACGGCGGGCGGCTGGTGCTGTGCGAGATCGGCGATCCGATCCGCGAGGTGTTCGAGATCAGTGGGTTCTTGACCATCCTCGAAGTGTGCGATGACCCCCGCGGGGCCGTGGAGCGCGTCAACGCCTGACAGGAATACCCGGCCCGGGAGCGGGCCGGGTGGCAGAACGGATCATTAATCCGCCGGGGGCATGTATTCGTGCCGGATGTGGTCGGGCTGCGCGGGCAGCTGGATTCCGGCCTCTTCCAGGGCCTCGGCCAGTTCCTCGCACTCGTCCAGTTCATCGGCGCGCTTTTTCAGTGTGGCCAGGGCATCGGAGGCCTCCGCCTCCGGCATCGTGATCACCAGTTCGCCGTTTTCGGCCTTTTCCAGATGCATAACGTCCTCCTTGCGGGTTCCGTGTGTATACGAGCGGGCTCGTGTCAGTCCTCGATCGATGGCTGCTTGGGCGCGTGCTCGTCGAAGGCGTGCGGCGGCTGGCGAAATTCGTTCTCCAGCTCGTAGACACCCTGTTGCAGTACGGAGCCGAGTGCGCGGGCACCGTTGCTGATCTCGCCCTCGAGCTCGGTGATGTTCTCCGCGATGCTCTCGGCGGTCTTCTTGTCGATCTTCAGGGTCAGGATCCCGTCCTTCAGTGTGGCCTCCATGTCGTGCTCCTTGTCGTCAGGTGGATGACTGGTGGCCCGATCGGCCCGTCGGGCTGGCGGGTACTCAATTGATCTGCGTCAAACCGCGATTCTGTGGATTCCGGCATACTGCTGCGGCCGCGCGGCTCCTGTTGGTGGAGACAGCCCCCGGTTCGAGAGGGTTCCACTGGATGCTGCGGAATCCATCGCCGGCGGGCCACCCGTCACCGATCTCAACATTCTTCTGCTGCGGACGCTACCAATCACTGGCGGTCAATCCGTTCAGTGTCACCCGAGAGAGGCGAATCATTCCTTGAAAGCGTTGGCACAAACCCGGCGATCGCGGGCCCCCGAGTGGATTGCCGGAGCCTTTCTGCTACTGGGAGTGCTGTGGGTCACCCTGTCCGATGTTGCCGTTGCCTGGTGGCTGGGCACCGAGATCGGCGATGCGCTGACCCTGGCCAATCTCGGCAAGGGCCTCGGATTCATCACTGTATCGGCTTTGGCCCTTTATCTGGCGATGCGCTGGAGCGCAGTCGGGCAACTGGATGGCGACCGAGCGCCATCGTTGATGTCCTCCATCCCGAAGCGTTTTGGCCCAAAGCGTTTTGGAGCGGGTGGCTGGACGGTGCTGGCCCTCGCTGTGGCCCTGTCCACCACCGGTATGGCGTTTGGTACCTGGCAGATCCAGGCGACCTCCGCGAAGGATCAGGCGCGTGAGGATCTGCGCCGATCTGCCTTTCTCAAGGGTGCCCTGCTGGACCGCTGGCTGGCGGAGCGCGAGGGCGATGCGATGGTGCTCGCCCAGGCGCGGGACTTCTCCGTCTTTGCGCGAACCGCGGTCTTGGTGCAGTCGCCGCTGGCGCTGGAACAGGTACGTCATCGCCTGGAGTTGATGCATGAGCGTTACGATTACGACGCCATTTCGCTGATCGACCGGGACTGGCGGCCCATTGTGGAGGTGGGGCATAACTCGCTGGACGATGTCGCGGTGGACAAGGCGGTCACGGAAGCCCTGGTCAGCGGTGAAGTGAGCGCCCCCTACCTGCATGCGAATGCCCGGGGCGAGGTGCGGATTAGCTGGGCGGTCCCGGTAGCGGACCGAGTCGATCCGGACGGCGAGTCAGTCGCCGTGGTTGTGCTGTCCTCCGGCATCGAGACGTTGCGTGCGCTGCTGACCGTTGGCGAGGAGGCGGGGACGGTCGATCCCCATGTGGTGGCCCGGGACGACACACGCTGGGCCACGATTGCACGAATCGAGGCACAGGGCGGACATATCATCGACCCGCCGGAGGCCTTCGCGCGCCTGCGCCACGAGATTCTCGACCGTGAACGAGAGGGTGTTAGCGTAGCGCTGTTCGATGATGCCGATGGGGGGTTTCTGGCGGGCGTCCAGCCGCTGTCGGCACCGGGATGGGACCTGATCCTCAAGCGCAATGTTGCGTCCCTGGCGATCGCACCCCGCCAGCAGGCGCTCTGGATGGGGGCCGCCACGCTGTTTGTCTGGTTGATCATGCTGGCGGCCGGTGGCCTGCTCTGGCGCCAGCAGTGGCTGCGCCAACATCTGGTACTGATGCATTCGCATGCCGAGCAGGACCGTCTGCTGCGGCTGTACTTCGACATGCCGTTTCTGGGTATGGCGATCTCGTATCCGGGCGGCAGGGGCTGGGAGCGGGTCAATCCGTTCCTGGCACAGATGCTCGGCTACTCGCCGGAAGAACTGGTCCGGACCGATTGGGATCGTCTGACCGTACCCGAGGATCGCAGCTGCGAAGCGCCGCTCGATGCGGCCATGCAGGCCGGCTCGCGCGACGGGTACAGCATCGAGAAGCGGCTACTGAGACGGGATGGCCGGGTGCTCGTCGCGGACATCGATGTGAAATGCACGCGCACGGCCGATGGCGCCATCGATCGCGTAGTGGCTACCATTGAGGACATCACCGAACGCCGGGAGCAGGAGGAGCGCCGGCGGCTGGCGTCGGTGGTGTTCGAGAACACCCGCGAGGGTGTGGTGATTACCGACGCCACCGCCCACATCCTGTCGGTCAATCGTGCATTCACCGAGTTGATGGGATATACCCAGGACGAGGTCGTGGGGCGCACGCCCAAGATGTTCCAGTCCGGGCGCCATGACCAGGCCTTCTACGCCAACATGCGGCGTCAGCTCGAGACGGAAGGGCACTGGCAGGGCGAGATCTGGAACCGGCGCAAGACCGGCGAGATTTTTCCCGAACTGCAAAGCATCACGGCAGTGCGCGATGACCAGGGTCGCCTGACCCACTATGTCTCCGTGTTCGCGGATATCTCCCGTCTCAAGGCCTCGGAGGCCGAGCTCGACTTTCTCGCGCACCATGACCCCCTGACCGAGCTGCCCAACCGCCGGTTGCTGCGGGCCCGACTGGCGCAGGCGATCGCGCTGATGCGGCGACGTAATGGTTTGCTGGCGATCCTGATCATCGACGTCGACCGTTTCAAGGACATCAACGACTCGAGAGGGCATGCCGCGGGTGATCGCCTGCTGAAGATCGTCGCCGACCGCCTCCAGGCGGGGCAGCGGGGTACCGACACGGTCGCCCGCCTGGCCAGCGACGAGTTTGCCGTGCTGGCGGACAATCTGGCGCATGTGGACGATGCCGCGCTGGTCGCCGAGGACATCCTTCGCGAAGTGGGACGCCCGGTCGATCTCGGCGACGGCGTCGAATTTGAGATTGCGGCGACGATTGGCATCGCCGTGTTCCCGGACCACGGGGCGGATGCCGAGACGTTGTTGCAGCAGGCCGGTACCGCGCTGTCGCGTGCCAAGGAGGACGGGCGTGGTGGCTATCGCTACTACTCGGATGCGTTCACCGAGGCGGCCCGCGAACGCATCGACCTGAATGCGCGGCTGCGCCGTGCGATGGAACAGGACAGCCTCGAGGTGCACTACCAGCCGCAGTATCGCGTCAGTGATGGTGTGCTGATCGGCGCCGAGGCCCTGCTGCGCTGGACCGATCCCGATCTTGGGCCAGTATCCCCCGGGCGCTTCATCCCGGTGGCGGAGCAGACCGGCCTGATCGTGGAACTGGGCGACTGGGTGCTGCGGCGCGTGCTGGCGCAGGGGCAGGCCTGGCGCGATGCTGGCTATCCGGCCGTGCGCCTGGCGGTGAATGTCTCGGCACTCCAGTTCCAGCGGGTGGCAATCGACCAGCAGGTGGCCGATCTGCTGGAGGGGCATGGTTATCCGGCCCGGTATCTGGAACTGGAGATTACCGAGTCGGCGCTGATGTCTGACCCCGAGCGCGCCCGGCGTATCCTCCAGCGCCTGCGCGAGCGGGGCGTGAGCTTCGCGGTCGACGATTTTGGGACTGGGTATTCGTCCATGGCTCAGCTCAAGCGCTTCCCGGTCGATACGCTGAAGGTCGACAAGAGTTTCGTGGACGGCCTGGCGGCGGGTGCGCACGATGCCGATGATCGCTCGATTGCGCGGGCGATCGTGGCGCTGGGACACGGGCTGGGCCTGAGCGTGCTGGCCGAGGGGGTCGAGACCCGCGAGCAGCTCGGCGCGCTGCGCGAGCTGGGCTGCGATCACTACCAGGGCTATCTGGCCAGCCGGCCGCTATCCGCCGAGCATTTTGCCGTGCTGCTGGCCGAAGGATTGGTGGCGGAAGAGTATTAGTCCGGGCGTGCCGAGTCGGCCAGGAATTCGCTGAAGTCGTCCAGCTCCGCGCGGATGGCCGCCGTCGCGCGGGCTTCCATCTCCCGGTAACGCGCCAGTACCCGCTCGCCGAACTCCGTGACCTGTGCACCGCCACCACCTGAGCCGCCCTTGGCGGTCTCGACCATGGGCTCGCGGAAGCTCTGGTTCATCGTCTCGACCAGATCCCAGGCGCGCCGATAGGACATGCCGACACTGCGTGCCGCGGCGGAGATGGAGCCCTTCTCGCGGATGGCCTCCAGCAGCATGGCCTTGCCCGGGCCCATGGCCGTGACCTCGCCGAGCAGCACGCGCAGGCGCGGGTTTTGGGGGTGGTCGGAGTGGTGTGTCGTCATACCTTGGGTGCCCCGGGTGGAACGGATATGGTGCCCGGAATGCGTATCTCCGCCAAGGCACGAAAGGCAGGAGGCCAGCCCTCTGGCCGATCGGGCGCCGGAAAGGGCTGATCGGCCAGGGCTGGCCTCCTGCAGGAAGATCAAAGCAGGGCCGGGGCGGTAGGCCCCGGCCCGTGACTCAGGCCTTGCCCTGGAGCTGCGGGATCACGGCCTCGTTTTCCAGCGTCGAGGTGTCCGAGGTGATCTCCTCGCCCTTGGCGATGGAGCGCAGCAGCCGGCGCATGATCTTGCCGGAGCGGGTCTTGGGCAGGCCGTCGGCAAAGCGGATGTCGTCCGGCTTGGCGATCGGGCCGATCTGATCGGCCACCCAGTTGCGCAGGTCCTTGATCATCGCGTCGGCCTCGTCGCCGGTCAGGCGGTCGCCCTTCAGAATCACGAAGGCCACGATGGCCTCGCCCTTCACGTCGTGCGGGCGCCCGACCACGGCGGCCTCGGCCACCTCGGCATGTGCGACCAGGGCCGATTCGACCTCCATGGTGCCCAGACGATGGCCGGAGACGTTCAGCACGTCGTCGATGCGGCCCATGATCCAGAAGTTGCCTTCGGAATCGCGGCGCGCGGAGTCGCCGGCCAGGTAGTACTTGCCGTCGAACTTGGGCCAGTAGGTGTCCTTGTAGCGCTGATCGTCGCCCCACACGGTGCGCAGCATCGACGGCCACGGCTTCTTGATGACCAGGTATCCGCCCTGATCGGCGGGCAGGCTGTTGCCGTTCTCGTCCACCACGTCGGCGTCGATGCCGGGCAGGGCCTGGGTGCAGGACCCGGGCACCAGGGTGGTGGCACCGGGGATCGGGGCGATCATGTTGGCGCCGGTCTCGGTCTGCCACCAGGTGTCGACCACCGGGCAGCGTTCACCGCCGATCACGCGGTAGTACCACATCCAGGCCTCGGGGTTGATCGGCTCGCCGACCGTGCCCAGCAGCCGCAACTTCGACAGGTCGTACTGGGCGGGGAAGTCATCACCGGCCTTCATCAGCGCGCGGATCGCGGTCGGGGCGGTGTAGAACACGGTCACGCCGTGGTCCTGGCACATCTTCCACCAGCGGCCGGCATCGGGCACCGTCGGCACGCCCTCGTAGACGACCTGCGTCGCGCCGACCGCCAACGGGCCGTAGGCGACGTAGGTATGGCCGGTGATCCAGCCGACATCGGCGGTGCACCAGTAGACGTCGTCGCCCTGCAGGTCGAACACCCACTGGTTGGTGATAATCGCGCCCAGCAGGTAACCGGCGCTGGAGTGCTGGATGCCCTTCGGCTTGCCGGTGGACCCGGAGGTATAGAGCAGGAAAAGGGGGTGCTCGGACTCGACCCATTCCGGTTCGCAGTCGACCGACTCGCCATCCACGGCGTCGTCCCACCAGATGTCGCGTTCGTCCTTCATGGTCACGTCGTTGCCGGCGCGCTTGCAGACGATGACCTTCTCGACGTCGGCCGGATTGGAGTCCAGCGCCTTGTCGACATTGGCCTTGAGGGCTACGGTCTTGCCGCCGCGCACGCCACCATCCGCCGTGATGACCAGCTTGGCGCCGGAGTCGACGATGCGGTCACGCAGGGCATCGGCGGAGAATCCCCCGAAGACCACCGAGTGGATCGCGCCGATGCGGGCGCAGGCCTGCATGGCGATCACGGCCTCGGCGTTCATCGGCATGTAGATGATCACCCGGTCGCCCTTTTCCACACCCATGGTCTTGAGCGCATTGGCGAGCTTCCCGACCTCGTTGTAGAGGTCGCGGTAGGTCAGGTTGCGGGTCTCGCCATTTTCCGCCTCGAAGATGATCGCGGTCTTGTTGCCGCGCACTTCAAGATGACGGTCGATGCAGTTGTAGGAGACGTTCATGCGCCCGTCGGCGAACCAGCGGTAGTGTGGTGCGTTCGAGCTGTCGAGGCCCTCGGTGAACTCGGTCTGCCAGTCGATCTTCTCGCGCGCGAGGTCACACCAGAAACCCTCGTAGTCGGCGTCGGCCTTCTTGTGCAGGGCCTCGAGATCTTCGGGCTTCAGACGGGCGTTCTTCGTGAACTCCGCCGGCGGCGCGAAGTGACGGGTCTCGTGCAGCGTGGACTCGATGGTGTCGCTCATCAGGGCCTCCGTGATTCAGTTCGGGAATCGTGATCAATTCGTGGGCATTTTGGGAGCTGAGGATAGCATGTCGACCGCCGGGATCCGTGCTACCAGAGCCACCCAGGCCGGAACAGCACGCGCTCCAGCGGGACTTGTGCCTCCGGAGAAAGCTGGCTGACCAGGGCGGCGAACAGCTCGCCGGCGGCCAGGGCGTCGAACAGCGCGTCGTGTGCGCGGTATTGCGGCAGATTGTAGCGTCCGCGCAGGGTGTGAAGGCGCATGCCATCCGCCGGGATCGGGCGCCCCGCCCGCCGCAACTGGCGCTCCGCCAGGCGCAGGGTATCGACCACCGGGAGCGGGGGGCGCACGCCGTACAGGCGATGGCACGCCTCCTCCAGAAAGCCGAGCTCCAGTGCGGCGTGATGGGCGACCAGGACACGCCCCTGAAGCGCCTCGAACAGGGCATCGAGGGCGCTGTCCACGGTGGTCCCGCCGGCCGCCTCGCGGTCGGTGATGCGGTGGATGACCGCGCTTTGTTCCGGCACCGGGCAATCCGCGCGTACTAGCCGCTGATCGGCGGTCGACAGGTCGATGCGTACACCGTCCATCGCCACCCAGCCGATGCTCAGGATCGCATCATGCTCCGGGTCGAGCCCCGTGGTTTCGAGATCCACTGCGAGAAAGCGGCAGTCCGCCACCGCTTGCCGAGCGGAGGGCAGGGGTGACCCCAGGCAGGCCCGCAGGGCCCCTGTCGGGGCGTGTTGCGCCGCCCGCTGGCGGCGGTGGCAGAAACGCCAGTGCCCGATGGGGTGCACCCAGGGCGTGTCCTCCGGCCGTGGGCAGGGCATCAGGAAGCCTCGGACGGGTACATGCAATTCACGGGACGGGTCACCCGTGTACCTGCTCGGCCTGGGCCAGGGCGGCCTTCTGCGCATGGGCCACCAGGCGAAATGCGTTCTTCAGGTGGCTGCGCTCCAGCCCGGACAGCTCGTTCGGGGACAGGGCGTTGTCGGGGGCGGACCCGCGCCGGATCTGCTCGGCCTGCAGGCGCGTGCGCAGCGTGGCGATGAACTGCCAGGCGTCGATCAGGTCGGCGCCTGTGCCCTCCGACAGAACACCCGCGTGGCGGGCGGCCCGCAGCCGCTCGAGCGTGCTGCGGGCGTCCGACCCGGCGCGCAGGGCAAACACCCGGGCTAGCGCGACGATCGGCATCAGGCCGCGCATCTTCAGGTCCAGGGTGTCGGCGTGTTCGCCCCCGCGTTCGAGTACGAACTGGCGAAAGAATCCCAGCGGCGGGCGCAGTTCCCGCGCCTGGTCGGCGAGCGTGCGCAATACCGCCTCGCTGCGATAGCCCTGTTCCAGGGCTGCGTGGCGTACGGGTTCGAACAGGCGGGTCGGGCCGTGGATCACGCGCAGATCGAGGTAATGGGTGGCGAGCATCGCATCGCGCGGTGACGGATGGCTCAACACCCGCCGAATCTCGCGCTCCCAGTCGCGGGTCGAGCGCCGCCAGTGGGGCTGGCTCGGGTCGACATCGCCCGGGCAGCGGCGGATGCCGCAGGCCGCCAGGCCTTCCCCGACCTCGTCGGCCAGGCGCTGGAACCAGGCGTCGGCATCGGGGGGTGCCGCATCGTCGTAGACCAGTGCCGTGTCCTGGTCGGTATGCACCATCTGTTCGTGCCGCCCCTGACTGCCGCTTGCCAGCCAGGCGTAGGCGGCCGGCGCGGGACCGAGCTTCGCTTCTGCCTGTTCGATCAGGCACTGCGTGAGGGTGTCGATTACCGTGGTGATGGTCTGGCCAGTCTGGGTCGCATCGGCCCCGGCCTCGACCAGTTGTACCTGCAGGCTGGGCAGGGCACGCATCACGTCGCGCAGGGCGTCGAGGCTGTCGGCGCGGCGCAGGTCGCGTACCAGGTAGACCGCGCTGGTGCCCTGATGGCGGATCAGGTCGGTGCTGGAGAGAATGCCGACCAGCGGGCCGTTCTCGCCATCGGTGACCGGCAGGTGATGGATGTCCCGCCGCGCCATGCGCAGCAGGGCATCGAAGGCTGGAGTGTCGCGGCTGACCGAGGCGACCGGCTGCGCCATGCATTCGGCCACGCTGCATTCGGGGTCGGTGCCTGCGGCCAGGGCATGGCGAAGGTCGGTGTCGGTCAGGATGCCCACCGGGATGTCTTCCTGGCCGGGCGCGTGCAGCAGCAGGGCGGAGATGTCCGCCTCGGTCATGCGCTGGGCCGCCTCGCGCAGGGTGAGGCTGGTCGGCGACATGATCGGGCGCGGTGTCATCAGGGCGCGCACGGGGGTAGTCAGCAGGCTGCGCTCGCCCGCGGGCGAGGCCGCCGCTGGTGCCCGCAAGCGGTCGGTGTCGAGATCGACAAATTCGCGGAAGGCCTCGTCCCGGCCGGCGAGGTCGCGGGCACGGTCGGCCTCCAGCTGGTAGATCAGGGCATCCTCGGTGATACGGCCGTGCAGGTTGCTGGCGTGAGTGGTGTTGAGCAGGTCGCCTTCGCCCAGACGGTCCTGAAGCTGGTCCCGGGCGTCGTACAGTTCGGCGGCCCCGGTGCGCACGATCCACAGCTCGCCGGGGGGCGCATCGGCGGGCGGGAACGGGCTGTCCTCGCGCAGGTAGCGCAGGGTCAGACGGCGAACAAGGCCCGTGCGCGTCTCGGCGGGCAGGCGCGCGAGTTCCGGGCAGCGTTCCAGGAACTCGCGAATCTCTTCCAGTTCACCGTTCATCTGTGTACCGGGCAACCTTCGTTCGCGGCGTGGGTGGTGGGTGGGGTCAGAGCAATTCTCCAGCGCCCCTTCCGGGTACTGGAGAATTGTCCCGAAGGAAAAAAGGCCGACCCGGCATGTGCCGGGCCGACCCCAGGGAAGCGTTTGCTTCCCTTCGTTGCATGAGCGTCATGCATGTCCATTCATGGTGGGCCGACAGGCCCGGTCATGCCGGCGGCATGACCGGGCACGGCATCAGCTCGGGTTGTCGGTGCGCGGAACACGCACGCTTTCCACCAGCTCCTGGATATGCTGCGGCGGCTCCTTGGTCAGCTTCATCACGATGTAGGCCGCGACGAAGTTGAACACCGCGCCAATGGCGCCGAAGCCGGTCGGGTTCACGCCGAACAGCCAGTACTCCTCGGTATCCGGGAGCATGGCGGTGCCGGAGAAGAAGAACCACCCCTTGTAGGTAAAGATGTAGAGCAGGGTGGTCACCAGACCGACCAGCATGCCGGCGATCGCGCCTTCCTTGTTCATCTTCTTCATGAAGATGCCCATCATCAGGGTCGGGAACAGCGAGGCCGCGGCAAGACCGAAGGCGAGTGCGACCACCTCGGCCGCAAAGCCTGGTGGATTGAGCCCCAGATATCCCGCGAACAGGATTGCACCTGCCATGGCGATCCGTCCCGCCAGCAGCTCGTTTTTCTCGCTGATTCGAGGCATGAAGACCCCCTTCAGCAAGTCATGCGAGATGGCCGACGAGATGGCCAGCAACAGACCGGCCGCAGTCGACAGGGCCGCCGCGATACCACCGGCCGCCACCAGCGCGATCACCCAGCCCGGAAGCCCGGCGATCTCGGGATTGGCCAGCACCATGATGTCGCGGTCGAGGGTTACGATCTCGGAGCCTTCCCAGCCGTATTCCTCTTCCGCCATCGCGGCGAACTCTTCGTTGTCCTCGTTGTAGTACTGCATGCGGCCGTCTTCGTTCTTGTCCTCGAACGCGAGCAGACCAGTCTGTTCCCAGCGCTCCATCCAGGCCGGCTTGTCCTCGTAGGCCAGGTGGCCTTCCTCGGTGCCGATTTCGCCCGGATGCACGGTGTTGACGAGGTTCCAGATCGCCATCGCACCGACCGCCGGGGCGGTGGTGTAGAGGATGCCGATGAAGACCAGCGCCCAGCCGGCGGACTTACGCGCATCGCGCACACGCGGAACGGTAAAGAACCGGATGATCACGTGCGGCAGACCGGCGGTACCGATCATCAGCGCCATGGTCAGCAGGAACATGTTGAGCATGCTCATGCCGCCCTCGGTGGCCGTGTACATGGTGAAGCCAAGATCCACCATCGTCTGGTCCAGGGCCTCCAGCAGGTAGGTGTCCTGACCCTGCAGGGTGGAACCCAGGCCGATCTGCGGGAACACCTGGCCGGTGAGGGTGAGCGAGATGAAGACCGCGGGCACCGTGTAAGCGAAGATCATGATCACGTACTGCGCGATCTGGGTGTAGGTGATGCCCTTCATCCCGCCGAGCACCGCGTAGATGAACACCACCGCCATGCCCGAGAGCAGACCAATGGCCAGCGGTACCTCGAGGATGTTGGAGAACGCGATCCCCACGCCACGCATCTGTCCGATCACGTAGGTGATGGACATCGCCAGCAGCGAGACGACCGCCACCACGCGTGCAACCTTCGAGTAGAACCGATCCCCGATGAATTCCGGCACCGTGAACTTGCCGAATTTGCGCAGGTACGGGGCCAGCAGCAGGGCCATCAGCACGTAGCCGCCGGTCCAGCCCATCAGGTAGGCGCCCCCGGTAAAGCCGAGGAACGCGATCAGGCCGGCCATGGAAATGAACGACGCGGCGGACATCCAGTCCGCAGCGGTGGCCATCCCGTTGGCGATTGGGTTGACGCCGCGCCCGGCGACGTAGAACTCGCTGGTCGAACCGGCACGCGCCCAGATGGCAATGCCGATGTACAGGGCGAAGGTCGCCCCGACCACGAGAAGACTTAGGGTCTGTTGATCCATGACAGGCTTACTCCTCGTGGACGTTGTACTTGCGATCCAGGACGTTCATGCGCCAGGCATAAACGAAGATCAGGATGATGAAGGTGTAGATCGCGCCCTGCTGAGCGAACCAGAAGCCCAGTGGATACCCGCCGATCGAGAACGCGTTCAGCGGTGCGGCCAGAATGATCCCCAGCCCGAAGGACACGAGAAACCAGATGGCAAGGCAGATCGCCAACAGGCGCAGATGCGCGCGCCAGTAGGCCTGCCGGCTCAGGTCTTCTTGTGACATGACGTAGCTCCTCTCATGAGTTTTATTGTTTGCCGTGACTCGTCGACGCGATTCGTCACAGCTGGTACTGCACCTCAAGCTGGCCTTGCAGCTTGCGAGCCTGCCGGAAGGACTCCTTGAGGATGCGTCCCTCAAGGGTGCCCAGTTCCTCCGGCCGGATTCGGTTGTCGTCGTCGCGCCCTTCACGCAGCGCCTTTTGTTGCGCGCGCAGCCGCAGCATCTGCAGATAGCGCAGGGCGGCGTGATAGTCGCGCGCGTCGGATTCGCGCATCACCTCCGCGGTAACGGCCTGGTCGAGACGCTCGTGGGTGCGGGTGGCCGGCAGCTCGGCGGCCAGGGCGATCACGCGCGCCGCATCCACGAACGGGGTCAGCCCCTGTTTCTTGATGTCGATGCCGTGCGCGCCACTCCTGATCTCGCCGAACAGCCCCAGCGGCGGGCGGAAGGCCTGCTGGTTGGCCGCCATCTGGCGGCGGAAGCGGCTGTTGTAGGCGGTCTTTTGCAGCAGTTGGGTGCGCAGCGCCTCCACCGGGCCGTGGTCGCCATCCACCGCACGCAGGTCGAAGAAAATGGTGCTTTTGAGTAGATGCTCGGGGGTGCCCTGCTCGATCCAGCGGGTAAAGCGCCGATCCCACTCCGGGCCGCTCAGGCAGCATTCCGGGTTGCCCGCCATGATGTTGCCGGGGCACAGCATGAAGCCGCATTCGGCCAGCGCCTCGTTCACGGCTTTTGCGTAGGGCAGCAGACGCTCGCGGATCGCATCCGCATCGCCGGCCTCGGCGTCGAACAGGATGCCGTTGTCCTGGTCGGTGACCAGGGCCTGTTCCTCGCGCGCCTGGGAGCCGAAGGCCAGCCAGGTGAAGTCGATCCCTTCGATTGCTTCGTACTGCGGGCGCAGCAGGGCCAGCACGCGGCGGGTGGCGTGTTCGTTCAGGCGCGTGATCAGACGCAACACCTGATCCGCCTCGGCCCCCTGGCCGACCACAGCCTCGATCAGGCGCGGGACCTGGCGCAACCGTTCGGCAATGGCCGCCACGCTGTCGGCGCGGCGGATCTCGCGCACCAGGCCGTCCAGGGTCAGGGGCTGGCTGGTCAGCAGGTCGCGTTCGCCGAGCACGCCGACCAGGCGGCCCTCGCGCACCACGCACAGGTGTGTCATCCCGTGTTCGGTCATCGCCTCGATGCCCTCGAAGCCCGGCGCACTCTCCTCCAGTGCGACCGGGCCGGGCGTCATCACGGCGTCCAGCGGGGTGTCGAGGCCGACATCCTTCAGGGCGACCCGTGCCAGCAGGTCCCGCAGGGTGAAGATGCCCACCGGACGCTGTTCGGCGTCCACCGCGACCACGGAGCCCACGCGCTCGTCGCGCATGGTGGTCAGCACCTCGCGCAGGTGTGTGTCCGGGCGGCAGGTCACCGGGCTGCGGGCGATGCGCAGTGCGAGCGGGGTGTTGAGCTGCCCGGCTGCGCCGCCGTCACGGCTGGACAGGGTGTCCAGGCCCTGTTGCAGGCGGTCCAGCAGATTGGCCAGCCGTCGCGTGCAGAAGTCATTGAAGACGCGGGAGCGGCTACGCAGCCGGTCGAAATCCTCCAGGTCCAGCTCCAGGCATACCGTATCTTCGGCGGCTCGGTGTACCGTATGGACGGCGCGGCGACCGAGCAGGGCGCCAATCGGGAAACACTCGCCGGGAATCAGTTCCCAGGCCTTTCCCGAGAGTTGCTCGTCTTCGCTGGGGGTCTCGCCACGAATGCGGCCTTGGCGGATGATGTGAAAGCGGCGTGCCGGGCCGGCATCGGGATCGGTGATACGGGCCCCGCGCGCGTAGAAGCGGTTCTCCAGACGCGGCAGCAGGAATTCCAGCGCGTCGGGTTCGAGCTGATCGAACGGGGCGTGGGCGCTGAGGAACTCGCGGGTGCTGTCGAGCGCATCGGTCATGGCGGTGGCGCATTCCCCTGGGTGAACGGGTTCACAGAATGGCCTTTGGGGTTGCAAAAAGTACGCCATGAAAGGACGGTATTGGGAATCAGTCGTTTGGACGTACGACTTTCTTGTGATTGTTACGTGAGGTAACACGGGTGTTTCGTTGCGTGACATGATCGCTTTGTGCGAAGACAAAGGAGCCCGCGATGCCCATATCGCAAGGTTGCATCCTCGAGCAGATTGACCAGTTTGCAGACCTCGTGCCCGAGGAGAAGGCGCTGTTGTTGCAGCTGGAGAAGGACCCGAAGCGTTACGCCGCCGAGACCTGCCTGTGTGCAGCTGGCGAGGAGGCCGAGCGTTTCTACACGCTACGCTCGGGCTGGGCCTGTGCGGTACGTGACCTGGCCGATGGGCGGCGTCAGGTGCTGGATATCTTTTTGCCGGGGCAAATCCTGGGCTTGCGCGAGATGGGGTTCAACGAGGCTCGCTCGGACTTCGTCGCGCTGACCGACATCGAGGCCTGCCCGTTTCCCCGCGGCCAGCTGACCGAGGTGTTCGAGCAGGCGCCGCGTCTGGCTTCGCTGTTCTTTCTGATCCTGGCGCGCGAACAGTCGATGCTGGTGGAGCGCATCATCAACATCGGCCGCCGGCCCGCGGCCGAGCGCCTTGCGCATTTTCTGCTCGAGATGAAAGTGCGCCTGCAGCGTCCGTCCGAGGAGGTCCGGCTCCCGATGAATCAGAGCGTGCTCGGGGATGCGCTGGGCATGTCCGCGGTGCATGTGAGCCGGTCGTTCAGCCAGTTGCGCAAGCGGGACCTCATTAGCACAGAAGACGGAGCCATCCGAATCAAGGATCTGGACGGACTGGTACGTTTCTCCGGATTCAACCAGGCCTATCTGGACTGTGAAGCCAACTGGGTCAAAAGCGCGGACCTCGTTTGCGCGGAGGAAGCCTCGTAACGCAATCGCCCGGCGCAAGGCCGGGCGATTGCAGTGCCACACAGACGCTTATAGCGGGGGGCGTCGTCCCGTGATGAAGAAGATGACCGCCAGGATCAGGCCCACCACGAAAAGAATCCATGCAATGTTGGTCGCTGCGCCCGCGATCCCGCTCAGGCCCAGCACGCCGGCTACGATTCCGACGATCAAGAACATCAGTGCCCATCCCAGCATCGTCCACTCCTTTATTGGTTGTAGTCGCGCCTGAAGTGTAGGGCATGGTCCGCGTTTTTGCGCGGTCCAGCGTCCGCAGGGTGTCTCGGTTCTCATTTTTCCCGTTTCCGGGGAGCTTTTTGCTCCAGGTTAATGCCATCGTTATCCGGCGTGTTCAGGCTTTGGCGCCCGCGTTATGGAGACGCATTCAATAAAGGAACAACGTATGAACAAAGATCAAATGCTGGGACGCAGTGAACGCTTCAAGGCGCGGCTGAAACAGGAGTGGGGCCGCCTGACTGATGACGAGGTGGTTGAAGCCGAGGGCAATATGGACGAGCTGGCCGCCCGGATTCGCGAAAAATACGGTGATAGCCAGGAAAAGATTGCCGCGAAGATCAACCAATTGATGGACGAGGTGCGTAATGAAGAAGATTCCTGAGACGCCTGGCGTTCGTTGGGTGGCGATGGCCCTGGCCGCGGCCGGCCTGTTGTTTTTGTCGGCCTGTTCCGATTCGGATACGGCGGATGATGCCGGTGACGCGTTCGAAGAAACGGTAGAAGACGCTGTGGATGCCGTTGAAGAATCGGGTGATGAGGCGCGCGGCTGGATCGAAGATCAGCGCGAAGACGAAGACGAAGTCCAGCGCGAGGAAGAAGAAAACGAGGAGCAATACGAACAAGACTCCTATGACGAGCATCGGGACGGAAACCCTATTCGTTTCGATTAATCAGTAGCCGTTTGAACCAGAAGGCTGGGGCGCGGGTGGCTACGAGCGGGTGGTCATCCGCGCCCCAGCCTTTTTGTTTTTATGGATCGTTTGAGATTGATCCCTGGCTTCCTCCTTAAGGAGACGCTGATTGAATCGCACGTCCGCGTTGGTGCCCCCTGTTTTCCGAGACCAGGCGCGTCGCGCAGCAGGTAGTGGTTCTACCTGCAAGCGGCGCAACGCAGGATCGGGGAACAGGGGGCACCAACCCCACCAGCCATTGAAAGCAGGGGCTCGGCCGCTTTTGCGTGGGAACGGCGTTGCGGCTCCCTTGTGCAGAATGACTGCACGACAGTCACCGCGCATTAAACGCACGCAAAAGCGACTCGAGCGCGGACGTGCGATTCAATCAGCGTCTCCTTAACCTGAGTCAAAGTGGGTGTGCGCTCGGTCAATGATTGATGGCCGGGTCATGCAGGCATCCTTAGTAAGTATGAATCGGTTCAATCATTGCGTCTTCCATGTGGCCTGGATTGAATCAAGAATCCTCTTCGTTGTTTTGCCGTCCTCAAGCACCATTAGCAAATGATAAGGAGAGGAAAATGAAACGTTATCTGGCTGCCGGGGTTGCAGTATCGGCGCTCGTCCTGTTGGGTTCCCAGAGTGCGCTGGCACAGCAGGATCGCGATCGCACGACCCAGGAGCGTGACCGCACCACGGGTGTGTATATGGGTCTGGGGACGGGCTTCAGCTCGCTGAAGAATGACAGCGACGAGGTCGCGGATTTCATCGGATCCGGGACGTCGGACTACAGCATCGACGACGATGACAACGTCTGGCGCGGCTTTGTCGGTTACAACTTCAATCGCTATCTCGCAGTCGAGGGCTTCTATACCGATCTGGGCGAGGTGACTTTGCGCGGGGACGAGGATGGCGCGCACTCGAGCGTCCGCTCGACGGCCTACGGTGCCAGTGTGCTCGGCAAGTTGCCGATCGGCCCCTATGTGGAGGCCTTCGCGAAGGTCGGTGCGGCCAAGTGGGATGCGGACGTACGCGGTAACCTGGGAGACGAGGGCCGTACGCTGCGCAGTCAGGACGGTTTCGATCCGGTCTATGGTGTCGGGATGCAGGTCAATCTGAACGCGTTCATGATCCGCGCGGAATACGAGCGCTATGACTTCGACAGCGACTACAAGATGGACGCCTTCACCGCGTCGCTGGGCTGGCGCTTCTAGGGAGACGCTGATTGAATCGCGCGTCCGCGCTCGAGTCGCTTTTGCGTGCGTTTAATGCGCGGTGGCTGCCGTGCAGTCATTCTGCACAAAGGAGCCGCAACGCTGTGCGCGCCCGTTCTTGATAACAACGGGCGGCCGAGCCCCTGATTTCGATGGCTTGTGGGGTTGGTGCCCCCTGTTCCCCGATCCTGCGTTGCACCCCGAATCCATCAAGAACGGGCGGGTAGAACCACTACCCGCTGCCAGAGGCGCCTTGTCTCGGAAAACAGGGGGCACCAACGCGGACGTGCGATTCGATCAGCGTCTCCCTCGACAAGTGCAGGCCGCCACAAATGCCTGACGGGTATCGGCGATCGAGCAGGTTCGCTCTGCCGCATTCGTTTCGCCATCACCTTGGGCAACACAGGCACGCCGCCCCGGCGCTTTGCACAGGGGCGGCGTTTTGCCGTTTGCGATCAGTCTTCGATCATGCGGCCTTGGCCAGGCCCTCCTGGCGGCCCGGGCGGGCCTCCTTGAGGGTCACCAGTTCCTCGGCGCTGGTCGGGTGCAGCGGGATGGTCAGGTCCAGGTCACGCTTGGTGGCGCCCATGCGCACGGCTACGGCGAAGCCTTGCAGCATTTCGTCGACGTGGGGGCCGATCATGTGGATCCCGACGACCTTTTCGTCCTCTTCGGCGCAGACCAGCTTCATCGCGACTGGCGGCACTTCGCCCGTGGCGAAGGCGCGGTCCAGACCGCCGAACTGGGTCTCGTAGACGCGCACCGATTCGCCGAAGCGCTCCACGGCTTGCGGCTCGGTCAGCCCGACCATGCCGGCGGTCGGGTGGGTAAAGGTGACCGTCGGGATCTGGTCATAGTCCACGGGGACGGGGTTCGTCTCCGGGGCATACCAGTGGTCTGCCATTCGGCGACCGGCCGCGATCGCAACCGGCGTCAGCGGACCCTTGCCAATGATGTCGCCCAGGGCATAGATGCCGTCGACGTTGGTCGCTTGCCACGCGTCCACCGGGACGGTGCCGTCACGGGCGATCTCGACGCCGGCGTCTTCCAGCCCCATGTCAGCGGTGGCGGGTTTGCGGCCAACGGCCCATAGCACTTTCTCGTACGGGCCCAGTTCCTTGCCGCCTTCAAGCTGGACGGTCACCGCACCGGGCTTGCCGCCCAGGCCGGCCACCTTCACGCTCAGATGGCGGCCAATGCCCTGGTGCTCCATGTGCTGGTCCAGTGCCTGCGAGACCATCGGGTCGAACATTTCCAGCACGCGGTCTTCCATCGCGACCACGTCGGTCTTGACGCCCAGGGAGCGCAGCATGCCGGCCATCTCAAGGCCGATGTAGCCGGCGCCGATCACGGCGATGGACTCCGGCAGCTCGGTCCACTCGAAGAAGTCGTCGGAGGTCGCGCCCAGTTCGGCACCCTCCAGCGGCGGCACGATCGGGGCACCGCCCATCGCCAACACGATGCGCTCGGCGGTGTACTCGGTGCCGCTGTCGCTGACCACCTGGTTCTTGCCGGTCAGGCGGGCGCGTTCCGGAATGTGGGTCACGCCCAGCTTCTCCAGGTGCCCGGCCCAGAACTGGTTCAGGTCTTTCAGCATGGCCTGGCGCTGGTTCGCCAGATCGGCGTAGCGGATGCCCTTGATCTCGACATCGACGCCGAACTCGTGCGCCTGACGGGCCTGCGCGACATGCTCGGCGGCATACCAGGTGAGCTTTTTCGGCACGCAGCCTTCGTTCACGCAGGTACCACCGAGCGGTTTCGGGTCGAACACGGCGACGCGGGCGCCGTGCGGCGCGGCGCGCTCGGCCACTGCCAGGCCGCCGCTGCCGCCACCGATCACGATGATGTCGTAGTGTTCCATTTCGCTTCCTTGAGGGGTTCGGTGAAAGTTTCGCATACGACCGTACTGTTTACGGTCTTCAGGGTCTGCCATCCGCATCCGGACGTCCGGGCAGGTTGGTGTCCGGATGCGGATGGCCACCCATGGTTCGAGTGGCCACCCGGGGCGGGCATGAGGCCGCCCCGGGTACGCCGACGGCTTACGCCGCCTTCTTCTCGCGGGAGATCCACTCCTGCAGGTCCTCCGAGCCGCCGATGCGGTGGCCGCCGACGAATACCTGCGGGACCGTCATCGCACCGGTGGCGGCGCGCAGGCTGCGCAGGCTGGCGTCGCGGCCCAGCACGATCTCCTCGTACTCGAGGCCGGCATTCTCCAGCATCTCCTTGGCGCTGGCGCAGTACGGGCAGCCCGGCTTGGTGAAGACGACGACGTCTTCAGGGCATGCGGCCTCCGGCGCGACATGCGCAAGCATGGTGTCGGCGTCGGATACCACGAAGGGGTCGCCCGGCTCGTCCGGCTCGATGAACTGCTTCTCGATCACGCCGTCGCGTACCAGCATGGAGTAGCGCCAGGAGCGCCAACCGAAGCCGAGGTCACTCTTGTCGACCAGCATGCCCATCTGTTCGGTGAACTCGCCATTGCCGTCGGCGATGAAGGTCACGCGGTCAGCCTGCTGGTCGGCCTGCCAGGCCTCCATCACGAAGCCGTCATTAACCGAGATGCAGACGATCTCGTCGATGCCGTGCTTCTTGAACACCGGCGCCAGCTCGTTGTAACGCGGCACGTGGGCCGAGGAGCAGGTCGGGGTGAACGCGCCCGGCAGGGCAAATACGACTACGTTGCGGCCCTTGAACAGGTCTTCCGAACGCACATCGTTCCAGTCGTTGTCCTTGCGGCAGCGGAAGGTCACTTCCGGTACGCGTTGGCCTTCGCGATTTTCGAGTTCCATTTAGTGTTCTCCTGTTAATTGGCGTTTGCTTGTCAGGGATGAAGATTTCTATTCGGCCGGGGTAGTTCCCGACTACGGGACCCAAGGTAAGGGCAGGCCGGCGATTGATCCAGTTTTATATTCCTATTGTGTTATTAGCTTCTAGCTATTGTGTATGCTTGACGTCACCCGGCCAAACCCGGAAGCTTGCCACCCCGATTCGAGTTCGCCTCGATTCGAGGACCGCGTTATGGTGGTCCGTATCAGTCCCCTCGCGACAACAGGCTGTGAATCCCGCCAGGCCCGGAAGGGAGCAACGGTAGCAGCTGCGTTGGGCGCCGGGGTGTGGCGGGTGCGGGCCACCACCCTTTTCCCTGCGGCCCCGATTCCTGCGGTGATGGCCCCGCACGCGGGCCCGCGGAAGACTGCACTGACGGGGGAGGCATGAGTCACCAGGTTCTGGCCCGCAAGTGGCGTCCCGGTCGTTTCGAGGACCTGGTCGGGCAACCGCATGTGGTGCGGGCCCTGGCCAATGCCCTGAGCGGGGATCGTCTGCATCATGCCTACCTGTTCGCCGGGACGCGCGGCGTGGGCAAGACCACGATCGCCCGCATCCTCGCGCGCTGCCTGAACTGCGAGACGGGCGTGACCCCGACCCCCTGCGGTGAATGCCGTTCCTGCGTCGAGATTGCCGAGGGCCGGCATCTCGATCTGATCGAGGTCGATGCCGCGTCCCGCACCCGCGTGGACGACACCCGGGAGCTGCTGGACAACGTCTCCTACGCCCCGACGGCGGGCCGCTTCAAGGTGTACCTGATCGACGAGGTGCACATGCTCTCCGAGAAGAGCTTCAACGCCCTGTTGAAGACGCTGGAAGAGCCGCCGGATCACGTCAAGTTCCTGCTCGCCACGACCGATCCGCAGAAACTGCCGGTCACCGTGCTGTCACGCTGCCTGCAGTTCAACCTCAAGCCGATGCCGCCGGCGCTGATCGCCGAGCACCTGACACGCATCCTCGAGGCCGAAGGCCTGCAGGCCGAGCCGGGCGCGCTGCTGCGTCTGGGCGAGGCGGCCGAGGGGTCCATGCGCGACGCGCTGAGCCTGACTGATCAGGCCATCGCCTATGGCGGCGACCGCCTGACCGAGTCCGATGCCTGCGACATGCTGGGCCTGCTGCCGCGTACCCGCTTGACCGGGCTGCTGGATGCGGCCTTTGCCGGTGATGGCCCGGGCCTGATGCAGGGTCTGCAGGAGCTCAAGGGCCTGGGGCCCGACTGGTCGCGCCTGCTGGACGAGCTGGCGGCCCTCGTGCATCGCGTGGCCGTGGAGCAGTTGGTGCGTGGTGAGGGCGGTGCCGAGGACGACGATGCCGCCGAGCGCTGGGCGCGCGAGACCGCAGCCCGGATGGACGCGGAGACCCTGCAACTGACCTACCAGATCCTGATTCACGGGGCCCGCGACCTGCCCTGGGCGCCGGATGCGCAGATGGGGGTGGAAATGACCCTGCTGCGTTTGCTGGCGTTTCGGCCGGAAGGTCCCGGCGAGGGTGCCGTGTCCGTTGAGCGCCAGGGCGGGACCCCGGCCACCGCACCGCGAACCGGCCCGAGTGCGGATCCGGCCACGGCCCGGCCCGACGCCACGATGCGGTCGGCTCCGCCCCCCATCCCGGAGCCGCCGCGCGAGCGGGCTCAGGAGCGGGTGCGCGAGCCGGACCCCGGTTCGGATATCGGACCGAACGAGCCTGCACCGCGCCCCCGGGATGCCGAGCCTGTCAGGTCCCCGGAGCCGGACTCCGGGCCCTTTGACTGGCATCGCTTCGCTGAAGGTCTGCCAACCGGCACGGTGCGAGAACTCGCACTACATGGCGAATTGCAGCAACTGGATGACGAAAGCGTCGTGATCGCCGTAGCCCCGGGTACGCTCTATACCGATCGAACCCGCACGCGCCTGAAAGAGGCCCTCGAAACACGCCTCGGGCACTCGGTGCGGCTGGAGATTGTCGACCAGACACAACCCTCGCAGGCCACGCCCGCTGCGCGGCTTGCGGCAGACGCAGCGGAACGTCAGGCTAGCGCCGAAACGGCGATGCGTGAGGACCCGGTGGTGCAGGCCCTGGGCGAGGCCTTCGGGGCCGAACTGGGCACGGTACGCATTCGCGAGGACCGCGCGGGTGACGAGCCGTCCGCGTCGCAATCGATTGAACGATAACCCTCGCGCACGGCGTGGGGCAGGAGAGCGAAATCATGATGAAAGGTGGCATGGGTGGCCTGATGAAGCAGGCCCAGAAGATGCAGGAAGACATGCAGAAGATGCAGGCCGAGCTGGCCGAGATGGAGATCGAGGGCCAGGCGGGTGGCGGTCTTGTGAGTGTGCTCATGACCGGCAAATACGCGGTGCGTCGGGTCAAGATCGACCCCAGCCTGCTGGAGGACGACCGCGACATGATCGAGGACCTGGTGGCCGCGGCGATCAATGACGCCGTGCAGAAGGTCGAGTCCACCACCCAGGAGCGTATGGGCAGTCTGACCCAGGGCATGGGCCTGCCGGCCGGGATGAAGCTGCCGTTCTGATCCCGACCGCACCGAATGGACGCTGAACTCGACGAGCTGGTGCAGGCGCTACGCTGCCTGCCGGGCGTCGGTGCCAAATCCGCGCGGCGCATGGCGCTGCACCTGCTGGAGCGCGACCGCGACGGTGCGCGCCGGCTGGCGCGCGCGGTCGACCAGGCGGTCGAGCGCGTCGGCCACTGCCAGGTGTGCCGCACGCTGACCACGGCCGAGGTCTGTTCCCGCTGCGCGGATCCAGAGCGCGACCCGGGCGTGATCTGCGTGGTCGAGAGCCCGGGCGATGTGATGGCCATCGAATCGGCGACCGACTTTACCGGCCGCTTCCATGTCCTGCTGGGGCGGCTGTCGCCACTGGACGGTATCGGCCCCGAAGAGCTGGGGCTGGATCGGCTGGAGGCGCGTCTGCAGGAGGACAGCGTGCGCGAGCTGATCCTGGCGACCAACACCTCGGTCGAGGGCGAGGTCACTGCACACTACCTGGCCGAGATGGCCGCGCGTCACGGTATTCGTGCCACGCGGATCGCGCAGGGGATCCCCACCGGCGGCGAGCTCGAGTACATTGACGCGGGCACCCTCGCGCACGCCCTGTCCGGACGCCGCGAGTACTGAGCGCGCCCGTGCCTGTGGCGCGTTGAATCCATTACCGTTCCCTGATATAAATCCGCTCCGTTCATGGGAGACGACGATGGCTGACTGCATCTTTTGCAAGATCGTCGCGGGGGAGATCCCGGCGAAGGTCGTGTTCGAGGACGACCAGGTCCTGGCCTTCGAAGACCTGAATCCCCAGGCCCCGACGCATGTGCTGGTGATCCCGAAACAGCACATCGCCACCCTGAACGAACTCACCGCCGAGACCGCCCCGGTCATCGGGCACATGGCGCATGTGGCGGCACAGATTGCACGCGATCGCGGATTTGCGGAAAACGGTTATCGAACCGTGATGAACTGCAACCAAGACGGCGGACAAACGGTCTACCATGTACACATGCACGTACTGGGCGGTCGCGCGCTGAGCTGGCCCCCGGGCTGATCGAGACAACACAACACGGACGATACGGCGTGACGCGACGGAATCATCACGGTGAAGCCAGGCAAGCAGCGCGGGACAACAGCCCGCGGCTGGCGCCTGCTCGCGTGCCAATCGCGCTGGCACTGGCCGTCTTGTTCGGAGTGGCCACCACCAGTGTGGCGCATGCCGATGATCGCTACTCCCTGACGTATACCCCCACCAGCACCGAGTCGACGCTTGGCGGGTCGGATCGCGCCGATGAAGAAGCCGCGTACGAGTCCGAGAGCGGGACCGTGGTGGATCCGGTCGGCATGGAACCGATCGGTGGTGCGGCCCGCTCCGGGCCGAACGTCCTGCCGATGACCGATCCGGAACCCGCCTCGGCAAGTCGCGACTGGCGCTATCAGCTGACGCTGCGCACCGAGACCACCGGCGGCCTGCCGGGTGAAGAGGCCGGCATGGGCGTCCTCTCCAGCCGTCTGTTCGAGGTGGAAGGGGCCTACCACCAGCAGCTGGGCGCCGGTTTTGGCTACGGCCTGAACCTGGGAGTCGGTATGGAGAGTCGTCCGGGTTGGTCGGACCTGGGCCCGGAGACGGAATCGACCGCCTATTTCACCGACCTCAGCTTTGGTCCCACCTTTGCGTCCGGCCGCTTTGACAGTCAGTTCCGTGTCGGCGTGCGCCAGTCACTGACGAGTGGAGACGATGCCCTCGGCTTCGGCTACGGGGGCCGTCATCGCGAGCTGGGCCGCAGTGCGGGTTACCTCAGCCTCGACAGCCGCCTGCGCCTGCAGAACCAGTCCGAGTTGTCGCTGAGCCTGTACTACGACGACTACTCGCTGAACACCTCGAGCGACTGGATGTCCGACCGCCTCGACTTCGAGAGCACCCGCGGCGACGCGTCTTCCTCGGTGGTCGGCGTGGAGATGGGGCTGACGTTCTAGCGATGCGCTGTTCTCGAATCTAGCGTTTCTCCAGCGTCCCCAGCAGTGCAGTCCAGGCCTCGAGCCGTGCCGCGGGCAGGGTGCCTTGATCAACGCCCTCCCTTACCGCGCAGCCGGGTTCGGTCTGGTGCCGACAGTTGCGGAATCGGCAACCCTCGCCAAGCGCTTCGATATCCGGAAACCCGCGTACCAGCGCATCGATGGATTCCAGTTCCGGCGTAAAGTCGCGCACACCCGGCGAGTCGATCCAGGCGCCACCCCCTGTCAATGAGTACCACTGTGCCGTGACCGTTGTGTGGCGGCCCTCGCCGGACGCCGCGAGATCCCCCGTCTCCGGAAGCTTGATATCACCGCTGCCATGACGCTCCAGCAGGGCGGCGATCAGCGACGATTTGCCCACCCCGGACTGTCCGATCAGGATGTTGGTATGCCCCCGGGCCGCCTCGGCCAGGGCGTCCAGCCCGTAGCCGCTGCGCGCGCTGACATGCAGAGGGTCGAGGTCCAGGTGGGCGTACGGCGCCAGCCAGTCCGAGGGCGCAGCAGGTCCCGCGTCCTGCTTGTTCACCAGGATCCGTGGCCGTGCGGGAAGGTTGTACACCGCGACCAGGAAACGGTCGATCAGGTAGCGCGCCGGCATCGGGGAGGGCGCGATCACGATCCAGACGGTGTCGATGTTGGCCGCGATGACCTTGCGCCGGCCAAAGCCGTCCTGGCGCACCAGGGTGTTGTCCCGGGGCAGGCGCCGCTGAATCTGCTCGCCGGCCGCGTCCATCTCCACGCGATCGCCACAGGCGAGATCCTTCTGGCGTCGGTGCAGTCGGATTCGGCGCGGCTCCGCGTCCTCCGGCGCCGCGATGTCGGCCATCTGATTGTGGCGGGCGTGAACCCGGCCGGTCCGGCTCAAGAGCCTGAACCGGCCGGTGCCGGGGTCGTGCTGGTCAGCGGGCTAGTCGAACAACGCATCGATACGGGCGGCGCAGATCAAGTCATTTTCCGTCAGACCGCCCACCGCGTGGGTCGAGAATTGCACCGAGCAACGGTTGTAGCCCACCGCCATGTCCGGGTGATGGTCTTCCACATGGGCGATCCAGGCGACCGCGTTCACGAATGCCATCGTCTCGTGAAAGTTCTTGAACTTGAAGCTTCGCTGGATGCTGCGACCGGCCTCGTCGATGCCCCAGTGGCTGTCCAGCTGGCCGAGGCCGCGCTCGGCGTCCTCGCGTGACATCGGCTCGGTGAACCCTTCGCAGGCCTGGCAGTGCTTGGTCTTCAGATCACTCATCGAACTGGTAGTACTCCGCGTTGAGGTAAGCCACCACGGCCTCGATCTCGTCGTCGAACCAGTTGGTACCCAGTTGTGCGTTGCAGTTGTTCACCTGCCGGACCAGGTGGTCATAGTCGCCGACGATCCGGTTGTCACGCGTGTACAGGTCGGTACCGTCGCCACCGACCATGTCGGCGTGGCAGCTGATGCAGTTGTCCTGATGCAGGTTCTTGCCCTTCTGAATGTCATCGGCCTGGGCCGTACCCAGGGAAAACCCGAGGCCCAGGGTCAGGGCGGCAAGGCTTGAGGTGATCAGTCGCATGATTCCCTCCTTACAAGGGGAATGAGTCCGTTGGAACCGCGTGGCCCCTGGCCATGATGATAGACTTCCTGCGCATATGAAAGGAGCGGGCATGGCAGCGAGCGCCGAAAACCTGATCTGGATCGATCTCGAGATGACCGGCCTGGATCCCCAGAACGACCGTATCATCGAGGTGGCGACCATCGTCACCGACAAGGAGCTGAACATCCTGGCGGAGGGCCCGGTGCTGGCGATCTATCAGCCGGCCGAAGTGCTGGAGGCGATGGACGAGTGGAACCGGCGTACGCACGGTGCGTCGGGTCTGATCGAGCGCATCCGCCATAGCAGTACCGACGCGGCCGCCGCCGAGCGTGAGACCATCGCCTTTCTATCCGATTATGTGCCCAAGGGGGCGTCGCCGATGTGCGGGAACTCCATCTGCCAGGATCGGCGTTTCATGGCGCGCCTGATGCCGGAGCTGGAGGCCTATTTCCATTACCGTAACCTGGACGTCTCCACGCTCAAGGAGCTGGCCCGACGCTGGGCGCCCGATGTGATTGCGAAGCTTCAGAAAAACGCCTCGCACCAGGCGCTGCAGGACATCCGCGACTCCATCGACGAACTCCGCGTCTACCGCGAACACTTCATCCAGCTCCCCCCCGCCGCCGCCCACGACTGACCGCGCCTCGGCTCGCCCTGCGCTCTAGGTTAGGGTCCGATTCGGCATCCGGTGTTTACGTGCTTTCGGTCCGCTGCCTGCCAAGCGCTGTCTCGCCAGCGCGCCGCGCCCGTTTTTGATCAACAACTGGCTTTCTTGCTTGCCCAAGAAAGTACCCGTCGAGGCGCACCCGGATTCCGCCCGGGGACCTTGCTCCAGGGCCCTCGGGCCGGCGGCGCTGAAACTCGCTGCGCTACGCTCCGCTCAGACAGTCAGCGCCCCCGTTTCTATTTTGAATCGTCCGTCCCGAGGACCCTTCCGCAAGGGGCTTCATACGGGGGGATAAGGTCAAGACAACGGCGGTTCTGACGTTCGTGCCACTGGATGGAGGCAAGGTGTCCCGACATCCTGGGCACACTCGGCCTGCGGCCATGGCGTGCCGCGCCCGCCAGCGGGCGCCGGAGCCCACCGTAGGATGCGGGTGAGCGTAGCGAATCGCATCAGGGTTGCCCCGACGCTGGGATGGTGCGTTTCGCTGCGCTCAACGCACCCTACGGCGTACGGGATAGCCAGAAGTGCTGGAATGCCACCGGTTTTGACCTACCCTCCCGATATGAGCCCCTTGTGGAGGGCGTGACAGGCCGGCCGATTCAAAATAGAAACGGGGCGCTGACTGTCTGAGCGAAGCGAGTTTCAGCGCCGCCGGCCTGGCGCGTCCGGAGCAAGGTTCCTGGGCGAATCCCGGGCGTGTTTCTTGGGTACTTCTTTGCACGAGCAAAGAAGTACCTCGCGGCGCGCTCGCGAGTGAGCGCAGGCAGGCGGCAGGCCGCAGCCACCGTAAACTCTAGATGCCGAGCCAGGCCCAACTTCAACGGCACTGCCAACCGACCGCAGGCGGCTGCACTAAGACCGGCGCCAAAAGCGGCCGGCCGGCGGAGGCTAGTAGAAGCGGCCGAGGGCGCCGCGGACCTGCACCTCGGCCTCCGGCATCAGGTGCGCCCCCAGTTCCAGCGGATGGTCCGGCAGCAGCAGGATCACCGAAGAGCCGAGATTGAAGCGCCCCATCTCGGCCCCGCGCTCGAGCGTAATCTCGCGATCCGGATATTCGCTGCAGCTGTAGGGCTGCCCAGCCGGTGGCGTCACCTCGCCCGCCCAGACCGTCTCGATGGAGCCGACATTCTGCGCCCCGATCAAGGCGACGGCCATCGGCCCGAAGTGGGTGTCGAAACAGGCCACCACGCGTTCGTTGCGGGCATACAGGCGCGGTACATGGCGCACGATGCGCGGCGCGACGGAGAAGAGCCGACCGGGTACATGCAGCATGTGGGTCAGCGTACCGGTCAGTGGCATGTGCAGGCGGTGGTAGTGACGCGGCGACAGGTAGAGCGTCACGAAGTAGCCGTGCCGAAACGGTTCGGCCAGGTCCTCCTCCCCGCCCAGAAGTTCCCGCACCGTGTAGTGGTGGCCCTTGGCCTGAAAGATCTGGCCGGCCTCGATGCGGCCGGCCGCGCTGACTCGGGAGTCCGCGGGGCTGACGACCGTGTTGTCGTCACCCGCCAGAGGGCGGGCATCTTCGCGCAGTGCGCGCGTGAACAGGGCATTGAAACTGGGATAGGCCGCGATGTCGGGCTCCGCCGCCTCGTCCATGTTCAGCTCGTACTGACGCACGAACCAGCGCAGCAGCGGCTGCACACGCGGGCTCTCGATGCGTGCCAGGCGGTGCACGACCCGCGACAGCGCGTGTTGCGGCAGCAGGTAGGAAGCTCGGGCCAGCCAGGGGTCAATGGCACTCATCGGAATACTCGGTTCGGACGCACGGGACGAAAGCGAGCCGGTATGATGACGGCCCCCACGCCAATGGGAAAGGCCCAAATGGAATCGACCACAGGACTGCGCACGCTGCGCGACTTCATCCGCTTTGGCGCGAGCCAGTTTCGCGCGGCCGGGCTGAGCTTCGGCCACGGGACGGACAACGCCTTCGACGAGGCCGCCTGGCTGGTGCTGCATACGCTGCATCTGCCGCTGGATCTGCCCGAGAGCTGGTGGTCGTCGAACCTGAGCGAGGCCGAACGCACGCGGGTGATTGCGGTGCTGCGCACGCGCATCGAGACGCGCAAGCCGGCGGCCTATCTGACCGGCGAGGCCTGGTTTGCGGGGCTGCCGTTCTTTGTCGACGAGCACGTGCTGGTGCCGCGCTCGCCCCTGGCGGAGCTGATCGCGGTCGGGTTCGAGCCCTGGATCGAGGCCGATTCGGTCGAGCGGGTGCTGGACCTGTGTACGGGCGGCGGCTGCATCGGGATTGCGACGGCGCTGGCCTTGCCGCAGGCACAGGTCGATCTGAGCGATGTCTCCGAACCGGCGCTGGCCGTCGCGGTGCGCAACATCGAGCGCCATGATGTTGGTGACCGCGTGCAGGTTCGACACTCCGATGTCCTGGATGCGCTGGGGCCGGAGGATCGCTACGACCTGATCGTGAGCAATCCGCCCTATGTCGATGCCCGCGACATGGCCGAGCTGCCACAAGAGTACCGCCACGAGCCCGAGCTGGGCCTGGCCGCGGGCGAGGATGGGCTCGACATCGTGCGTCGCATTCTGGCCGATGCGCGCCGCCATTTGACCGAGGACGGCGCGCTGATCGTCGAGGTCGGCAACAGCCAGCCCGCGGTCGAGGAGGCCTTCCCCGACCTGCCGCTGATCTGGCTGGAGTTCGAATCCGGCGGCCACGGGGTCTTCCTCGCGTATGCCCGGGATCTTCCGTAGTCTTCGCGGGCTGGGAATGAACAGAACGAAAGGAACACGGCAATGATTCGAGTGGCAGTGGCAGGCGCCGCCGGGCGCATGGGGCAGAACCTGGTGCAGGCCGTCGAGGATCACCCCGAAGGCACGCTGGGGGCGGCGAGCGAGCGGCCGGGCAGCGAGCGCCTCGGTACGCCGGTGGGATCGGTGGCCCCGGTCCAGCTGGTCGAGGACCTGGCGAGCGTGGCCGATGACTTCGACGTGCTGATCGACTTCACCAGCCCCGCGGCGACCATGCAGCACCTGGAGCTGTGCCGTGCGCACGGCAAGGCGCTGGTGATCGGTACCACGGGCCTGGATGCCGCGCAGGAGCAGCGGCTGCGTGAAGCGGCCGGGGCGATGCGAATTGTCTATGCGCCGAACATGAGTGTCGGCGTGAACCTGACCTTCAAGCTGGTGGAACTGGCCGCCCGTGCACTGGGCGACAGCGTGGACGTCGAGATCCTCGAGGCCCACCACCGGCACAAGGTGGACGCCCCCTCGGGTACGGCCCTGAAGCTCGGCCGGGTAGTGGCCGAGGTCCTGGGACGCGACCTGGAGCACGACGCCGTCTATGGGCGCGAGGGCCAGACCGGGGCGCGCGATCGGCGCACCATCGGCTTCGCGACCGTACGCGCCGGCGACATCGTGGGCGAGCACACCGCGCTGTTCGCCGGCGAGGGGGAACGCATCGAGATCACCCACAAGGCCTCCAGCCGCGGGATCTTCGCCGCGGGTGCGGTGCGTGCGGCGGTGTGGCTGGCCGGCGCCGATCACGGCCTGTACGACATGCAGGACGTGCTGGGGCTGCGCGAACTCTAGGATCCTGCTGCTTCAGCTGCGCGGCTTGAAGCCGGGCGGGTGGCGCGCGATCCAGGCGGCGAAGTCCTGCACGACCGGCTCGGCGAGCAAGGCCTCCGCGGTGTTCAGGCGCTCGGCCAGGGTCTGCTCGTCAAAGTGCTTGTGGATGTGGTCGTGGCAGGGGCGGCAGACCCGGAGGATCCGCTGTTCGCGATCGCTGCGACTGAACAGGCGCCGGATGCGCTTGCGCCGGTGCTGCTTGCGCGGGATCAGGTGATGCCGCGTCAGGTCATTCATCGTTCGGCCGCACAGTTCACAGGCCGATGGCGGGCCGGACACGCTGGGTTCGTCCTGGCTCACGGCATGTCGTGCGCGCCCCCGGCGGGAGGCGACGTGCGTCCATCCATGCGACAGCGCGGGGGCGGCTCGGTGATCGCGTAGGCTGGATCGCCCAGGTCCATGATGCAGGGCGCGCCCTCGGGATCGACGATCCGCTGCAGCATGCCGCCGAGGGCGTCGAGGCTGTCGCGCCGGGGGAGTTCGCCGACCTGGCGCGAAGTGATCGGTTCCCAGTCGCCGTTGTGCTCCTGTGCGATCTCGAAGCCGAACGGGAAGAAGCCGGGGACCCCGAGGCGGATGTCGGTGACCACGAGCCGGTCGGGGCCCTCGTCAGGCGTGGCGCGATGAAAGCGCAGGAAGTCGCCGGAGAACCACTGCAGGCGCTGCCCGTCGTTCAGGGCCAGCGCGGCCTCGCGCAGCGCCCGGTCACCGCGCTCGAAGCGTTCGAAGTCGGGCCGAATCGGGTCGTCGAAGATGCCCACCCAGGCATCCAGGAACTCGTCGTCGTTGATCACGGTGACACGCCACAGCAGCAGGTTGAACGGGGTCGGCTGGACCAGACGTGGTTGGTCCTCCAGCTCCATTGCGGCCAGCACGGGCTGGATGCGGTAGTCGATCCACGCCTTCAATGCCAGGCCGGACCCGGCGTACACGGTCGAGAGCACGAGCCCGGCGACCAGCAGGCGCGGGGCGAAGCGGTAGAACAGCGCGCCGATCGCCGCGACCAGCAGCGGCAGGGTGTAGAACGGGTCGATCACGAAGATCGAGCCCGCGGACAGGGGCCCGACCGGCAGCGGCCAGAGCACCTGGGTGCCGTAGGTGGTCAGCAGGTCGTTCAGCGAGTGGGTGGTCCAGATCAGGACGAAGAACAGCCACCAGCGGCCAAAGCCGATCTCCCGCGTTGCCGGGACCTTCGCGAGCAGCCCCGCAACGCCGGTGGCCACCAGCAACTGCACCAGCCAGGAGTGGGTGAAGCCCCGGTGGTGGATGAACTCCGATACCGCGTCCCCGTAAGCTATGAACGCATCCAGGTCGGGCAGCAGGGCGACACCGGCCCCCAGTACCACGGCCTTGCGCCCCAGGCGGGAGCCGAGGGTGAGGCCGCCGATCACGGCGCCGAGACTGGCGTGGGTAATGGGGTCCATTCGCGATAATTCCTTTGTTCAACGGCCCGTGAATTACGAGCCTGCGACCGGGTCACGGGTCGCGAGTTCGGGCGATCAAACCAGAGCGGTGGACATGACTCAAGCCACAGCGGCGAAAGACTGGCATTTCTGGGTGGACCGGGGCGGGACGTTCACCGATCTGGTCGCGCGTGATCCGGACGGGCGCCTGCACACCCGCAAACTGCTTTCGGAAAACCCGGAGGCCTACCGTGACGCGGCCGTGCAGGGTATTCGCGATCTGCTGGAGCTCCCGGCCGCTGCACCCATTCCGGACGGCGTGGTGCACGAGGTGCGCATGGGCACGACCGTGGCCACCAACGCCCTGCTCGAGCGCAAGGGGGAGCCCACGCTCCTGGTGATCACCGATGGGCTGGAGGACGCACTGGCGATCGGTCATCAGGCGCGCCCCGATCTGTTCGCCCGCGAGATCCGGCTGCCGACACCGGTCTATACGCGTGTGGAGCCGGTGCGCGAGCGGGTGAATGCGGCGGGCGAGGTCCTGCAGCCGGTCGATCTGGACGCGCTGCGGCCGCGGCTGCAGGCGGCGCTGGCAGATGGTATCCACTGCGTGGCGATTGTCTGCCTGCACGGCTATCGCTACCCGGCGCACGAGCAGGCGATCGCCTCGCTGGCGCGCGAACTGGGCTTTGCCGAGGTCGCGACCAGCCACCAGACCAGCCCGCTGATCAAGCTCGTCCCGCGTGGCGAGACCACGGTGGTCGATGCCTACCTCTCGCCGGTGCTGCGCCGCTATGTCGAGCAGGTCGCGGGCGAGCTGGGCCGCGTACCTCTGCGCTTCATGCAGTCGCACGGCGGACTGGTGGACGCGGCGCGGTTTCGCGGGCGTGACGCGATCCTGTCGGGGCCGGCCGGCGGGATCGTTGGCGCACTCAAGACGGCTCGCCCGCTCGGTTTCCAACGCCTGATTACCTTCGACATGGGTGGCACCTCCACCGACGTCGCGCATCTGGCGGGGGCGCTGGAACGCCGCCAGGAGAGCGAGGTGGCGGGTGCGCGGCTGCGTGTGCCCATGCTCGATATCCATACGGTGGCGGCCGGGGGCGGGTCGATCTGCCGCTTCGATGGCATCCGTCTGCGGGTGGGCCCGGAATCCGCCGGCGCCCAGCCCGGACCCGCCTGCTACGGCCAGGGCGGGCCGCTGACCGTCACCGACTGCAACTTGCTGCTGGGGCGCCTGCGCCCGGAGTACTTCCCGGCGGTGTTCGGGCCGGATCGCGACCGGCCGCTGGATCCGGAACCGGTGCGCCGACAGTTCGCGGAGCTGGCCGCCGAGGTGGCGGCCGCGACCGGAGAACCCGCCACCCCGGAGGGCCTGGCCGAGGGGGCGCTGCAGATCGCGGTGGAGCATATGGCCCAGGCGATCAAGACCATCTCGGTGCAGCGCGGGCATGATGTCTCGCGTTATGCGCTGGTGTGTTTCGGTGGCGCTGGTGGCCAGCACGCCTGCCGCGTGGCGGAACAGCTGGGCATGCGGCATATCCTGTTCCATCCGCTCGGTGGCGTGCTGTCTGCCTACGGGATGGGGCTGGGCGAGTTGCGCGCCCTGCGCGAACGCAGCCTGGAGTGGCCGCTGGACGATCAGCACGCCGGGGCGATCGAGTCCGCCCTGGCGGAACAGGCCGAGGCCGCTCGCGCCGCGCTGGCGGAGCAGGGTGTGGCGGCAACGGACATGCGGATCGAACGGCGGCTGCACCTGCGCCTGGCCGGATCGGACACCGCGCTGGAGGTGCCGGCGGGCGAGCCCGCGGCGTTGATGGCCGCCTTTGCCGAGGCCTACCGCGCGCGCTATGGCTTTGCCCCGCCGGATCGCGAGCTGGTGGTGGCGATCGCGACCGCCGAGGCGATCGCCGCGCCGAGGGAGACCGCATCGGAACACGTGGCGCCTGCGGCGTCCCGGGGGGCCGCGCCGGAGGCGGATGCGGTCGCGATGGTCATCGACGGCGAACAGCGCCATGTGCCGCTGTACCGACGGGAATCGCTGCAACCGGGCATGACCCTGGCCGGCCCGGCCATCGTGATCGAGCCGACCGCGACGCTGGTGCTGGAACCTGGCTGGGCCGGGTGCATCGAGGCGGACGGGACCCTGCGGCTGGATCGCGAGCGGGGCAGCGCGCGGCGTGCGGGCGCGGCCGCAACGAACCCCGAGGCCGTCCCGCGTGATCCGATCCTGCTGGAGGTGTTCAACAACCGCTTCATGGCGATCGCCGACCAGATGGGCTTCACTCTGCGCAACACCGCGCACTCGGTGAACATCAAGGAGCGCCTGGACTTCTCCTGTGCACTGTTCGACGCCGAGGGCCGCCTGGTTGCCAATGCCCCGCACATGCCCGTCCATCTCGGCTCCATGGGGGCCAGTGTGCGCGCGGTGGTGGAGGCGTTCGCGGGCGACCTGCGCCCGGGCGATGCCTTCGTGCTGAACGACCCCTACAACGGCGGCACCCACCTGCCGGACATCACCGTGGTGACGCCGGTGTTCCTGGATGGCGACGAACAGGTAACCGAGGATACGTCTGCAGCGGCCGGCCCCCCCGCGTTCTTCGTCGCCTCGCGCGGGCATCACGCGGATGTCGGCGGCGTGACCCCGGGCTCCATGCCCGCGTTCTCCACCTGCCTGGAGGAGGAGGGTGTGCTGATCCCGCCCACCCGGCTCGTGCGCGACGGGGTGTTCGACAGCGACCGCCTGCGCGCCCGGCTCGGCGAGGGTCGGTGGCCGGCGCGCAACCCCGATCAGAACCTCGCCGATCTCGAGGCGCAGGTTGCGGCCAACCGCAAGGGGCTGGAGGAGTTGGGCCGGCTGCTGGATGAATACGGCGCGGCCACGGTGACGGCCTACATGGGCCATGTGCTGGACAACGCGGCCGAGGCCGTGGGACGGCTGATCCCGACGCTCGAGGACGGCCGGTTCGCATACGCGATGGACAACGGCGCCGAGGTGCAGGTGCGTGTGGTGCCCGATCCCGCGGCCCGGCGCCTGCGTATCGACTTCACCGGCACCAGCGCCGTACGCGAGGACAACTTCAACGCGCCGAGCTCCATCGTGCGCGCGGCGGTGCTGTATGTACTGCGCACCCTGCTGGAGGATGCGATCCCGCTGAATGACGGCTGCCTCGCCCCGGTGGATCTGGTCATCCCGGAAGACAGTCTGCTGAACCCGGCACCGCCCGCCGCGGTGGTGGCCGGCAATGTCGAGACCTCGCAGGTAGTCACCGATGCCCTGTTCGGGGCGCTGGGCGTGCAGGCGGCGGCCCAGGGCACGATGAACAACCTGACCTTCGGCAATGCCGACTACCAGTACTACGAGACGATCGCCGGCGGGGCCGGCGCGGGACCGGGTTACGCCGGGGCCAGTGCGGTGCAGACGCACATGACCAACTCGCGGCTGACCGATCCCGAGGTGCTGGAGAGCCGCTTTCCGGTGCGGGTGGAACGCTTCGCCTACCGCCGCGGTTCTGGCGGGCAGGGGCGTTATGCGGGCGGCGACGGGGTGATCCGTCGGCTTGGTTTCGACCAGGCGATGGAGGTCGTGCTGCTGGCCAACCGTCGCCGGGTGCCGCCGGTCGGGATCGCCGGGGGCGGGGCGGGCGCGCCGGGGGAGGACGTGATCCTGCGCGCCGACGGCACGCGCGAACCGATGTCCGCCTGCGATCGCCGCCAGATAGAGCCAGGCGATGCGATCGAGATACGCACACCCGGTGGCGGTGGGTACGGGGATCGTCGCAGCGATCCGTAGGGGCTGAATCGCGGGAACCGGTCACATTTCCCGGGGTCCATGTTGCACTCAAGGGGAGATGTGGCATGCAGCGGATGATGGAGTGGGCGGAGCAGGGACGCGTGCCGGACTTGCTGGTCCGCGCGGGGATCCGCCGGCTGCTGGCGGAGCGCCTGGCAGAGGTCTCCGGCACGGCCGAGGCGACCATGGAGCGGCGCTACGCCCTGATCGAGTCCATGCGCGCGGCCCCGGTCGCCCTGTCCACCGACATCGCCAACGAGCAGCACTACGAGATCCCCACCGCTTATTTCGAGCAGTGCCTGGGTCCGCGGCTCAAGTACTCCAGTGCCTGGTGGCCGGAGGGCGTCGACACCCTCGAGGCGGCCGAGGTCGCGATGCTGCGCCTGACCTGCGAGCGTGCGGGGATTGCCGATGGCCAGCGGGTGCTGGAACTGGGCTGTGGCTGGGGATCGCTGTCGCTGTGGATGGCCGAGCAGTACCCCGGCGCACGGATCACCGCCGTCTCCAATTCCAGTACCCAGCGGGCCTTCATCGAGGCCCGGCGCGATGCCCTGGGGCTCGCGAATCTCGAGGTCCTGACCGCGGACATGAACACGTTCGCCCCGCCGGAGCCGGGCTTTGACCGGGCGGTCTCGATCGAGATGTTCGAGCACATGCGCAACTGGCCGGAACTGCTGCGGCGCATTGCCGGGTGGCTCAATCCCGGCGGGCGCTTCTTCATGCATGTGTTCGCCCATCGCGAACATGCCTATGTGTTCGAGTCCGAGGGCGAGCATGACTGGATGGGGCGGTACTTCTTCCGCGACGGCCTGATGCCGTCGGACGACCTCGCGCGGCACTTCCAGGAGGACCTGCGGGTGATCCGCCAGTGGCGCGTCGGTGGGCAGCACTACGCCCGCACGATCAACGCCTGGCTGGCCCGCCAGGATCGCGCCCGCGACACGCTGATGCCCCTGTTCGAGACGGCCTATGGTGCACAGCAGGCGGCACTCTGGTTCCAGCGCTGGCGGATCTTCTACATGGCCTGCGCGGAGCTGTTCGACTACAGCGGCGGGGACGAGTGGTTTGTCTCCCATGTGCTGTTCGAGCGGCCGGGAGACTGATCGCGATGGAGGCACTGATGGCGTTTCTCTGGGGGCTTCTGGCCAGTCTGGTTCTGATGACCCTGGTCTGGGCCGGCAGCGTATGGCGCCACGATGCCAGCCTGGTCGATCGCTTCTGGGGCCTGGGCTTCGTGGTCGTGACACTGGTCTGGTGGGGGCTGGCGGGCTGGCCGTTACAGGGCCTCTGGATCGTGGTCCCGGTGCTGGTATGGGGCTTGCGGCTGTCGCTGTTCATCACCTGGCGCAACTGGGGTCACGGCGAGGACGGGCGCTATACCGACATGCGCGAGGGGCTGTCGGACCGGGCCTTCGCCGCGCGCAGCCTGGTCACCATCTTCTGGCTGCAGGGCGCGCTGGTCGCCGTGATCGGCCTGCCGATGCTGGCGGTCACGAATGCCGCGAGCATCGGGTGGCCGCTGGCGGCGCTGGGCGCGGTGGTCTGGGCGCTGGGCACGCTGTATGAAACGGTCGCGGACGCACAGATGGCGCGCTTCCGGGCCGACCCTGCAAGGCGGGGCAAGGTCATGGACCAGGGCTTGTGGCGCTACAGCCGCCACCCGAACTACTTCGGCGAGATCGTCGTCTGGGTGGGCTACGGCTTGCTCGCCCTGGCCGCCGGGGGCTGGTGGGCGGTACCCTCTGCGATCCTGATGATCGTGCTGATCCTGCGTGTGTCGGGCGTCACGTTACTGGAAAAACGTCTGCATGCCTCGCGGCCGGGCTATGCGGAGTACGCGCGGCGCACCAATACGCTGATCCCGGGTCCGCCGCGAGCTTAAGGAAACACCGATCCACCGCCGATTTCGGTGGCACTCCCTTGCTGTGCTTTCCCCGTCCGCGCTATAAAGCGCGCATCTTTCCGGTCTTCCGACACGCGCCGGACCGGAAACCGTGTTTCCCGAATGCCGATCCCACAGCAGGGCCCAATGCACGCATGAGCGCCACGCCGAGTCCCGTCCAGACCATTGAACTGAAAGGGCGCATGATGCTGGTGTCGGTACTGCGCGTGTTTCAGACCGATCCCCGGATGCTGGGCGAACAACTCGCCGCGCACCGCGAACAGGCCCCGGACCTGATGCGCGACATGCCGATCGTGCTGGATCTCGAGCCGGTGGCCGAGTCCCCCGAGACGGACCTTCAGGCAACCATCGAACAGGTGCGCGCCGAGGGCTTCAAGCTGATCGGCCTGCAGGCGGGCGAGGTCGCCGAGCGCCTGCAGAGCTATTCCGAGTTGTTCGACGTGCTGCCCGTGCTGCAACTGGGCGGGCGTGGCGGCGCGTCGAGTGGCGAGGTGTCCCTGGAAGAGGACGAGGCCCCGGAGCCGCCGCCGAGCAAGAAGGGCAAGAAATCCGCGGACAACCCGCCCGAGGCGACCCCGGCCGTGCACAGCGCGACCCGCGTCGTGGATCGGCCGGTGCGCTCCGGGCAGCAGATCTATGCCCGAGGGGGCGACCTGCTGGTGACCGGGGCGGTGTCCGCCGGGGCCGAGCTGCTGGCGGATGGGCACATCCATGTGCTGGGTCCGCTGCGCGGGCGGGCACTCGCCGGCGTGCGGGGCCTGGAGACGGCACGGATCTTCTGCCGGCGACTGGATGCGGAGCTGTTGTCCATCGCCGGGCATTACCGGGTAGCCGAGGATATCGCCGAGTCCGAGCGCGGCGAGAACCGGCTGGTGACACTCGCGGGCGAAAGCCTCAAGATCGCGGAAATCTGAGCGAGCGGCGTAGAGGGCCGCTCGGTCCTGCACACGCCCTCGCACGACGACTAAGGGAAACGCTGATGAATGTACACACTCGCGTTGGTACCCCAGGTTTTCCGAGACAAGGCGCGTCGTGCAGCGGGTAGTGGTTCTACCCGCAAGCGGCGCAACACAGGATCGGGGAACCTGGGGTACCAACCCCACAAGCCATTCAATGCCGGGGCTCGGCCGCTTTTGCGTGGGCACGGCGTTGCGGTTCGCTCATGTAGCTCGGCTACACTGCGCTCACCGCGCCTTGTTCGCACGCAAAAGCGACTCGAGCGCGAGTGCGTACATTCATCAGCGTTTCCCTAAGGAGAAGCAGCCACCATGGCACGCATCGTAGTGATTACCTCGGGCAAGGGCGGGGTCGGCAAGACCACCACCTCTGCCGCGATCGCCACCGGTCTGGCCCTGCGCGGCCACAAGACGGCCGTGATCGATTTCGACGTCGGTCTGCGCAACCTGGACCTCATCATGGGCTGTGAGCGCCGTGTGGTGTACGACTTCGTCAACGTGATCAATGGCGACGCCAACCTGAAACAGGCGCTGATCCGCGACAAGCGCGCGGACAACCTGTACATCCTCCCGGCCTCGCAGACCCGCGACAAGGACGCCCTGACCCAGGACGGTGTGGAGCGTGTGCTGAACGAACTGTCCGAGGACTTCGAGTACATCATCTGCGACAGTCCGGCAGGGATCGAGCGGGGCGCGCTGATGGCGGCCTATTTCGCCGACGAGGCCATTGTGGTCACCAACCCCGAGGTCTCCTCGGTGCGCGACTCCGATCGCATCCTCGGCATCCTCGCCAGCAAGACCCGGCAGGTGGAACAGGGCGGCGAGCCGATCCAGGGGCGTCTGCTGCTGACCCGCTATGCCGCGGAGCGCGCCGCGCGCGGCGAGATGCTCAGCATCGAGGACGTGGGCGAGATCCTGGCGATCGACCTGCTGGGCGTGATCCCCGAGTCGCAGGCCGTGCTGAACGCCTCGAACGCCGGTCTGCCGGTGGTGCTGGACGAGGAATCCGATGCCGGACAGGCCTATCAGGATGCAGTGGATCGCTTCCTGGGCGAGGAGCGCCCGCTTCGCTTTGTCGATGTACCGAAGAAGGGCTTCTTCGGACGTCTGTTCGGGAGCTGATCATGGGTATTTTTGATTACTTCCGCCAGCCGCGGCAGAGAAGCGCCAGTGTTGCCAAGGAACGCCTGCAGATCATCGTGGCGCGCGAACGTGCGGCCCGGGGCGGGCCGGATTATCTGCCCGCGATGCAGCAGGAACTGCTGCAGGTCATCCGCAAATACGTGAAGGTCAACGACGACGCGGTGCAGATGAACGTCGACCGCGAGGGCGACTGCGAGGTCCTGGAGCTGAACATCACCCTGCCCGACGATCGGGGCTAGCATATGTTCAGCCCGTCTCTCTCGGCAGGAGCTCAGTCCCCTGAGCGATGGGGAGCCAGGCCCGGCCCCCATCGGCTTAACATCGGCATAAGGCACATGATCCGTCCATGAGAATCCTGGTGACCGGCAGCGCCGGATTTATTGGCAGTGCCCTCGCCCTGCGCCTGCTGGAGCGGGGCGACGAGGTCATTGGCGTTGACAACCTCAACGACTACTACGATGTCTCGCTGAAAGAGGCGCGCCTGGCGCGCACCCAGGACCACCCGGGCTATACCGAGGTCCGCGAAGACATCGCCGACCGCGCCGCGATGGAGCGGGTGTTTCGCGAGCATCGCCCGGAGCGGGTGGTGAACCTGGCGGCCCAGGCCGGGGTGCGCTACTCCCTGGAGAACCCGGCGGCCTATGTCGACACCAACCTGGTCGGTTTCGGCAACATCCTGGAGGGCTGCCGGCACTTTGGTGTGGAGCACCTGGTCTACGCCAGCTCCAGCTCCGTCTACGGCGCCAACACCACGATGCCGTTCTCGGTGCACGACAACGTCGACCATCCGCTCTCCCTCTACGCCGCGAGCAAGAAGGCCAACGAGCTGATGGCGCATACCTATGCGCACCTGTACCAGCTCCCGGTGACGGGCCTGCGCTTCTTTACCGTCTACGGCCCCTGGGGCCGCCCGGACATGGCGCTGTTCCTGTTCACGAAGAAGATCCTGGCGGGCGAGCCGATCGACGTCTTCAACTACGGCCACCATCGCCGCGACTTCACCTACATCGACGACATCGTCGAGGGCGTGATTCGCGCGCTGGACCGTCCGGCCCGGTCCAACCCGGCGTGGACCGGGGCCGAACCCGATTCGGCGACGAGTGCAGCGCCCTACCGGCTGTACAACATCGGCGCGCACCGCCCGGTGGAGCTGATGCACTACATCGAGGTGCTGGAAGACTGCCTGGGCTGCAAGGCGGAGAAGAACCTGCTGCCGCTGCAGCCGGGGGATGTGCCGGACACCTACGCCGACGTCGAGGCCCTGCGCCAGGACGTGGGTTATGCCCCGGCCACGCGGGTGGAGGACGGCATCGCCCGCTTCGTCGAGTGGTATCGCGAGTACTACCGCGTCTGATGGGTGCTGCGTGGGCGCGCCGTGCCACTGCGCCACGCTACCCCCAGTAGCCCTGCCGGAACCACCGGCCGCTGCGCAGGCAGCGGTACAGCCACAGTACGCGACCCTGCCGGTCGCGCGCAGTGGCGTAATCGCGTCGTACATCCCGTCCCTGGTCCCACCAGCCGTCTTCCAGCCGACCCAGTGCGTGTGGATGAAGCGGTGGCGGGACTGGCTCCGGTTCCTGCAGCCAAAGCGCCGTTCCGCAGACCCCCTGAGCGGGTGTTGGCGCAGGTGAGGGCGGGGACGTTTCCAGATCGTTTCGGGCGCCCTGGGCGGCCTCCGGGCGCGGAATGCCGCTTGTCGTCAGCCGGACGATTGCCTGTTCGCCCAGGCGGGCGCTCAGGCGGGCCAGCACGGCTGGCAACTGCGATTCCGGTGGTGGGTGGCCCGGGGCCTCGGCCAGCAGACTGGCACCTTCAGCGGGCGGGTCGAGCAGCTGCGTGGCCCGCAGGCGCAGGCCGATGACGGGGGCGGGCAGGGCCTCGCGCTCCAGCCGGGTCTGCCACAGCGGCAGCCAGTCCTCGGCATGGATGCCGGGGTGACCTCGCTCCAGCGTGATGCGGGTGTGTACCTCGCGGTGTTTCAGCTCCAGCGTCATGCCCTGCAGGCTGCGGTTCAGACCGCGCAGCTGGGCCTCGGCCTGGCGCAGTAGGCGCTTGAGCGGGAAGGCCAGGGCCCCGGTCGTGTGAATTTCGTGTTCCAGGCGCAGGGGCAGGTCCAGCTCCGGAGGCGGGTTGAAGCGTGGCAGGGTCTCCGTGCGCCGTCCCAGCAGCCGATCCAGTAGAGCCAGCAACTCCGGGCCGTGGCGGCGCGCGAGTTCCGGGCGTGACAGGCGCAGCAGGTCGCCGAGCTGGCGCAGGCCGGTGGCCCGCAGGCCCTCCCGGGTCGCGGCCGGCAAGGGCAGGGCCTCCAGCGGGACGGGTGACAGGGTGCGGCGCAGGGCTTCGGCGTCCTCGGGGATCGCGGGGTTGCGCAGGGTAGCCAGCAGGCGCGCGGCGGCCGGGCTGCGCGCCACGCCGATGCGCGGGTGGAAGCCCAGCCCCTCCAGGGTCTCCCGCGCCTGCTCGCGCAGGACCGCGAGTCCGCCGAACAGGCGTCGGCTGCGACCCACTTCCAGCAGGATGCGCCGGGCGTCCGGTTCCGGGTGCACGTGATCGGAAAACTGCAGCAGCACGCCGGCCAGCATGGCGATCTGCGCGGTCTGGGCCTGCGGGTCGTGCTCGACGAGTTCCGGGGTATCGAGGATGGCGAGGGCATCGGCCAGCGCCATGCCCGGCCGGGCCCCTGCACGTCGCGCGGCGCGATTGGCGGCATGTACGCACGGCGCGGTGCCGTCTTCGATCACCAGTAACGGGCGCTCGGTCAGGCGTGCGCTGTCCCCCTCGGCGCGTGCCAGGGTCTCCAGCGCCAGATGCGGCAGCTCGACCGCCATCCATTGCTCGTGTCCTGACCGTGGGGCGGTGCGAGGAGCAGGGCCGGGTTCCGCCGAGGCTGTCGGGGGAGCGCTCACAGGCGAGATCAGGCCTGGTTGGTGGCCTGTTTTCGGTCGTGTTGCCCTCCGCCGATGCGGGGCGGCTGGCGGTTGCTCGGGGTGGCCCATCTCAGGACACCGGGATGTGCAGGGCCTGGTCGGAGCGGGCCCAGTCTCCGATGCCCTTCAGGCAATGCAGCTCCAGGCCATTGGTGGCGGGTTGCCAGCGCAGCCGCTGGTGAGCCGGCGAAGGCTGGTCCGCGGCGCGCGGTGGGCGATACAGGATGGCGCAGGCCTGGCTTTCGGCCGCGGCCAGACGCAGCCGGCGCAGCAGCGCGGTTTCCACCGGGCCGTCCAGCCAGGCCAGCAGGGCGCCGAAGGCCGGGTCGCGCAGGCATTGTTCGCCGGCCCAGAGGGTGTCGCGGTCGTGCTCGGTGCGGATCAGCAGCACCCGTTCCGGCGGGATGCCAAGCGGCCGCCAGCCGGGCAGCCAGGGCGTGGCGGGCGGCGCCAGCAGCGCAACCCAGTAACCCTCACGGCCGCAGGCCGCGAGCAGGGGGACCAGCAGACGGGTCTCGCCACAGCCGAAGGGGGCGCCCAGGAGTTCGATCAACTGGCCGCGTGGCCAGCCGCCCCCCAGGGCCCGGTCCAGCGCCGGGTGGCCGCTGGGCCAGACCGGGGCATCCGCGGCGGGGACGGCGCTGCGCCCGCGCCACAGCGTCGGATGATCGAGCAGGGCATCAATGCCGGGCACGGGATTCAAGATCGCGCAGTACGCCGACCCCGATGCCCTCGATTGCCAGCGCCTGGCGCTCCAGGTCGATCTCGATCGGGGCGAAGTCGGGGTTCTCCGGCAGCAGGCGCACGCGGGCACCGTCCTGCTCGTAGCGCTTGACCGTCACCTCGTCCTCGATGCGGGCCACGACGATCTGGCCGGGGTGGGCCTCCGGGGTCTGGCGCACGGCCAGCAGGTCGCCATCGAGGATGCCGGCGTCGCGCATGCTCTCGCCATGCACGCGCAGCAGGTAGTCCGGGCGGGCCCGGAACAGGCCGTCGTCGATCCGGTAGTGGCGTTCGATGTGCTCGGTGGCGAGGATCGGCGAGCCGGCCGCCACGCGCCCGACCAGGGGCAGCTCGGCGGGCCGCGCGGCCCGTGCACCGGCCAGGCGGATGCCGCGCGCGGCCCCGCCCACCAGTTCGATCGCGCCTTTTTTCTCCAGGGCTTTCAGGTGGCATTCGGCCGCGTAGGGCGAGCGAAAGCCAAAGGCGCGGGCGATCTCGCTGCGTGTCGGAGCCGTGCCCTGGGTGGCGACGGTCTCGCTGATGTAGTCGAGGATGGCCTGCTGGCGCGCGGTCAGGGACACAACGACTGCTCCGTGGTATTACTGGTTATAAATACAGTATTCCGTGACAGGGTCCGAGGCAAGTGTCGGGGTCTTGTCGGTGGTATCGAGAATGGCCGACGGTTACCCGGGATGGGTCTCCCTTGAGCGTCGCTTTCCGGGCAATCATGCGATCATGGCCGCGCACGCGAGGCCAAAGGAAATAGAGGGATTCGATGGACTGGATTTTTCCGCTGATCTTCATCGGTGCGGGGCTCATTGTGGTCTCGGTGTTGACGTCGGTGCTGTCGTTCCGGCTGGGTGCGCCGCTGCTGCTGGTGTTCCTGGGGATTGGCCTGCTCGCCGGCGAGGACGGACTCGGGCTCGAGTTCGATGATCCCAATACGGCCTTCCTGATCGGCAGCCTCGCGCTCGCCGTGATCCTGTTCGACTCGGGCTTTGGCACCCGGCTGCGCACCCTGCGCCGGGCGGCCGGCCCGGCCATCGTGCTGGCGACGGTCGGGGTCGCGCTGACCACGTTGCTGCTGGGGGTGGCCGCCCACTGGTTGCTGGATCTGCCCTGGGCCTATGCCCTGCTGCTGGGTGCGCTGATCAGCTCCACGGATGCCGCGGCGGTGTTCTTTCTGCTGCGTGTGGGCGGGGTGAAGATTAACCGCCGTGTGCGTTCCATCCTTGAGGTGGAGTCGGGGTCCAACGACCCGATGGCGATCTTCCTCACCGTGGTCTTTATCGAGTGGATCCTGTCCGGCACCACCGTGGGTGGTCTGGCCACGCTGTTTGCCACGGAGTTCCTGTGGCAGATGGGGCTGGGCCTGCTGTTGGGCGTGGTGGGCGGCTATCTGCTGGTGGAACTGGTCAACCGCCTGCCGCTGGAAGAGGGGCTTTATCCCATCGCGGTGATGGCCGGGGCCGTCACCCTGTTCGCGCTGGCCGGCTGGCTGGGCGGGAGCGGGTTCCTGGCGGCCTATGTGGCCGGCATCGTGGCCGGTAACCGCAAGCTGCGTGGGGCGGCGAAGCTGCACCGCCAGCAGCAGGGGCTGACGTGGCTGGCGCAGATCAGCATGTTCCTGATCCTCGGCCTGCTGGCGACCCCCTCGGAGTTTCCGTCGCTGGCGTTGCCGGCGCTGGCGCTGGGGCTGGTGCTGATTCTGGTCGCGCGCCCGCTGGCGGTCTGGCTGTGTCTGCTGCCGTTTCGCCAGGACTGGCGCAGCACGGCGTTTGTCTCCTGGGTCGGGCTGCGCGGGGCGGTGTCGATCCTGCTGGCGATCCTGCCGATGGTGGCCGGGATCGAGGGCGGCGAGCTCTTCTTCAACATCGTGTTCATGATGGTGCTGGTCTCGCTGCTGGTGCAGGGCTGGACCATTCGTCCGGTGGCCGAGCGGCTCGGGCTGGTCGTGCCCCCGGAAATCGGCCCGGTGGAACGGGTGCAGCTGGAGCTGCCGGGCAGTCCCCGGCACGAGCTGGCCGTCTACCGTGTGATCGAGGACAGCCCGGTGCTGCGCGGGGCACGCCTGCCACGCTGGGCGCGCCCGTCACTGGTGGTGCGCGAGGGGCGCTCGGTGCGCTACCAGCAGGCCGGGCATCTGACGCCGGGGGACTATGTCTACATTTTTGTGGTACCGGAGCACGTACCGCTGCTGGACCGGTTGTTTGCGAGCCCCCGCATACCGGGCCACGAGGATCCGGAATTCTTTGGCGAGCTGCCGCTGCACCCGGAGAAGCGGCTGGCCGAACTGTGCGAGATATACGGCGTGTCCTGTGACGCGGTGGATCAGCAGTTGACCATCGGTGCATACCTGGAACAGGAGCTGCCGGGAGATCCGATTGTGGGTGATCGGGTGAGCTTTGGCGCGGCGGACCTGATCGTGCGCGAAGTGGACGACCTCGGGCGGGTGACGCAAGCCGGTCTGGCCTTCATGCGCCACGGCGCCGGCGGCGACGGGCTCACGTTGCCGTGGTATGGCTGGTGGCGGGCCTTGCGCGGGCGGCGCGCCCGGGATCGGAACCGTTAGGGAAACACTGATTAATGTACGCACTCGCGCTCGAGTCGCTTTTGCGTGCGAACAAGGCGCGGTGACTGCCGTGCAGTCACTCTGCACAAGGGAGCCGCAACGCCGTGCGCGCGCCCCGTTCTTGATAACAACGGGCGGCCGAGCCCCTGCGTTCAATGGTTTGTGGGGTGCCAACGCGAGTGTGTACATTGATCAGTGTTTCCTTAGCCCCTGTGCTACGGAGATCCCTGTTCCAGGGATTTGCGCAGGTGTTCGATCTGCTCCGGCTTGATGCCGGCAATGTCCTTGATCGGCAGGGTGAACGCAAAGCCGTTGCCCACCTCGCTCAGCGCGAGCTCTTCGTCCAGGCATTTCAGCAGCCGTTGGGCAATGCTGGCTTCCAGGACCATCAGCAGTACGTTGCGTGCCGCGGAGTCCTTCAGGTCCATGATCGGCGAGCGGCGCAGCTGGGCAATGCCCTGGCCCTCCAGCAGCGTCAGGCCGGCCGCGCCCTCGCGGCGGACGGTCTCGATGGCGCGGTCGGCCCGGTTGCGCGGGACCACGGCGGCGAGCAGTACGAATTGCATGGCGTTCCTCGCACAGAAGATTAGGGTTGGGCAGGGCCACCGACGAACTGCATGCCCGCCAAGGCCTGGGCATCCAGTGTGAAGGCCAGACCGTTGTAGGGCTGCAGGAGGTCTAGTTCCAGGTTCAGGCGGCGGGCAATGCGCTCGGCGCGTTGCTCGTCCATCTCCCAGATGCAGATCGATTCCCTGCCCTGGTAGGTCACCCCGAGAAAGGTCATGTGGTCGGGGAAGCCGAGCCCCGAGCCGTGCATCACTGTGCCGTCCATGCCACCTTCCTCGGCGGCGATCTCCAAGGCCAGGTCTTCGCGATCCTGATCGATGATGGCTACCAGAAATGTTTCGGCCATTAGGTGACCCCTGGTTGTTTGGCTCACTTGCTTGATTGTGTTGAGTATCTCAGCAATACCTGCCAGGTGCCCAGACCTATGCTGCCGATCTGGCAGCGGCTGCAGACGAAACGAAGCCTTGTTCGCCGTACCATACCCGGAATGCCGCAAGGGAAACACGGATCCATGTACGACCCCTTTGCCCGCCCGGGCCGCACGCCACCGACATTGAGCATGCCGCACAAGGCGCTGGATGTCGGTTTTACGCTGGATTGGGCCAGTGCCGAGGCCCGGCATCGCGATTGTCTGTTTCTGCCGTGGCTGATGCCTGCGCGGGATGTCTGGCCAGATACCGTTGGGTCGCAGCTGGCCGGGCAGGGTGCCGGGACGGTGGTCGAAAGCGCCGCCGCCGGACAGGTCCCGGTGTCGGACCCGGCGAGCGTGGTGGAGTTGCCGGTGGATGCGTTCAATCGTTGCCTGCGCCGGCATCGGGTGGTGGAACCCCGTGCCGGGCGTTTCTATCCGCGTGCGTTCATCGCCGGCCATGCCGGCATCGAGGCCGGCGACCGCGAGCTGTTTCGCATCGGCGCGCTGAAGGATGCGCGACAGGATGCGCGGCTCGTCGCGGACCTGAACCACCCGCTCTCGGGCACGGACCTGCAATTGCGCGCCCGAGTGCTTGCGACCCATGAGGACGGGCGCGACGGCGATGGCATGGTGGACGTGGCACGGCTGCTGACGGCGCGCGGCCCGGGGATGCAGGCCCGCTGGCGCGGGCGACCGACGGACTTCTGGTCCGCAGATGCCTGCGAGCGCGAGGATCCCGCGCCCGATCGCGACTTCTACGCCAGTCCGCGACTGGTGCATCACCTGGATGCCGAGGCCCGTGCCCGGATCGCGGAGCTGTACGCCACGCTGACCCCGCCGGGTGCACGGGTGCTGGACCTGATGAGCAGCTGGGAATCGCACCTCGATCAGCTGCGAGGACCCGAGGCGGTTGTCGGGCTGGGCATGAACCACGAGGAACTGGCCGCCAACGAGGCCCTGGATCAGGCCCTGGTGCACGACCTGAACCGACAGCCGGCGATTCCGCTGCCGCCCGCGAGCTTCGATGCAGTGGTGTGTACCGCCTCGGTGGAATACCTGACGCGTCCACAGGCGGTATTCGCCTCGGTGCGCGAGCTGCTGCGCCCGGGTGGGGTTTTCGTGGTGACCTTCTCCGATCGCTGCTTTCCGACCAAGACGATCGCGGTCTGGGAGCCGTTGTACGACTTCGAGCGTATGGGGTTGGTACTCGATTTGTTTCTGCGTGCAGGATTCGACGACCGTTCCACGCTCTCGCTGCGTGGCCTGCCGCGCCCGCCGGACGACCCGTACGCCGGGCGGTTGGAACATGCCGATCCGGTATTCGCGGTCTGGGGTTGTCGACGGGACTGAGGGACCTTCGCGGGCAGCCCGCTCCCACGATGGCAGGGCTCACTGTGTGTGGGAAAAAAGGCAACCGGACGGGACTCGGTTCTCAGGCTTGGTTGGCCTGGCACCACGAACGCTGTTTTAACCGGTAAACTGCGCGATGATTCGCAATGCCCGCGTCGCGGGCCGAACACGATGGGGAGTGCATGGCCGCAAGCAAGGCCAAATCCGGGGGCAAGGGCAGGAAGACGGCCGAGCCGGCCGCGGCACCGAGCCTGAGCGGGCAGCTGCTGCGCGGGCTGCGCGAGGGCGCGCTGCTGATCTTCGGCATGCTGGCGCTTTATCTGCTGGTCGCCCTGGTCACCTACCACCCGGGCGATGCGGCCTGGTCCACCACCGGCGACGGCGAGAGCCTGCGCAACCTCGGCGGCACCACCGGCGCCTGGTTTGCGGACATCGCGTTTCACCTGCTGGGCTATCTGGCCTACTTGATCCCGCTGGCGGTCGGCGGCATCGGCTGGTGGCTGTTCCGGCATCGCCGCGAGGCGCGCATCGCCAGCCCGATGGAGCTGACCGTGCGCGGGGTGGCGCTGATCGTGGCGCTGATCTCGGGCGCGGCCCTGGCCGCGCTGCACCTGCTCCCGGGCGGGATGCCGGTGCACGCGGGCGGCATCCTCGGGGACCTGTTCGCCGGCTGGGCGGTGGCCGGGTTGAGCCTGGTCGGGGCGACGCTGGTGCTGCTGGCGCTGTTCCTGGCCGGGGTGACGCTGTTTACCGGGCTGTCCTGGTTCCTGCTGATGGACCGGTTGGGGCAACTGACCATTCGGGGCTTCGAGCGCCTGCGCGCCCAGCTGGATTCGGCCCGGGACCGCCGCATCGGCGCGCGCGAACGCGCCGAACGCGAGACGCGGGTGGAGAAGGAGCGCAAGCGCACCGAGAAGCGCGCGCCCTCGCGGGTGGAGCCGCGCATCGAGGCGCCACCGCCCAGCCCGCGCGTGCAGAAGGAAAAGCAGGTCCCGTTGTTCACCGAAGGGTCCGGGGCCGATCCGCGTCCGCCGCTGTCCCTGCTGGACGAGGCGCCGCCCCCGCCCGACGGATTCTCCGAGGAGTCGCTGCAGGCGCTCTCGCGACTGGTCGAACTGAAGCTGAAGGACTTCGGCGTGGAGGTCGAGGTGGTTGCCGTGCAGCCCGGCCCGGTGATTACGCGCTTCGAGCTGCAGCCGGCCGCAGGTGTCAAGGCCTCGCGCATCTCCGGGCTGTCCACCGACCTGGCGCGCTCGCTGTCGGTGATGGCCGTGCGCATCGTCGAGGTGATCCCGGGCAAGTCCACGGTGGGCCTGGAGATCCCCAACGAAAACCGCGAGATCGTGGCCCTGTCGGAGATCCTGCGCTCGGATCTGTTCGACGCGAACAAGTCGCCGTTGACCATGGCGCTCGGCAAGGATATCGGCGGCGCTCCGGTGATGGCGGATCTGGCGAAGATGCCGCACCTGCTGGTGGCCGGAACGACCGGTTCCGGCAAGTCGGTGGGCGTGAACGCCATGCTGCTGTCGCTGCTGTACAAGGCGACCCCGGACGAGGTCCGGCTGATCCTGATCGACCCGAAGATGCTGGAGCTGTCGGTCTACGAAGGCATCCCGCACCTGCTGTGCGAGGTCGTGACCGACATGAAGGATGCCTCCAACGCCCTGCGCTGGGCGGTGGCGGAGATGGAACGGCGCTACAAGCTGATGTCGGCGATGGGCGTGCGCAATATCGGCGGGTTCAACAAGAAGGTGCGCGATGCCGAGGCCGCCGGCGAGCCGCTGAAGGACCCGCTGTTCAAGCCGGAGGAGGCACTGACCGAGACCGAAGCGCCCGATCTGGAGCCGTTGCCGTTCATCGTGATCGTGGTCGACGAGTTCGCCGACATGATCATGGTGGTGGGCAAGAAGGTGGAGGAGCTGATCGCGCGCCTGGCACAGAAGGCCCGCGCCGCTGGTATCCATCTGATTCTGGCCACCCAGCGCCCGTCGGTGGATGTGATTACCGGCCTGATCAAGGCCAATATCCCTACGCGTATTGCGTTCCAGGTCTCCTCGCGGGTGGACTCGCGCACCATCCTCGACCAGATGGGCGCGGAACACCTGCTGGGCCACGGCGACATGCTCTACCTGCCGCCGGGCAAGGCGATGCCGGAGCGTGTGCACGGCGCCTTCGTCGGCGACAACGAAGTGCATCAGGTGGTCGAGTACCTGAAGTCCACTGGCGAGCCGGACTACAACGAGGCCATCCTCGACGAGCCGGAGGCGGGCGCGGCGGCCATCCCGGGGCTGGAAGCGCCGGGCGAAGGCGAGGCGGAGACCGATCCGCTCTACGACCAGGCCGTGCAGATCGTGATCGAGACCCGCAAGGCCTCGATTTCGTTCATCCAGCGCCGGTTGAAGATCGGCTACAACCGTGCCGCGCGCATGGTCGAGGACATGGAGGCCGCCGGACTGGTCAGTCCGGTGCAGTCCAATGGCAACCGCGAGGTCCTGGTCCCGGGGCCGAACGACTAGGGAAACACTGATCAATGTACACGCTCGCGCTCGAGTCGCTTTTGCGTGCGAACAAGGCGCGGTGACTGCCGTGCAGTCATTCTGCACAAGGGAGCCGCAACGCCGTGCGCGCGCAAAAGCGGCCGAGCCCCTTCGGGGTTGGCACCCCAGGTTCCCCGATCCTGCGTTGCGCCGCTTGCAGGTAGAACCACTACCCGCTGCGCGACGCGCCTTGTCTCGGAAAACCTGGGGTGCCAACGCGAGTGTGTACATTAATCAGTGTTTCCCTAACGCTTGGCCGGGTCCATGTACCGGATCCTGTGATCCTGCTCGCCCTTTCACTTGTGGCATTCACGCCCGGTTAAGCGACCGGGCGCAGGATCATCGTAAACATGCAACTGGAGCCCGCATGACTGTCCGACTTGTTCCCCGTCTGTTGCTCGCCCTGGCCGCGACGACGATGTTCCTGTTCGCCGGACCGCTGGCGGCCGAGCGCGGCCCGGCACCGGATGCGCGCGCGGCGCTGGACCGTTTTGTCGAGGGACTGGAGACCTTTACCGCCGAATTCACGCAGACGGTGCGCGACGAGACGGGCTATGTGCTGCAGGAGTCGGATGGTTCGATGCAGCTGGGCATGCCCAACCGTCTGCGCTGGGAGGTGACCGAGCCCTTCCCGCAGACGATTGTCTCCGATGGCGAGGACCTGTGGACCTATGACCCGGACCTGGCGCAGGCGACCGTGCGCCCGCTGGGAGATGCCTTCGATGCGACACCGATCGCGGCGATCACCCAGCCGGAGCGGCTGGACGAGCACTTCCGCATGGATGTGCTGCCGGTACGGGACGCCTCGGCGCTGCGCCTGCTGCTGATCCCGCGCAACGAGCAGGCGGACTTCACCCACCTCGAGCTGGACCTGACGCCGGATGGCGATCTGACCCGCATGGCCTTTCGCGACATCTTTGGTCAGGAGACCGAAATTCACTTCGAGCGAAGCGAGCGCAATGCGCCGGTCGACGAGTCCGTGTTTACGTTTGATCCGCCGTCCGGGGTGGATATCTATCGGCCGTAGAGATGTGCCTCCGTCTGGGGCGTTAACGCTACCTGACGTAGGGTGCGGTTGAGCATCGCGAAACGCACCATTCCCCGCGCCGTGGGAAGCCTTGATGGGATTCGCCTGGCTCATCCCATCCTGCGGCCTGCGGCGCGGGGGATTCAGGAGCGGGGCGTGCCCAGCGACTGCTCGATGCGGTCGGCGATGGCGGTGATGCGGGCCGGGCCGGTTTGCTCGGCGCGCTTGAGCTGCTCCTGGCATTCGAGCATCTCGTGGGCGAGGTTCAGCGCCACCATCACCGCAATGCGCTCGGCGCCGACCACTCGGCCGGTGTCGCGCAGCTCGCGCATGCGTTCGTCGACCAGGGAGGCGGAGGCGAACAGGTCGGCGCGTTCCTCGGGCGGGCAGGCGATCTGGTATTCCTTGCCCAGGATCGAGACGCGTACGGGTTCGGACTGACTCATTCGCTGTGCTCCATCGACCGCAGGCGGGCGATCATCGTCTCGACCCGGTGGCGGGCCTGTTCGTTGCGTTCCTTGAAGGCCGCGCGCTCGCCCTTTAGCTGACGAATCTGCTCATGCAGCAGATTGTTTTCCTCGCGCAGGGCGGCATGTTCATCGAGCAGCCGCGTAATCGCGGTTTCAAGGCGCTCGACGGGATCGTGGCTGGAATCCTCGGACGACATGGCGACAGGCCCCGGTTCGGTGAAGGCGGCCGCACACGGCGCGCGGCTGGCAATTCATGGAGTCTAGGAGTCGCCCCCGCAAATCGTCAACTTGTGTGATCTTTTTGCGAGAGCGCCTTCACTTATGTCATCTGCGGCGGCCGGCGGCGACAGGGCCAAACGCACGCGGACACGGCGCTTTGTTGCGGCTCGCGCACCGGGCTGGTCACAATAGGCGGCATATCGTTTCTCAGGAACCGTCGCGCCCATGACCCAGCCCCCCGAACCCGACCCGCAGGCCACCGTGATCGAGGGTACCGCACACAACGGCAAGCCCTGCCGCATCGTGGACAACACGGGGGCGATCCCGCACACGGAGCTGGAGCAGCTGCTGGAGGACCTGATCGCGGAGAAGCGCTTTGGTCTGAATGCGCTGTCGGCCACCGGGTCCAGTGCGATCAAGCTGGGCGAGCCGCAGTTCACCCACCTGCAGGTGGGCGACGACCTCTACCGCTTCCTGCTGTTCCCGTACGAAGCCCGTCTGGAGTCCTTCTGATGGCCGCCCCCACCGGCGAATCGACCAAGGCGCGCGGCGGCCTTGAATCCGACCCGGCCGCGTTGGCCGAGCAGCTCGCGCATGGCCTGCGTCGCATGGGTTTCGCGCAGACGCCGGCCTCGGCCCACGGGCTGTTTACCGGCTGCGTGGTTGCGGACCCCGGCGCGGATGTCGACGCGCTGGAGCATAGCCTGGGCGAGGCGCTGCCGCTGACCGATGCCGCGCCGGACGACTTCCGCGCGACGGTGGAGGCCATCCGCCGGACCCTGCTGGCGCAGTTGTACGATGTCGAGCTCGGCTTCGGGCCGCTGCTGCCCGAGGACGAGCCGATCGAGGCGCGCGCCCAGGCGCTGTCGGAGTGGGTCGACGGCTTTATCTCCGGCTTCGGGCAGATGCCCCGGCTGCAGCAGATGAAACCCTCGGCCGAGGCCAGCGAGATCCTGCGCGACTTCGCCGAGATCGCGCGCATCGAACTGGAGCCGGAGGACGACGAAGAGAACGCCGCCGCCTTCGAGGAACTCAACGAGTATGTGCGCGTCGGTGTACTGCTGATCGCCGACGAGCTCGCCCCGGACGACCCGAAACGGATCCCGATGCAATGAACGCCCCCACGCGCCCCCCGCTGCCCGGCAAGACCCCGACCATCACCCTGGCCGAGTTCGCCCGGCGGCGTCAGCGCCTGATGCGCGGCGTGGGGGGCGACTCGATCATCGTCGTGCCGGCCGCACACGAGCAGGTGCGCAACCGCGATGTCGAGTATCCGTTTCGCCAGAACAGCGACTTTCTCTACCTGACGGGCTTCCCCGAGCCGGATGCCGTTGCCGTGCTCGTACCGGGTCGCGCGGCGGGGGAGTACATCCTGTTCTGCCGCGACCGCGACCCCACGCAGGAGACCTGGCAGGGCCGCCGCGCCGGCCCGGACGGGGCGATGGAAAACTACGGCGCGGAATGCGCGTTCCCGATCGAGGACATCGACGAGATCCTGCCGGGCCTGATGGAGAACCGGCGCGTTCTGTGCGCCCCGTTCGGGCGCGACGAGGCGCTGGACCAGCGGCTGTTCGGCTGGGTCAACCAGGTCCGCGCGAAGGCCCGCAATGGCGTGCGCGCGCCGCACGAGTACGTGGCGGTCGAGCACTACGTGCACGAGCAGCGCCTGTTCAAGAAGGCCCCGGAGCTGCGCATGATGCGCCATGCGGCCGCGATCTCCTGCCAGGCCCATATCCGGGCCATGCAGGCGACCCGCCCCGGCATGACCGAGTTCATGGTCGAGGCCGAGCTGCTGCATGAATTCCACCGCCACGGCACCGAGCCGGCGTACTCGTCCATCGTCGGCGGTGGCGAGAACGGCTGCATCCTGCACTACATCGAGAACCGCGATGTCCTGAACGAAGGCGACCTGCTGCTGATCGACGCCGGCTGCGAGGTGCATGGGTACGCCTCCGACATCACCCGGACCTTCCCGGTCTCCGGGCGCTTCAGCGACACCCAGCGCGAGGTCTACGAGTGTGTACTGGCCGCGCAGCACGCGGCCATCGAGCAGACCCGTCCGGGCAACCACTGGAACGACCCGCACGACGCCGCGGTGCGCGAGTTGACCCGCGGGCTCAAGGATCTCGGCGTACTCAAGGGTCGGCTCGACAGGCTGCTCAAGGACCACGCCTACCGGCCCTTCTACATGCACCGGACCGGCCACTGGCTGGGCCTGGACGTGCACGATGTCGGCGACTACCGCGTCGGCGATGCCTGGCGCCTGCTGGAGCCGGGCATGGTGACCACCGTGGAGCCGGGGCTGTACTTCGGCCCGTACTCCGAGGCCCCCAAGGCGCTGCGCGGCATCGGCATCCGTATCGAGGACGACGTCGCCGTCTCCCGCGACGGACACGAAGTCCTCACCGACGCCTGCCCCAAGACCCCCGACGCCATCGAAGCCTGCATGGCCGGCGACCTCCCGGGCTGGACCTGACCATGCACTCCCGCCCAAACCCGGCCAACCCCCAAACCGTAGGGTGCGTTGAGCCCCGCGAAACGCACCGATCGCCGGGGTGTGGTCACATCCCTGATGCGATTCGCTGCGCTCATCCGCATCCTACGAAGGCACTGCGGGACCGGCCCTTGTGGGAGCGGGCTTGCCCGCGAACCGCCGCCTACGAAGGCTTGCCGGTCTGACATGAGCACCCAAACCCCCGACATCGCCATCATCGGCGGCGGCCCGGTCGGCAGTCTGGCGGCTGCGACCCTCTCGCGGGCTGGCTACTCCGTGGCCCTGTTCGAGCGTGGCGCTGCGCCGAACGCCGGCACCACGCGCCCCGATACCCGCGGCTACGCGCTGGCCGCCGGTTCGGTCCAGATGCTCGACGACCTCGGCTACTGGTCGTCCGTGGCCGAACAGGCGAGCCCGATCCGCTCCATCGTCGTCAGCCGCCGCGGCGGGCTGGGGCGCGTCCACCTGAACGCCCGTGACCACGGCCGCGCCGCGCTCGGGCAGGTCGTTCCGGCCGCCGCGCTCGACCCGATGCTGCACGAGGCCTGCCGCGCGGCCGGCGTCGATCGGCATTACGACGCGACCCTGGCCGGCCTCGACCCGGCCGAAGGCGACCGGCGGACGCTGTACATCCGGGGGGCGAAGGGCGAGGCGGCCTGGTGCGCGCGCCTGATCCTGGCGGCGGACGGCGTGGGCTCCCCGACGCGCAAGGCCCTGGGCCTGCCGGTGCAGCGCCTGCGTTACGACGCCGACGCCCTGGTCTTCGACGTGCGCCCGGACCGTCCGCACAACGGCCAGGCCTTCGAGCGCTTTACCGACGAGGGGCCGCTGGCCCTGCTGCCGCAGGCCGATGGCCGCATGAATGTCGTCTGGGTCGCGCCGCCGCCGACCTGCGAGCAGCGCCTGGAGCAGACGGAGGCCGAACGCCTGCGAGAGTTGCAGGCCCGCTTTGGCTGGGCCCTCGGGCGCCTGCGTCCGGCGGGGCCGGTCGTGCGCTTCCCGCTGGAGCGGGTCCATGCGCCCCAGCCGGTTGCGGAGCGCGCTCTATTGCTCGGTAATGCGGCGCATTCGGTCCATCCGGTCGCGGGGCAGGGGCTCAACCTGTCGCTGCGCGACGTGGCGGGCCTGCTCGGTGCGCTGCGCACGGGTCGACAAGCCGATGGCACGCCGACCTTTGCCGCCGACCCGGGTGCGGCGGCCGTGCTGGAGACCTATGCGAACGCTCGGCGACAGGACGTAGGCAGTGTGGTGGCCGCCACCGATTTCCTCGCCCGGGGCCTGTTGCATGCCGCCGGGCTGCGCGGTCACGGGCTGGGGGCCGGCATGATGGCGGTCGATCGCCTGCGCCCGGCGCGCGATGCGCTGGCCCGCTCGGCGATGGGCCTGGGGCCGCTGCCGCGCCACACGCTCGCCCATCTGCCCGCGGCCGGGGAGGGTGCGGCATGACGAACACCACGCCCAACGAAACCCTGGATGTACTCGTGATCGGCGCCGGGGCCGTGGGCGGCGCCATCGCCCTGGGCGCCGTACGGCAGGGGTTGCGCGTCGGGGTGCTGGAGCGCAATCCCGCGCCCGCATTCGATCCGGATACGGCCCCGGTCACGCGTGTGGCGACCCTGAACGACGCGTCGATGGCGTTCCTGGAGGCGCTGGGTGTACGCGCGGCGCTGGAGCAGCGCCGTGCCCATGCCTTCTCCGGCATGTACGTCTGGGATGCGAACGGCCCCGGGCATATCCGTTTCGATGCCGATGCGCTGGGCGTACCCGCGCTCGGCTGGACGGTCGAGCTCGCCGCGCTCGAGTCCGTGCTCTGGGGCGAGCTCGAGGCCGCGGGCGTGGCCCTGTACCCGCAAACCGAATGGAAGACCCTCGACCGTCGCCCGGAGCGCGTGGATGTGTACGGGGACCGCCGCCAGCCCATCGCGTCCGCACGCCTGCTGGTGGCGGCGGACGGTGCGCGTTCCCGCGTGCGCGAATCCGTCGGCATCCCGTTCACGGGGCGCGACTACGACGCGTGCGGCATCGTCGCGACCATTACCACCGAGCACCCGCACCAGGACACCGCCTGGCAGCGCTTCGTGGACGATCGGATCATCGCGCTGCTGCCGTTGGCGGACGGGCGCTGCTCCATCGTCTGGTCGCAGCCCGAATGGCCTGCCGCGGAGGACACCCTGGCACTGGACGACGCCGCCTTTTGCGCGGCATTGGAGCAGGAGACCGATGGCTGCCTGGGCGCGATCACCGCAACGTCCCCGCGCGCCAGCTTCCCGCTCACCGCACGGCACGCAAAGACCTACCATTCGGGCCGCGTGGTACTGGCCGGCGACGCTGCCCACACCATCCATCCGCTGGCCGGGCAGGGCCTGAACCTGGGGCTGGCCGATGCCCGCGCCCTGACCGAGCGCCTGCGTGGCCCCGCCCGCCACGATCCGGGTGCGGAGACCGTCCTGCGCGCCTACACCCGCGACCGCCGCCCGGAAAACGCCTTCATGCAGCGCGCGATGGATGGCTTCAGGCTCCTGTTCGGCCACCAGACCGCCGGTCTCCCCGAACTGCGCGGCCTCGGCCTGCGCCTCGTCGACCAGGCCGATCCCGTCAAACGCCGCCTCGCCCGCCGCGCTTTCGGCCTCGACGGATGATGCGATTCGTGGAGCTCATCGGCCTCTTGCGAAAGGCCATGCCCCCGGCCACCGTTATCGCGAGGCGCGCCGCGTGGCGATCGCCTCCCGCCGGCCACCGTGCCGGCATCCGGAGGTTGCCACGGCCCCTTCGGGGCCTTGCAGCGACCGGGTACGGCGCTGACATAAGGACCGCAGGATGCGTTGAGCTTCGCGAAACGCATCGATCCCGGCTAGAGAATCTGCCCTGCGGTTCGCGGCCCCAAGGCTGGCCTTTTGAATTGGGTATGCGATGATCAATGCTCGGCATCCACACATTTCCTAGACTCGAAAAAGGGTCCATCACGACATCATCGCCATGCGACTCACAAACGAGCAGCGACAAATCATTCATGACACGGCACTGGAAGCCTTTGGGCCGGGTGCCAGTGTTCGCCTGTTCGGCTCGCGTGTGGACGAGCGGGCGCGCGGTGGCGACATCGACCTCCTGGTGACGGCGCCCATGCAGAATCCCGCCGAGGTCGTGCGCGCCGAAATGCGTTTTCAGGCGCTGCTACAGCAACGCCTGGGCGAGCAGAAGATTGATGTCCTCGTGGACTATCCCGGTAGACGCGAACGTCCGCCAATCTTCAATGTCGCGGAGCGTACGGGTATACCGTTGTGAACAACCTGGCCCGACAACGGCTGGCGGATGCCTGGCGCGAGTGCAGTCGTCACGCGCACCACATGCGTCACGCACTGCAGACGCTGGACGGCTTGATACCGTTGTTGGGTGACCGATTGCGTGAACTGGACGACGACAACATCCAGGCGCTGGACCAATTCGTCCTTCGTTTCGGCAAGCTGCAGGACGCCGCGGGAGCCCGCCTGCTGCCCGGCGTGCTTGAGGCTCTGCAGGAACCCTTCGAGGACCGACCGATGATCGACAAGCTCAATCGGCTCGAAAAGCTCGGTTATATCGATAGCGCTATGCAATGGCAGGAGTTGCGGGCCATCCGTAACCGCTTTGCACACGACTACCCAGATGATCCGGACAAGAACGCGGCTCTACTGAACCTCGCCATCGACGCCAGTGGCGATCTTCTGACCCTTCTGCAAAGGCTTGGCAACCGTCTCGACCTCCCGCCCCTGGAGCAATGATCGCCTCCCGCCGCCACGCCCTCTCGGGCGTGGTTACAGGACCGCAGGATGCGTTGAGCGCCGCGAAGCGCATTGATCCCGGCCAGTCCCCCTGCGCGATTCCGGGGCCGCTGCGGGTGCAGGAGCCCAGCCCCCTGGGCGATCGGGCTCAACCAACGCCCCATCGCCGAGGGGCTCGGCTCCTACAATTCCGGGGCCACGCAGCCCGCAGGATGCGTTGAGCGCAACGAAGCGCATCCACCCCAATCGCCCAGAGGCTCGGCTCCTAAAATATATCGCCTCGGGGTATGCCGTAATCGACCCGGGGAGGCCGCCTTGTCCACGCCGTGCCAGCGATTCCCTCATCGATGCCCCCCGTTGATTCGCCGCGCCCGAGCTCGAAGCGACCCAGAAATCCCACCGCGCCTCCTTCATTCTGCGTGTAGTATTTGGCACCAACCAGTCGATCAACCGGTTCATGGAGGTTCGAGCATGTCTCATCACGAAACCATCGGGGCCCACGATGCGAAGACACGCCTTTCCGGTTTCCTTCGAAAAGTGCAGGCGGGTGAGCGTTTCACCATCACCCAGCGCGGGCGCCCCGTCGCCGCGCTTGTGCCACTGGAGGAGGACGACATTCCCAGACGGGTGCAGGCCGCGCGCAATCTCCGGCAGTTTATGGCCGACGCCCCGGTGCGAGGTGAAGCGGATATCAAGGCCCTGGTCGAGTCGGGTCGTGACTGATGGACCTCGTGCTCGACAACCCCATTGTGATGCGCTGGCTGCTGTCCGATGGTAGTCCCGCCGACCAGGAGGTTGCGGCCAGTGTCCTGAGTTCCATCGAGTCGGGAGAGACCCGTTTGCTCGCGCCGTCTGTCTGGCCGCTGGAAGTCGCCAACGTGGTCGCTCGTGCGGAAAGCCAGGGCCTGGTGACCGAAGCCGAAACGACCCGTTTCCTTGGCCTGCTGCAAGACCTCATGGTGACTGTCGACCCAGGGGGCGTCGATCCAGTCTTCGGCCTGACGCTGCAATTGGCCAGGCGTTTCGGACTTTCCGCGTACGATGCGTCTTATCTTGCTCTGGCGCTGCAGCATAGTGCGTCCCTTGCCACGCTGGACCAGTCCCTGGTCGCGGCTGCCCGCCGTGCCGGAGTCGCTTTGTTTGCAAGCAGCACCTGACCAGCGGCGCCAGCGCCCGCCGCGCCTTCGGCCTCGACTAGCGCAATCGCTGCCACACCCCCTGTAGGAGGCCAGCCCTCTGGCCGATCGGGCATTGGGCTACTCCCAATCGGCCAGAGGGCTGGCCTCCTACAGCTCCATCTTCCGCCCTGGATGCCGTAGCATGCGTTGAGGCAACCGAAACGCATCACCCCAGCCTTCGCCCTCTCGCCTCAGTTGTCGCTTTCCCGCAACAAAGAATCTCGAACGCCTGCCCCGCAGCCCTTCGTTGCGCATATGCAACAGCTTCCTGGAGGCCGTATCCCATCCTCATATCCGCCTGAAGGTCCACTTTTTTGCAACATAAGGCCATGCTGATACGGGGCTCACGTCACAATGCGCCAACGTTCTCATCGCTTCTTATTCTTCTGTTTATTCAGTGCCTTGGGAGGCCGTTTTGTCCTTCCTTCCACCCGTATCCATGTGTTCACCCCGGTTACCGAGGGGCAAACTTCCAACGCGATCGACATTTTTTCGCCACAAGGGGTTGAAATGCGACACCGTGGTGTATATAAAACACCTGTCATTCGCGGCATCGACCGTGGATGCAGGCGTAGAAATGAACCAAACACCTCTCCTGGGAGATACGCAACATGAAAAAACAGATTCTCGCAGTCGCCGTTGCCGGCGCCTTCGCGGTCCCGGCCTTCGCCGCCGCGGACTCCTCCGTCACCCTGTTCGGTCAGCTGCAGACGCAGATCGTCCACCACAGCGGTGGCCCGTCCGACTTCGACAGCGGCTTCCGCGTGCATGACGTCGGTGGTGCTGGTAACCCGGTCGACGGCGCTGGCCCCAACCGCCTCGGCGTCATGGTCGATCATGACCTGGGTAACGGCCTGTCCGCCATTGCCAAGTTCGAGCAGGATTTTAATACCAGCGGCGGAGATGCCGGGTTCAACTCCGATGCCCGTGAGATCTACGTCGGTCTGGACGGCAACTTCGGCCGCGTGATCGCCGGTCGCATGGCTTCCCCGTTCGTCACCGCTGGCAAGGACCCGCTGAACGCGACGTTCATGCAGGCCCGTACCAACGGTGGGCGCATGGACCCGCAGCAGCTCGGTGGTCTGGGTGAAGGTTCGTACCTGGACCGTGGCATCCAGTACAGCAACAGCTTCGGCATCATGAGCATGAACGTTGCCGCGTTTGTTGATAACACAGACGACAGCAACACCGCCTATGCCGGTCGCCTGAACTTCGATCTGAACCCGGTTGACCTGTATGTCGCGGCTAACTGGGCGGATGACTACGACGGCCAGAATGACAACCTCGGGGGCGGTGACTTCCGCGCCTACAAGATCGGCGCCGACTGGCGTGCCGGTCCGTTCCGCCTGGTTGGTGAAGCGACCGACTTCAAGTGGAAGGATGAAGCGGGTGAGACTACCGGTGATGGTAACACCTACTTCCTGTCGGGTACCTACACGATGGGTCGTAACGACTTCGTGCTGAACCTCGGTCACACTCGCAATGACGACGCCGGTAACGTCGACTACGCCGCGATTGCCGTGAAGCACAACTTCAGCAACCGCGTGATGGCGTTTGCCGGTGTGTCCTACGCCGATTACGACGATGACGCTCCGACCTATGTCAGCCGTGCGGCCACGATCGCGGACGGCAACTCCTTCACGGGTGTTGGCGGCGGTCTGCGGGTGTCCTTCTAAGCCCGAGCACTGCTTACAAGCGGTATAACAACAAGCACTAGCTTGTTTTACGGGGCCCCCAGGGGCCCCGTTTTTTATGCACGACCTTCGGCCCCGTTCGGGGCTTTTTTGTGTCTGGCGTTCTCGGGTTGGTACGGGTTTCGCAGCGCCGGGAGCCACGACGTACGGTCGCCGGGGTCAGACCTTGCCTTTTGCCTTTCCTGCGGCGATGCGGCGGATGCGGGACGCGCGGTCGCCGGGGTCAGACCTTGCCTTT
>NZ_KB822978.1:0-60803 GCF_000364985.1 Thioalkalivibrio sp. HL-Eb18
AGCCAGTGCAGCAGCTCCCGGTACTGGTCTTGGCGGTTCGGGAACACCTTGGGCTTCACCTTGCCCGCCTCCAGATCCCGGACCCACATGCAGTCGAGCTTGTTCTTGCTAACATCAACGCCAATATGAGCCATCTCGTCCTCTCGCCTTGTCCGTACAGCCTCACCCGTCCGTCACGGAGGGGGGTCTTGGATACCGTTCAAACTTCGAGATGAGAAAGGACTCGGGGCCAATCTACAGAACAGGTTCGTGACCTCAGGAGCCTGACGGGTTACCCGAGCCCAATACGGTTCATGGTAGCGATCCGTGAACCGCAAGACACAAGGAGCCTGCTTGCAGGCGAAGCTTCCGCCCGCGTCTGACTTTGGCAGGGGCTTCGCCTGCAAGCAGGCTCCTACGGGGGTGGTGCGAAAGGTATTACGAGGGGTGTGATGGGGGGGTGTTCCAGTCGGGGTCGAGGGGGCTCTGGGTCGGCGTGGTGCACCAGGGGCCCGGCTCGACGGGTTCGTTTGTGAGCTCGCGAATGCGTGCGATGAACTCGCGCCGGGGGAGGGTGATGGCGCCGAGGTTGCGCAGGTGCTCAGTCTCCATCTGCACATCCACCAGGGGCCAGTCCCAGGCGACCAGGTGGCGGCAAAGCCAGGCCAGCGCGATCTTGGAGGCGTCGCGCTCGCGCGAGAACATCGACTCGCCGCAGAACAGCCGCCCCACGGCCACGCCGTAGAGTCCGCCGATCAGACGCGGACCGTCCCAGACCTCCACCGAGTGCGCGTGCCCCGTGCGGTGCATCGCGATGTAGGCCTGCTGCATGCTTGCGGTAATCCAGGTGCCCTCGGCGTACTCGCGCGGCCCGGCGCAGGCTTCGATCACGGCCTCGAAGGCGCGATCGAAGCTGACCGTGTAGCCGCGATTGCGGATCGCCTTTTTCAGGCTGCGGTGCATCCGGAAGTGACCCGGTTCCAGCACCGCGCGCGGGTCCGGGCTCCACCACAGGATCGGCTGCCCGGCCTCGAACCAGGGGAACACACCGGAGCGATAGGCATTCAGCAGCCGTGGCACGGAGAGATCGCCGCCGGCGGCCAACAGGCCGTTCGGATCGGGCAGGGCATGCGCCGGGTCCGGGAATGGCGCGTCCGGGTGCTCCGGGTCGAGCCAGGGCAGGGTGATTTGCGGGCCACCGGTCATGGGGTGCCTCTCCGTGGAGGGCGGTGCATACCCGAGGTCATCCCGGACGCCGCTGCGCGGCGATCCGGGATCTTTGTCTTCGGCCACAGGGCGGAGCGCAGGAGGCCCCGGCTTTTCGCTGCGCTGCAGCCGGGATTGCCTGTTGGAGATGCGAGATAACGGGGGTGGTTGGGAGCGAGCCTGGGGCTGGCCGCCCCCAGGCTCGCTCCTGCCCCCGCGACCGACCCGTGATGGGGCATTCGGCCCTCGACATCACGGCCCGGCGGCGGGCCGGCTTCTTTTGTTGTTGACTTGGTTGGGCCGCAGCGGCGCGCCCGCAGACAATCCGAAGTCGAGGTTTCATCATGCCTGATACCGATTTGAATGCCTTTAATGGCACTCCGCGTTGCCTGGGGATCGATGTAGCCAGGGCCCATGTCGTGATCCACGATTTGCACGCGGGGCGTACCCTCAGTGTAGAAAACGCGTCCGACGCCCTCCATACGGCCCTTGCGACCTGCGTGGGCCATGATCAGGTCGTGTGCGAAACGACCGGGGGCGACGAACGCGCAGTGCTGGACGTCGCCCCCGACCTGAACCTTCCGATCCATTGTGCGGATGCGTGCCGGGTGAAAGCCTTTATCGCACCCCATGGCGGCCGAGCGGACGTCAAGCCTGTCGCGTTCATGGCCGCATTGTCCGTCGCCCTGGGGTATCGGGACCTCAGCACCAGCTATAAGCGGCTCCTCGCCAGGGGCAAACCCAAGCCCGTTGCCCCTGGCTGCCGTTGCACGCAAACAGGTCGTCATCGCCCGCGCCAAAATCCGTGACTCTAAAACACAGATCATACTGATTCGATGAAGGAGCTGAGGGAATGTGGCAGGGCTGGCTGAGGTTTGGCGGTTGCCGGCGGGGCGGCTGGAGTTTGTGGCGGCGTCAGGTTGAGCGGTTGGGGATGCGGCGCACGGACTGGACGCTGCCGAGGGATTGCAGGCGGTCGAAGAGGGTGCTGAGTTCGCCGAGGTCGGTGATCTCGGCTTCGAGTTCCATGTGGACGCTGCGGTCGTTGGGGTCGGTTCGGGTGTTCACGCGCAGCAGGTTGATGCCGCTGGCGGAGAAGGCATTGCCGACTTCGCCCAGCAGGCCGGCGCGGTCGTGCGCTTCGAGCTCGAGGGTGATGGGTTCGCGCTCGGGCTCATCGCCCCAGGAGACGGGGATCAGGCGGCCGCGTTTTTCCTCCGGCATGCGCAGGATGTTGACGCAGTCGCTGCGGTGGACGGAGACGCCGGCCCCGCGCGTGATGAAGCCGACGATCGCGTCGCCCGGCTGCGGGTTGCAGCAGCGCGCGCGGGAGGTCAGCAGGCCGCCGACGCCGCGGATGCGGATCTCGTCGTCCTGGATGCGTTTTTCCCGGCGTGGTTCCGCGGGTTGGGGCGGGGCGGCCTGTTCGGCGCGGGCCTTTTCCGCCTGGCGTTGTTCGCGCAGCTGGTGGGAGATGCGACCGGCGATCTGGCTGGTGGTGATGTCGCCGGCACCGAGCGCGATCAGCAGCTCGTCCAAGGTCTGGAACTTCATGGCGTCGGCGAGTGCGTTGCGGTCCAGGTTCGAACCACAGCCCAGGCGCTGGCATTCGCGGTCGAGCAGGTGCTTGCCGGTGGCCAGGTGTTCGTCCTGGTGCTGCTGGCGGAACCAGGTGCGCACCTTGGAGCGGGCGCGGGCGGTGTTCAGGTAGCCGAGATTGGGGTTGAGCCAGTCGCGGCTGGGGCCGCCCTCGCGGGTGGTGAGCACCTCGACACGTTCGCCGGACTTCAGCTTGTAGGTCAGCGGGACGATGTGCCCGTCCACCTTGGCACCCCGGCAGCGGTGACCGACCTCGGTGTGCACGGCGTAGGCGAAGTCCAGTGGCGTGGCGCCCTGGGTCAGGTCCATCACCTCGCCCTGGGGCGTGAGCACGAAGACGCGCTGATGCAGCGGTTCGCTCTGGATTTCGTCGAGCAGGTTCTGGTCGGAGTTGTCCGCGGCCTCCAGCAATTGGCGCAGGCTGCTGATCGCACGGTTGAGCGCCTGATCCTCGCGCCCGCCTTCCTTGTAGCGCCAGTGCGCGGCGACCCCGAGTTCGGCGAAGTCGTCCATCTCGCGGGTGCGGATCTGCACCTCGACGACCTTGCCCTCGGGGCCGACCACGGCGGTGTGCAGCGACTGGTAGCCGTTGTCCTTGGGGTTGGCGATGTAGTCGTCGAACTCGCTGGGCAGGTGGCGCCAGTCGTTATGCACGATGCCGAGCACGGTGTAGCAGGTGGCGAGTTCGTCAACGATTACCCGCGTGGCACGCAGGTCGTAGAGCTCGTCCAGCGAGGTCTGCTTGCGCTGCATCTTCTTCCAGATGCTGTAGATGTGCTTGGGCCGCCCGAACACACGCGCCTGGATGCCGGCTTCGGCCAGCCGGTCGTGGAGGGTATGGGCGAAGCGCTCGACATAGGCCTCGCGTTCGGTGCGGTTCTCCTCCAGTCCCTTGGCGATCTCGCGGTAGGTCTCGGGTTCGAGGATGCGCAGGGCGAGGTCTTCCATCTCCCATTTCAACTGGCCCACCCCCAGGCGGTTCGCCAGCGGGGCGATCACGTCCAGGGTCTCCTGTGCGAGCACGCGGGCGCCGTCGTCTGGTTCCTTCACGGCCAGGCGCAGATGCTGCACCCGGTAGGCGAGCTTGATCAGTACCGCGCGAACGTCGTCGACCATCGCCATCAACATGCGGCGCAGGCGTTCGGCCTGTTCCGGGCGCCCGACCGGGGCCTCGAACCTGCGGCTGACCAGGGCCGCGACGTTGACGGTCAGGCGCGCAATCGAGTCGCCGAAGCGTTCCTTGAGGGCGCGCTCGTCGATCTGTCGAGCCAGATAGGCGCTGACCAGGAGCGCGGCGGTGATGGTCTGCCGGTCGACGTTCAGGTGACGCAGGACCTCGGCCACGTCCAGCGGATGAGACTCCAGGCCGGAGGCATCCACCGAGGTGAGCGCCAGGTCCAGCGCATCCGCGAGCGCGGCTGCGGACGCGGCATCGCCGTTGGGCCCGGCAAAGCGCGCGACCAGCGGGTCGCGGTCCAGGCCCTGCAGCTCGGTGTTGGTGAGTAGCGAATGGCGCATGATCGCTTGGTATTGTACGTCAGCCGTCCGCCGGGCAAAGGCTCTGTCCGAAGGGGATTCATACGACGGTCGACCCGTTTGGCTTGCCATCGGACCCATGCCGGGTCACGATCGAATCATGCTGAACCTGTTCAAACTGGCGCTGATTCTCGCGGTTGGGTACGCCCTGGTCGTAGGCCTGATCTACCTGACGCAGGATCGGCTGACCTACATGCCCAGTAGCAATGTGGTTGGCAGCCCCGCGAACATCGGGCTGGAATACGAGGACGTGGCGCTTGAGACCGAAGACGGCGTGCGGCTGCACGGGTGGTACCTGCCGGGTCCGGAGGATAATGCGCCGGTCTTGCTGTTTCTGCATGGCAACGCGGGGAACATCGGGCATCGCCTGGAGTCGCTCGAGCAGTTCCATCATCTGGGGCTTGCGGTGCTGATTATCGATTATCGCGGGTACGGCCAGAGCCAGGGGCGACCTCACGAGGAGGGCACCTATGAGGACGCCCGTGCGGCGTGGAACTGGCTGCGCGAGCATCTCGAGTACGAACCCGAGGAAATCGTGCTGTTCGGACGCTCCCTGGGCGCAGCCGTGGCGGCGCGACTGGCCGAGACCAAGAGCCCTGCGGCCGTGATCCTGGAGGCGGCCTTTACCTCGGCTGCCGATCTGGGGGCGGAGGTCTACCCCTGGCTCCCGGTGCGGGCGCTGATCCGGCATGAATACGACGTGCTGGGACGGGTCGGGGCGATCGAGGCGCCGTTGCTGTTTGCCCATGCGCGCGAGGACGAGATCGTGCCGTTTGCGCATGCAGAGCGTCTGCTGGAGGCGAGCGGCGGCGAAGCACAGCTAATGGAGATGGACGGCGGGCACAATGATGCCTTTCGGGCGACCGGCTCGCGCTACATTGAGGGCCTGCGCGAGTTTCTGGAGGATGCCGGCCTGGAGCTGCGCCCGCAGGATGCGACGAATCGGGACGGGGAGTAGGTGGGGTGCTAAAATCGGCGCCTTTTGTGCCCGTCATGAACGGCATGGACGCATGAATGCCTCAGCTTGAATTAGGCCCACCGGGGCTCGCGATCAGCCGGCAGGAAGGCCGGGGCGACGCGCCGGTACTCACGCTGCGTTTCGGTCGCGTTACCGGGGCCACGCTGCGCCCGGACGGGATCGATATTGCCCTTGGGCTCGAGCCGCTGGAGATCCCGCAAGGGCGCGAGGCGGCACCCGAGCTCTGGTATGCGGCGGGCGCGGTGCGCACCGAACAAATCGATGACCTGATGCTGGCGCATGCGGGGGATCGGCTCGTGGGCTGCTGGTATCGGCCGCATGGCGCCGACGAGGACCCCGAGGCGATCACCGAGCAGGCCTATCATGCGATCCTCGACGCCTGCCAGCAGCGGGGGTTCGGACACCTGGTGCGCGCCTGGAACTATTTCCCCGCGATCAACCAGGAACTGAACGGCCAGGAGCGCTACCGCAGTTTTTGTGCCGGGCGCGCCCGGGTGTTCGAGGCGCTGCCGGATTTCGAGCGGCACCTGCCGGCGGCGACGGCTATTGGTACGCATGTCGACGGCATGCTGATCTACTTCATCGCCATGCGCGAGACCACGCTGCGTATCGAGAATCCGCGGCAGGTCAGCGCGTTTCGCTATCCGCGGCAGTACGGGCCGCGCAGCCCGTCGTTCGCGCGGGCGCGGATGAGCCAGGAGGCGTGCGGGGCCGCGGAATTGTTCATCTCCGGGACGGCCAGCATCGTGGGCCACGAAAGCCGGCACGCGGACGACCTTGAGGCCCAGATCGACGAGAGCCTGCGCAACATCGGGGTGCTGCTGGCGGCGGCCTCCGAAGAGGGCACTGTGGCGTTGCGCGATCCCGGTGACCTGTCGATGCTGAAGGTCTATCTGCGCCACCCGGCGGACGGGCCTCGTGCGCAGCGGCATCTGCGCGAGTGCCTGGGCGAAGACGTGGATATCCTGCTGCTGCATGGCGATATCTGCCGCAGCGAGCTGTTAGTAGAGATCGAAGGGCTGTACCGCGAAGGCTAGCCCGCAGGGCCCCGCCTCTCGCGGGCGTTGAAACGGTATTGGGCGCGCGCGGCGCGCAGAAGGGGGAAGTGGATGAATGATCCGGGGTACAAGCCGCATCCGGTACTGAAGGACTACTACGGCGACGAGTCGGAAAAGCGGGCGTTTGTCGACGATCTGTTCGACCGGACGGCACCGCATTACGACCGCATCCTGCGCTGGGGCTTTCTCGGCACTGGTCAGGCGTATCGTCGCTACGCGCTGAAGCAATCCGGCCTGCAGCCCGGCATGGATATCCTGGATGTCGCGACGGGCACGGGCCCAGTGGCGCGCGAGGTGCGCAAGGTGGTCGGTGACGAGAACATCACTTGTGTCGATCCCAGCCGCGGCATGATCGACGTGGCCCGGCGCTCGATCAAGGCGCGCTTCATCGAGGGTCTGGGCGAGCAGCTGCCGCTGCCGGACAAGCAGTTCGACCGCGTCTACATGGGCTACGGCCTGCGCCATGTGCGCGACCTGCATGAGCTGTTTGGCGAGTACTTCCGTGTGCTCAAGCCGGGCGGTCGCTGCATGATCCTCGAGGTCTCGCGCCCGAGCACCGAACGCCAGTTCAAGGTGGCGCGGTTCTACTTTCGCGACTTCATCCCGTTTCTCAGCCGTCTGCTCACCCGTGACCCGGATGGGCATCTTCTGATGCGCTATTTCTGGGACACGATCAACGAGTGCGTGCCGCCGGAGAAGATCATGGGCGTGCTGGAGGATGTCGGTTTCCGCGACGTCGGGCGCGAGGTGCAGCTCGGCGTGTTCAGCGCCTACCTGGCGACGCGGCCGGCCGACTAGGCGGTTTGGCTCGCCTTAGGGTCCGCGTGGCGCCGGGCAGCAAGCGCGATGCGATTGGCCCCTGGATGGGGGATATCCTCAAGCTTCGGGTGCAGGCCCCACCAGAGAAAGGCCGGGCAAACGAGGCCGTTTGTGCCCTGCTGGCGAAGGCGCTGGGTTGCCCGGCCCGTGACGTGAGCGTTGTGGCGGGTGCGACCGCGCGCGACAAGACCGTGGCGATCGAGGGTTACAGCGAGGCGGACCTGCGCCGCGCGTTATCCTGATCGCCGGAGATTATCAGCGTTTCCTTAATGGAGCCGCCAGGGCTCCCGCGACCCTTCCAGGATCCCATGAACCGTCTGACGATTACCCGACCCGACGACTGGCACCTGCACCTGCGCGATGGCGATGTACTGGGCAGCGTGCTGCCGGATACCGCAAGGCGTTTTCGCCGCGCGATCATCATGCCGAACCTGAAACCACCGGTGACGACGGTGGAGGCAGCAGCCGAGTATCGCGAGCGCATCCTCGCGGCCCTTCCGGATGAGGCGGATTTCGAGCCGCTGATGACGCTTTATCTGACCGAGGCGACTACGCCCGGGATGATCGAGGCCGCCAAGGCCAGCGGGTTCATTCACGGCGTGAAGCTGTACCCCGCGGGGGCGACGACCAACGCGGCCAGCGGGGTGTCGGATATCCGGCGATGCTACCCCGTGTTCGAGGCGATGCAGCGGGTCGACCTGCCACTGCTGGTGCATGGCGAGGTGACCGATCCGGAGGTCGACATCTTCGACCGCGAGGCGGTGTTTATCGAACGGCATCTGCAGCCGCTGATTCGCGAGTTCCCGGAACTGCGCGTGGTGCTGGAACACACGACCACGGAATCGGGCGTGGCGTTTGTCGAGTCGGGTCCGGATAACATCGCCGCGACCATCACCCCGCAGCACCTGCTGTACAACCGCAATGCGCTGTTCGTCGGCGGGATCCGTCCGCATCACTACTGCCTGCCGATCCTGAAGCGCGAAGGTCACCGTCAGGCCCTGTTGCGTGCGGCTACCAGCGGCCACCCGCGCTTCTTCCTCGGGACCGACAGCGCGCCGCACCCGCGACATGCGAAGGAGTCCGCTTGTGGCTGCGCGGGGATCTACTCGGCTCATGCGGCGATCGAATTCTATGCCGAGGCCTTTGCCTCGGTGGATGCGCTGGACAAGCTGGAGGGTTTCGCCAGCTTCCACGGCCCGGATTTCTACCGCCTGCCGCGCAACACCGACAGCATCACGCTGGAGCGGGTGGACTGGACTGTTCCGGAGGCGGTGCTGTTCGGCCACGATCCGGGCGTGCCGCTGCGCGCGGGCGAGACGGTCGCCTGGCAGCTGGCGCGCCACTGACCCCGCGGCGTGACGGAGCCGGCACCGACCGTGGCGGGGCCGAACCTCAAGCCGTCGCGGTGGTCCCCGGTAGTACAGGCATTGTTTGCACGGCGTATCCAATTCCGACCCCAGGGAGGGCACATGACCGAACCGGACGTACAACGCGGAACCTTGTGGTTCTGGCTGCTGATCAGTGTGGGGGTGGGCCTGCTGATCATCGCATTGGGCGTGGGCCTGGAGCCGCATGGCGCGGCCATCCTGCGCGCGCCGCTGGAGTCGCCGGCCGCAGGCGCGCTGGCCTTTGGCATGGTGATGGTCTGGGCCGCCTATGGCTACGCGCTGACCGCGGGGCGTGCCGCCGGCTCGCAGGAACTGGGGGTGGTGTTCCTGAACCTGGCGCTGCCGGTGGCGCTGATCGTGCTATGGGGCAACGAGATCTTCGCACTGGCGTTCTTCGTCGCCTTTGGCTGGGCGCTGACGCTTATAGGCATGGCGTTTCGCCTGTTCCGGCGCGAGGCACTGGCCGGGGTGATGATGCTGCCGGTGATCGGCCTGAGCATGACGGCCATCCTGCTGTCACTGACCCTCTGGATGGTGCCGGCCTAGGGCAGCCATGATCTCGGTCGTACAGGGCGACATCACCACCCTGGAGGTGGATGCGATCGTCAACGCCGCCAACGAGAGCCTGCTGGGCGGTGGCGGGGTTGACGGGGCCATTCATCGCGCCGCCGGCCCCGAGCTGCTGGAGGTGACCCGTGCCATTGGGGGCTGCCCGACCGGCGACGCGCGCATCACCCCCGGGTTTCGCCTCCCGGCCGAATACATCATCCACACCGTCGGTCCCGTGTGGCAGGGCGGCCAGGCGGACGAGGACACGCTGCTGGCCTCCTGTTACCGCTCAAGCCTGGAACTGGCACAGGAGTACGGCCTGAGCGAGGTCGCCTTTCCCCTCATCAGCACGGGTGTCTATCGCTTCCCCAAGGACCGCGCGGCGGATATCGCGCTGGAACAGCTGCGTGCGCAGGAGGGTCAGTTTCGTCGCCTGCTGGTCTGCGCATTCAGTGCGGCCGATGCGGACCTCTACCGGGTTCGGCTCGAGCGCTGACGGATGCTGCCTTCTAATGAAGCATGGATCCACGCACGCGCTCGCGTTCGCGCTTGTACATGGATCCGAATTTCCCTCGACGGTACGCTTCGATGAGCCAGGGCGATGGACCGGTTCGTGGCCGCGGTGCGACGATCCAGCCCCTGGCACGCTTCGAGACCACGCACTGCGAGCCGTTCGACGATGGCTGGGTGGGCGATGACGAGGAGCCCCGGTCGCTGCGTACCGAAGTGACGCCGGAGCACCCGCGCACTGTCCTGTCCTGGAACCAGTCCCCGGATGTCCCGTTCGAGCTGTCCCTGAACCCCTATCGCGGCTGTGAACACGGGTGTGCCTACTGCTTCGCACGGCCGGCGCATGCCTATGTCGGACTATCGCCAGGGCTGGATTTCGAGAGCCGGCTGTTCGCCAAAGTCGGCGCAGCGGATTGCCTGCGCCGCGAACTGGCCCGGCCCGCGCATCGCGTGACGCCGCTGGCGCTGGGCATCAACACGGACGCCTACCAGCCGGTGGAACGCGAGTGGCGCATCACGCGAGAGGTCCTGGAGGTGCTGGCCGAGGCGTGTCATCCCGTGTCCATCGTTACGAAGTCCGCGCTGGTGGAGCGCGACCTGGACCTGCTGGGGCCCATGGCCGAGCAGGGGCTGGTACAGGTGGCGATTTCCGTGACTACCCTGGACCGGGTGTTGTCCCGACACCTGGAACCCCGCGCGGCCGCCCCCCAGCGACGTCTGGAGACCATGCGTCGTCTGAGCGAGGCCGGAGTGTCGGTCGCGGTGCTGGTGGCACCCCTGATCCCGGTTCTGACCGATGGCGAACTGGAATCGCTGCTGGATGCGGCACGCGAGGCCGGTGCCACGAGCGCCGGGTACGTACTGCTGCGCCTGCCGCGGGAGGTGGCGCCGCTGTTCGAGGACTGGCTGCGCACGCATCACCCACTGAAAGCGGACCATGTGCTGCAGCGGCTGCGTGAGGCGCATGGGGGCCGACTGTATGACTCGACTTTCGGGCACCGCATGGTTGGCACGGGCCCGTATGCCGCATTGCTGCGTCAGCGCTTTCGGCTGGCCCGGCGCCGGGCGGGTCTGGCGGGGCGTCTTGCGGAGCTGGATACCACGCGCTTTCATCCGCCCGCCGCGCCGAAGGCCGAGCGCGACCCACAGCTGGATCTATTCTAGGAATAGGCTGGAGTGCGCTACAGTGGGCGCGAATACATCGGCAACGGACACAGGACACCCCCAGGGATGACCGAGAAGGACAAGACAGGGAAGCGACCGACCTGGTGGGGCCGCTGGTCGTTGCCGCGGGGACGTATCGGGCGCTGGTCCGTGGGACCGCTGGATATCTGGCTTGAGCATACCCAAGCGGAATGGCGCCTTGGGCTGGACCGGCCGCGAGACGCGGCCGATGCGACGCTGGATATCGAGGTACCAACCGATTCCGAGTGGCCCGAGTCGCTCTCGGAGCGCCTGCGCTTTGCCGGTGCCACCGGCGACACCCAGCCGGAATTGCGTATCGCGCTGGCTGACCGTCCGATGGTCAGTCGGCCGGAGAACCCGTTCTATGTGCCGGCCCAGGGCCGGGTCACCCTGTTTCTCAGTTCGCCCGCCTGGGTGCAGTTCTATCTGGGCGATGCACGGGCCCACGAGTTCCCGGTTTACGCGCCCTCTGACACCTGGTTTGGACCCAACACCGTGGAAGGCGAGCTCTGCTATGCCACGCGCACCCAGGCGCGGCTGGCCCTGGAGGACGTCCCGGAGCGCCCGCATCGCGTGGTTACGCCGCTGACGATCCACAACAAGGCGGTGGATGCGCTGTTCCTGGAGCGCGTGAATCTGCCGGTGCCGCGTCTGCCGGTCTATGCCGATCGCCGCAACCGCCTGTGGACCCCGGCGGTCCGCATGGAGCGCGAGGATGACAAGGACATGGCGGCGATGAAGATCGACGCCGGGCCGCCCGCCGAGGCCGAGGGCGCTGAGCGGATTGCCGAGCCGCGCGAGGTGGGTGGGCGGCATGTGATGGTGCGGGCGTTCAGCGCCCTGTTTCAATAGGAACGAAGGATGGACGCCTGGATGCAAAGCACCATGGACTTCCTGACCAGCGACGCTTTCCTCGCCGCGCTGCGGGCCTCCCTGTACATCATCGTCGGGTTGATCCTGGCACGACTGGTCTCGCGCAACCTGACCCGGGCCTTCGGCCGGCACATGGATGCCCAGCAGATCATGCTGATGCGTCGCATCAGCTTCTACGTGATTATCGTTCTGGCGGTGGTCTCCGGGCTGCGCGAACTGGGTTTCGATCTCACCGTGCTGCTGGGGGCGGCGGGCATCCTGACGGTCGCGCTGGGCTTTGCCTCGCAGACCTCGGCGTCCAACCTGATCTCGGGGCTGTTCCTGATTGGGGAGCGGCCCTTCTCGGTCGGCGACATCATCAAGGTGGGGGACGCGACCGGGGAGGTGCTGTCCATCGACCTGCTGTCGGTGAAGCTGCGCACCTTCGACAACCTGTTGGTGCGGGTACCCAACGAAAGCCTGGTGAAGTCGCAGATCACCAACATGACGCGCTTCCCGATTCGCCGCCTGGACATGCAGATCGGGGTCGCCTATCGCACCGATCTGAAGGCGCTGCGTGACATCCTGATGGACGTGGCGGACCGCAACCCGGTCTGTCTGGAGGAGCCCAAGCCGCTGTTCATCTTTCTTGAATACGGGGATTCCGCACTGAAGATTCAGCTGTCGGTCTGGGCGCGGCGGGAGAAGTTCCTGGACCTGCGCAACAGCATGCACATGCAGGTGAAGGCCGCGCTGGACGAGGCGGGCATCGAGATCCCGTTCCCGCAGCGCACGCTGAGCCATATCGATGGCGGGCCGATCCCGGTGCGCCTGATCCGGGACAACCTGAGCGAAGAGGAGACGGAGGCCGCCGAGAAGGCCGCTGCGCCCGAGGCCGACGGGGACACGCCCGAGTCCGAGCGACATTCGACGCGCGACTAGTCGCGCTGCAGGTCCAGCCAGACCGGGTCGTGGTCCGAGGCTCGCCAGGGCCCCTCGGCGGGCTGGCTTCCGTCGAAGCCCAGAAAGGCCGGTTCATCGGCGTTGATCGCCCACGAGCCCGCCTTGCCAACCCGTTCCTCCAGGTCTCGCGGGCCGAGTAGATAGTCCAGTTGACCGGACTGACCGCGAAAGACGTAGCTGTAGGCCTGGTCGGGTTCGGCATGGACCAGGTCGCGCTTGCCTGCCTCGCGCAGGAGGCGAAGCGGGTCCTCCGCGGCATAGGCGTTCAGGTCGCCGGCAATGATTACGGGCAGCCCGTCGCGACGCTCCTGTTCGATCCACTGCGCCAGGCGTTCGGCCTGCGCTGTGCGCCGCTCGTTCCAGCAGCCCTGACCGCGATCGATGTCGCCGCTGGAGGGGCATCCGGATTTGGCCTTGAAGTGCACCGCGACGATCCCGAACAGGGGCTCGCCGTCCAGGGTGCCGAACCATGCGAGCAACGGTGGGCGATGATGCACGCGGTCTCCGTCGGCGACGGCATCCAGTAGTTCCAGTCGATCGGGCCGGTAGCTCATGCCCACCTTGATCGCGTCCGTCCCCGGTGCGGGATGGCGGACGGCCTGGTAGGTGATATCGCCGTGCTGGTTCAGGCGTTCGATCAGGCGTTCGCGCGCGGCGGGCCGGTTTTCCAGTTCGATCGTCGTAATCACGTCCGCTTTCAGGGGGCGCAGGGCGGCATTCAGCTTGGCCTCCTGCCGCACGCGCTCGGCGCGACTGGACGCGCCGCGCTCGCCCAGCGTGACGAAGTCGTTCTCCAGGTTGGCGGTGGCGATGCGCAGTGCGCCGTCTGCCGCCCGCTCGGGCGCCTCGGGCCGGGCGCCACCTTCCCACTGTGGCGATTGGGTCGGGTGCAGGCGGTGGGCGTCGAAGGCATGCGTCAGGATACCGGTCAGGCCCGTGACCTGGCTGCCGACACGGCGTGTCCCCTGGTCGTCGAGATAGGGGACGGGGTCCGGGCGGGCACGGTAGCTGCCATCGTCCAGCACGATGCGGCGTTCCGCGTGGTCGTGGTCGTCGAATTCGCCGGTCTGGCCAGGGTGCCACAGGCGCCCGCCGGCGGAGAGCGTCAGGCTGCCGTAGCGCTCAAGCTCGTGGTGCCCGGTTACCGTCAGCGTCTGTTCAAAGCGCACGCGCACGTCTTCGAAGTCCGACAGGCGCTGGGCATCGCGCGGGAGCTCGAGCGTCACGGGCTCGGGCAGACGGCCGCTGCCACAGGTCTTGATCCCGTCGACGCGGGCGAGCTGGGGACGGCCGTGATGATGGCCAAACCGGCCCTGTACGCGCAGACGGTCACCCGGCGTAACTGGCTCCTGGCCCGGGGCATAGACGAACAGTCCGGTTGCCCTGTCGGATTCGTCGTTCTGCAGGTAAAAGCCGCCCAGTTGATCGTTGCCCATGAACACGCCGGTAACGATGCCCTCCAGCACGACGGGTGTATCGTGCCCAGGCGGGTCGGCCAGCAGTTCGTTGGTGGTAAGGCTGGCGTTATCGGACGGGCAGGCGGGTGCCAGCGCAAGCGCAGGCGGTGCGACGAGCGTAAGGGCCGCAAGCAGCAGGGTTGCGGCCCATAGCGGTCGGCGGGAGGGCACGTGCCGTTCCATGGCGGCGTCCTCAGGTCTGCGGGTCAGGCGCTATAGCGTAGCAGGGACCGCAGGTGCTCGGGTGACTGGGTGACATCGCGCACGGTGTACTGATCGAGTACGGCGAGGAAGGCATCGCGGGCGTCGTCCAGTACCCCGCGCAGCTGGCAGCCTGGCAGGATCGGGCACATCGGGCTCTCGCAATCGACGACCTTGAGGTTGGGCTCCATGTCGCGTACGACGGCCCCGATATTGATCGACTCGGGGGCGCGCGCGAGCGAGATGCCGCCGCCCTTGCCGCGGCGGGTGATCAGATACCCCTTCTGGCCCAACTGGTGAACGATCTTGACCAGGTGGTTGCGCGGGATGCCGAAACGTTCGGAGATATCGGTGACGGTGACCCGCTGGTCGTCGGGCTGAACCGTGAGGTACATCAGGACGCGCAGGGAGAAATCAGTGAAGCGAGTGAGTTGCATGGGGAGTGACTCGTTGGCGGTTTGCAGGCCAGATCGGCGCTCGCCAGGTCCCGTACGTTCTCGCGGGTCGCACGGGTTCGGTTGGTCGGCTGCCAAATATACGGCTATGTGAATGTATAACGGTACGATAAGCGCGTGCTGACGCAAAAACAAGTACGTTGGGTATATGAAACCGAGCGCCGGGGCGCGAACCCGGTAACAACGTTTCCCGGGCCGTTTCCGTATACTGCGCCCGCCTTTGGGAGAAAACCGGAATCGGAATGACAGTTTGGGTTGCCACCCTGCTCGGTGTCGTGCAGGGCATTTTCATGTTCTTGCCGGTCAGTTCGACTGCCCACCTGGTACTGACCCAGCACTGGCTGATCCTCAGTGGCGAGCCGCTGCCGCCACCGGAAAGCCCGGAGATGATCCTGTTCGACCTGGTGGTGCATGTCGGCACGTTGGTATCGATCGTCTATGTGTTCCGCCAGAGCCTGTGGCGCCTGAGTGGCGGGATTGCTCGAGAGAGCTGGCAATGGGCCTCGGCGGGCGGAAGCGCGGGTCGCGAGATGCTATTCCTGCGCCTGGCACTGCTTTGCGGCTTGTCGGTGTTCGCGACGGCCGTGATCGGCTTTACGCTGAAGGCGAGCTTCGAGCACGTGTTTGCCAACCCGACGCTGATCGCCGGTACGCTCACGCTCACGGGCATCCTGCTGTGGTGGACAGACCGTCTCAGTCGCCGCCCGTTGGGCCTGCGCAAGCTGGGGCCGAAGATCGCCACGATCATTGGTGTGGCCCAGGGCTTTGCGCTGGTGCCCGGCCTGAGCCGCAGCGGCATGACCATCACCTTCGCGCTGTTCTCGGGCCTCAAGCGGCGCTGGGCGGCGGAATACAGCTTCTTCCTCGCGATCCCGACCATCCTGGCGGCCACCGCCGTACAGTCGCTGGACGTCTGGATCAACGGCAACGGGTTGGGGGATCTGACCTGGACGCCGGTGATCGTGGGGTTCGTGGTCTCGGCTGTGGTCGGGGTCGTCTCCCTGAAGATGGTGTTGTTCTTCCTCTATCGCGCGCGCCTGAAGGTCTTTTCCTTCTATGTCTGGGCGCTGGCGGCCCTGGTGCTGTTCGGTTTCCTCGACGTGGACATCATGTACGGCCACTGATGGTCGTGGCGCCCATCACTCGGGGCCGCGCAGGACCCCGAGCGGCGCCTGGCGCAGTACGCTGCGCGTCCCCAGCCATCCGGCCAGCGCGATGCCCAGGGTCCCGCCGACAATCCCGAACACGAAGGTCATCGGGTTGACGCGGTAGTCGAACTCGAATACCTGCCAGGCCAGCAGGCCCCCCACGGCGGTCGCGATGACGGCTGCCAGCAGACCCGCCAGAAAGCCCAGGCTGCCAAACTCGGCCAGCAACGCCCGCCGGATGTGGTGGCGTCGGGCCCCCAGGGTGCGCAGCAGGGCGGTCTCGCGGCGGCGCACGTCGCGTGTGGCCTGCACAGCCGCAAACAGCACGGTCAGGCCCGCGAGCAGTGTAAACAGGAACACATACTCCACGGCGCGGGTGGCCTGATCCATCACGTCACGAACCTGCTCGAGGATCGCGCCGACGTCGATCGCGGAGACGGCCGGGAATTCCCGCAGCCAGCGGTTCTGCTCGGCGCCCATCCCCTCCGGCACATGCAGTGCGGTGATGTAGGTGCGCGGCTGTTCGCCCAACAGAGCGGGTGGGCCGATCACAAAGAAATTGACCCGGAAGCTGTCCCAGTCGACCTCGCGCACGTTGGCGATCATGCCGCGCACGGGTTGCCCGCCCACTCGGAAGGTCAGGCTGTCGCCAATCTCCAGACCGAAACGTTCCATCAAACCGGCCTCGACCGACCATGCGCCGTCCGCATCCTCGCCGGTCGGCCCGTGGTGGAACCAGTGGCCTTCCACCACGCGGTTGTGCTCTGGCGGTTCTTCCGCGTAGGAAAGGTTGAACTCGCGATCCACCAGACGCCGGGTCTGGTCGTCGTCAAAATCATCGGGCTGGACCGGCTGGTCGTTGATCGCGATCAGGCGCCCGCGAATCATTGGGTCCAACTGCGGGCGTTCGAGCCCGGAGGCCTCGATTCGGTCGGCAAAGGCCTCTTCCTGCCCGGGCTGGATGTTGACGAAGAACTGGTTCGGTGCATCGGCGGGGATGCTGGCATCCCAGGCGGAGAGCAGGTCCACGCGCACGATCGCCAGCAGCAGCAGCGCGAGGATGCCGATGCTGAAGGCGACCAGTTGCACGGCGCTCAGTCCGCCACGGCGGGAAAGGTTGGCCAGACCAAAGCGCATGGCCATACCTCCATGATTGCGCAGCGGGCGCAGGGCCAGCACCAGCAGCAGGCCCAGTGCCCCGAGCACGATTAGCGCGCCCGCGGTCCCGAGCAGGACCCAGGCGGCCAGACGCGGGTCGGCCGCCTGCCAGTACAACAGCGCACCGAAGGCCAGCAGGGCCAGCAGTCCCGACAGCCAGACGGACGCGGGCGGGAGCCCCAGATCGCGGCGCAGCACGCGCAGGGGAGACACCTGGCCGATGCGCAGCAACGCGGGCAGGGCGAAGCCGACCGCGGTAATCAGCCCCACGCCGAGGCCCGCCGCTACCGGGCGTAACCCCGGGGGCGGCAGGTCACCCGCCAGCCATTCCCCGAGCAGCGCGGAGAGCACGAACTGCGCGGCAAATCCGATGACCAGTCCGATACCACTGGCGAGCAGGGCAATGATCAGGACGTGACCAAAATAAAGCCTGAGTACATGGCGTCCGCTGGCCCCCAGCGCCCGCATGACCGCGGCGGCATCCGCGCGGCGCTGGGCAAAATGATGGGCGGCCACCGCGATCGCCGCGCCGGCCAGCAGGACTGCCATCAGCGAGGCCAGCCCGAGAAAGCGCTCGGCCCGCTCGATGGCGACCTGCAGCTCCGGGTTGGCGTCATCGAGCTCGCGCAGGCGCTGACCCGGCTCCAGCCGCTCCTCGATCCAGTCGCGGTAGCTTTCGATCTGCGCCGCCGGGCCGGTCGCAAAGAGTTCGTAGCGCACGCGACTGCCGGGTCCGATCAGCCCGCTGACCTCGAGATCGTCATAGGCGAGCATCAGCCGGGGTGCGATATCCAGCAGGGCGCTGCCGCGGTCGGGTTCGCGGGCGATCTCGCCGGCCACTTCCAGCACCAGTTCGCCGACCTCGACCGTATCGCCAACCTCCAGCTCCAGGGCCTGCAGCAGGGCGCCCTCCAGCCAGGCCGTACCAGGTTCCGGCCCCTCGGTGCGTAGCTCGGGGTCCGCGTCCGGGGCGGTGCGTACGAGGGCTTCGCCCAGCAGAGGCCAGTCACGGTCCACCGCGCGCAGCGCGGACAGGCGGGAGTCGTCCTCGGGGGTAAACAGCACGCTGGGCAGCGCGGCGGTGCGGGCGGTCTGCAGGCCTCGGCGTTCGGCCTCCGCGAGCCAGTCCTCCGAGATCGGCTGGTCGCCGACCACGGCCATGTCACCGCCCAGCAGCAGTGTCGCCTGCTGTGCCATGCCGCGATCAACCCGGTCGGTGAAAAATCCGACCGCCGCGACCGCCGCCACCGCGACGACCAGCGCCGCGGCAAGCACGCGCAGTTCGGCACTGCGCCACTCGCGCCAGGTACCGCGAAGCCATTCGCGCGGACCACCGCGCCCGGAAAGACGTGTCATGCCAGCACGCCGTCCTGGATATGGAGGATGCGGTCGCATTGCTGCGCGAGATCGGCGTCGTGTGTCACCAGGATCAGCGCCGTGCGCTGACCGTGGTCATCCGGTTGTCGGGCCAGGCTGAACAGCAGTTCGATGATGCGGCTACCGGTCTGGCCGTCGAGATTGCCGGTGGGCTCGTCGGCGAACAACACGGCGGGGCGATCCACGATCGCGCGGGCAATGGCGACGCGCTGCTGCTCGCCTCCCGAGAGCTGGTGCGGGTAGTGGGCTTCGCGCTCGCTCAGCCCGACGCGCTTCAGCGCGTCGCGGGCCCAGGCGGCGATCTCGGTTTGCGAGCGAGCCTCGTGCTCGGGGTTCAGTTCAAGCGGGAGGAGCACGTTCTCGAAGGCGGTCAGTGCCGGGAGGAGCTGGAAGGACTGGAAAACAAAGCCGACGCGCCCGGCGCGCAGGGCCGCCCGGCCATCCTCGTCCAGCTCACTGATCGTTTGCCCCAGCAAGCGAACTTCTCCGGCACTTGGGGCGTCCAGACCTGCTAGAAGTCCCAGCAATGTGGACTTGCCAGAGCCGGAGGCGCCGAGGATGGCAACGGTCTCGCCGGTGTGAACCGAGAGCGAGACTCCGCGCAGAATATCCAGTACACCGCTGGGTCCGGCGATCCGCTGTTGCAGGTCGCGGGCTTCCAGAACCGAAGATGAGGATGCATCCATGTGGCGTTATTCCCTGGTCATTATTGCGTGGCTCGCGGTGCTATGGAGTCCGCTTGGCCTTGCGAATTCCATCAGCTCGGAAAATTCGGGGGAAGAACCCGCGAAGGTGCTGGTGTTCGGTGATTCCCTGAGCGCGGCATTCGGGATGAGCGATGCGGAAAGCTGGGTGGGGCTTCTGGAAGAGCGTCTGAGCGAGCGCAATCATCCCTGGCACGTGGCGAATGCCTCCATTAGTGGCGAGACGACGGCCGGGGGGCGCGAACGCCTGCCGGAGGTCCTCGAACGCGAGAGCCCCGACCTTGTGATCCTGGCCCTGGGGGGCAACGACGGCCTGCGCGGACTCTCGCCACGGGCCATGCGCGAGAACCTGGAGGCGATGCTGGAGGCGATCGACGCGGCGGGCGCCCAGACCCTGCTGCTCGGGATCCGCATTCCGCCCAACTACGGCCCCCAGTACAGTCAGCGGTTCGAGGCCGTCTTCGCCGATCTGGCGCGGGAACGCGGGCTGGTGTTCGAGCCGTTCTTCCTGCACGAGGTCGCCTTTCGCGACGGGATGATCATGGATGACGGGATCCATCCGACGCCCGAGGCGCAGCCCTACATGCTGGATGCGGTATGGCCCCACCTGGAGCCCATGATGCGCGGGATAGAAGCCTGTCTGGACGATGCCGTTTCAGTTTCCGAGCGCCCGTCGCAGATCCGTCAAGACGTCCTCTGGGAGGAGCTGGCGCAGCACCGGATGGATGTCGCGTTCGACCTCGGATAGCAGCGGCAGGGTGCGAACCAGAGAATGCCGCGAAAGCGGGTCGCCGTACTGATTCGCCTGGATCGGGCGGTCCAGGCCGGTCTCCATTAATGCGATACCCGGCTCGCCGCGTGGGCCTTCGTCTAGGACCTCGACCAGTTCCACCATGCGGCCGTCCACTTCTCCCTGCACCCCGATCAGTGGGGCCAGGAGATCGACCAGCCGTTCGGCTTGTTCCGTGGTGAGCGTCGCCATTGACGTACCTTACGGCGGATTTTCCGTCGACACCAGTTCGTTAAGGAACCACTAATGGAAGATGGTGTCCCCGGCAGGATTCGAACCTGCGACCTGCCCCTTAGGAGGGGGCTGCTCTATCCAGCTGAGCTACGGAGACAGCCGCGCCGCGAGTATAAGCATGTGTCGGGATTCTCGCCAAAGGGGCCTGGCGGTGCCCAGGCTATGGTAATGGTCACCCTGGAGCGTCCAGGCGATGGTGTGCCCAGGCAACAAAGTCCGTCACGGAGCAGCGGCCTTCCTCGGGAACGCCCGCGCCGCTGATGACGCGATACGTGATCAGGTCGGCATCTCGCGCCAGGACCTTGCGCACGCTCCAGGCGTGGTCCTGGGCGCCGTTGCTGTAGCACTGTCCGGGTCGAATATCCGCAGGATCGATCGCGTCCGGGTGCTCGTGGTGGCGTCGTGCCAGCAGATAGAGGCGGGCCAGGTCGTCCTCGGTCATGTCGAGATACAGATTGAGATCGCGCATCGCGTGCTCCAGGTCCGCCTGGCTCAAGCCCGCACGTTCCAGTGCACCGGATGGGCCGGCGGGTGAGGGCTCGTCCAGGCGCGCCAGGGCCGCCGGGTAGCGACGCCATGGAAAAGGGTAGTTGATCACTATGGCGACCATCAGCATGACGGCCACGCTGGACAGCACGGGGTGCAGGATGAACAGCAGGCCGAGTTCCTCGACCGACGCCCCGCCGACCACGGCATACAGCGCTGTGGCGCCCCCGGGTGGGTGCAGGCAGCGCAGGTAGTACATCGCATAGACGGTGAGGCCGACCGCCAGCGCGGCGGCCAACAGCGGGTGGTCTACCGCCTGCCGGACGGCGACTCCGACGATCGCGGCAATGGCATGCCCGCCGAGGACATTCCAGGGCTGCGACAGCGCGGCCCGGGGTGCGGCGAAGAGCAGCACGGCGGTAGCGCCCAGCGAGGCCAGGATGAGGCCGTTGATGCCGCTTTCGGTGACCGAGGCCGCGACCTCCAGTGACAGATACAGCCCGACCACGGCGCCGATCAGGGCGATCAGCTTGTCCTTGTGATTGGTGGTGTCGAGGAAGTCGCCGAGTAGGAGGCCGCGTCCTGTGCGCATGTCCGCCAGTTGCTCATAAGCTGAATAAGGTGCACAGCTTCAGGGGCGGAGGGTCTGCGGTCAAGTGGTGGGTTGCGTGCTGCGGGATTCCCGGGGCAGGCATGGGAATCCCTCGACCGTCATGGATGCGCGGCCGTTGGAGACTCGAGGATCAGCGCGACACGCCGGTTCTCGGAACGGCCGCGTGCGGTGTCGTTGCTGGCCACAGGCTGGGTGTCGGCCCGGCCCACGGCGCGCAGTCGCTCGGCCTCGAGCCCCTGGTCCAGCAGATAGCGGACCACGCCGCTGGCGCGGGCCGAGGAGAGCTCCCAGTTGGACGGAAAGCGCTCAGTCGCAATCGGGATGTTGTCGGTGTGTCCCTCGACGGTGATCAGGCCGTCGTGCTCGTCCAGCAGGGGCTCCAGTTGGGCCAGCAACATCCGGCCTTCCGGTTGCAGATCGGCCTGCCCGCTGGCGAACAGGATCTCGTCCTGGATGCGCAGCTCGGTGCGGCCGGGGTGTTCGACGACCTCGACTCCCTGCGGCGCCTGCTCGCGCAGTCGGGATGCAGTGGTGGCTGTGCCCTCGGGGTCGGGGTCGTCGACCTCCGGCAGCGGTTCATGCGGTCGCGCCTCGAGATCGCCGAGGTCCTCCATTAGCGGCGCGACCAACGGGTCGAGGAGGGCCTGGCGATCGGGGTGAGCGAGCTGGATGGGCTGGGCCGCGGTGGCCAGGGGGCGGTCGTCGCGCGGGTCCATGAAGGTCAACATGATTACGAATATGACGATGACCAGGGTGAGGACGTCGAGGTAGGTGAGGATCCAGGCGTGCTCGTCATCGCGCTGGCGCTCGCCGGGATAGGAGCCGAGAAAGGCCTGTTCCGGTCGCGTCGCCGCCTGGGCGTCCATCTCGGCCTGCATGGCCGCGCGGTTGGAGGTGGAGTATCCGGGGCTGGGCATGCTCAGGTGCGTTCCTGGCGTTCGGCTTCATCCGGATCGGGTTCGCCGTTTGGCTCGGTCTGGCGGATCTCGTCGCGGTGGTTCTCCATGAACGAACGCAGGGTCTCGCGGATGTACCCCGGGCTGCGGCCCTTGCGCATCAGCATGATGCCTTCGAGCACCATGGTCATCAGCACGACGCGGCCCTCGGTGCGCCGTTCCAGCTTGATCGCGATCGGGCGGAACACGAGGTTTGCCAGCAGGATGCCGTAGAACGTGGTGATCAGGGCGATCCCGAGGTTGACCGCGATGATGGTGAAGTCATCGGTCTCGGTGGTCAGCAGCAGATTGATCAGGCCAATCAGTGTCCCCAGCATGCCGAAGGCCGGGGCATAGGTGGCCATGGTGCGAAACATCTGCGCATCGGCCTGTTCGCGGGCGCGCAGGCGGGCCATGCGCCAGTTGAGCAGGTCCTGGATGTCGTCCATCGGGGTGTCATCGATCACCAGCTGGATGCCGGTGCGCAGGAACGGATTCTGGACCTGCTCCAGGCGCTGCTGGACGCCGCGCAGGTTCTGCGAGTACCAGTAGCGCGAGACCTGAACGATCTCTTCCAGGTCGCGGGCGATGTCGTAGCGCTCCTCGCGGATGGCGTGCGCCCCCGCACGGAAGACGCGCACCACCTCGTGAAAGGGGTAGCTCATCAGGGTCGCGGCGATCGTACCGCCGAGCACGATGCCCAGCCCCGGCAGGTTCAGGAAGGCATGCAGGTCCTGCGAGGAAAAGGCGATCACGCTGCCGAAAACCAGCAGGCTGCCGATAATGCCGAGAAGGGTCGAGAGATTCATTCAGGAATCCGTAAGGCTCCGGGGGTTGATGGGGGTCAGGGTATAGCACGGCTGCGCCGGGTTCACGCAGGCCCCTGCGTTCGCCGGCGGCGGCGTTCCTGCGTACACTCGGGGCTTTGTTCGCTGAGGGAGAGGCCGGTATGGAATGGGTGCTGATCGCGATTGTGGTGCTGCTCGTGGTCTGGGCGGTCTGGACGTACAACCGCCTGGTCACGGCGCGTAACCGCTACAAGAACGCGTTTGCCCAGATCGACGTGCAGCTGACGCGCCGCTACGACCTGATCCCCAACCTGGTGAAGGTCGCGGAGCGCTACATGAGCCATGAGCGCGACACGCTGGAGGCGGTGATCCAGGCGCGCAATCAGGCGATGGACAGCCTCAAGCAGGTGGGCGGCGATCCGACCAATGCAGAAGCCGTGCGGAAGCTCTCCAGCTCCGAGCAGGGGCTTTCGGGGGCGCTCGGTCGCCTGTTCGCATTGTCCGAGAACTATCCGGACCTGAAAGCGAACCAGAACATGATGCAGCTCTCCGAGGAGCTGACCAGTACCGAGAACCGGGTCGCCTTCGCACGTCAGGGCTACAACGACGCGGTGATGCAGTACAACATCCTGCGCGAGATGTTTCCGAACACGCTGATCGCGAACAACTTCGGCTTCCGCCCGGCACAATTGCTGGAGATCGAGGATCCGCAAAAGCGCGAGCCGGTCGAGGTCAACTTCTCCTAGGGACAGGGCATGAATTTCTTTGAGCATCAGGACCGTGCCCAGCGGCGCACGCGCTGGCTGCTGGGCCTGTTCATGCTGGCCGTGCTGGCGATTGTGGTGGTGATGAACCTGATCGCGCTGGTGTTGTTCGGCCAGGCGCAGGCGACCGCACCGGGCGAACCCTGGCTGACCCGGGAGTTTCTTCGCGACAACCTGGAGGTGGTCGGCTGGACCAGCGCGTTCACCGTGGGGCTGATTGGCCTGGGCAGTCTCTATCGCATGCTGAGCCTGCGGGATGGCGGTGGCGCGGTGGCGCGCGAGCTTGGCGGGACACGCGTCGAGGGCGACACGCGAGACCCGTTGCGTCGACGCCTGATGAACGTGGTGGAAGAAGTCGCAATCGCCTCGGGCGTCCCTGTGCCCGAGGTCTACGTGCTGGAGCAGGAGCCGGGTATCAACGCCTTCGCAGCCGGGTACTCACCATCGGATGCCGCGATTGCGGTCACGCGCGGTGCACTGGAACATCTGAACCGGGCCGAGTTGCAGGGTGTGGTTGCCCACGAGTTCGGACATATCCTCAATGGCGACATGCGCATGAACATCCGTCTGGTGGGGATGCTGTTCGGGATTCTGGTGATGGCGCTGATCGGGCAGCGCGTGCTTTTGGCCATGCGCTTTTCACGTAACAACCGCAACGCCGGCGGGATCGTAGTCGCCGGCCTGGTGCTGATGATCGTCGGCTATATCGGTCTGTTTTTCGGGCGCTGGATCCGCGCATCCGTTTCGCGCCAGCGCGAGTACCTGGCGGATGCCTCGGCGGTGCAGTTCACACGGCAGCCAGAGGGCATTGCGGGGGCGCTGAAGAAGATCGGAGCGAGCTATTCCGGTCTTAACGCGAACAGCGAGGAGGTTGGGCACATGCTGTTCGTCAATGGCGGCCTGGGCAGGATGTTCGCGACGCATCCGCCGCTGGAGGATCGCATACGCAAGATCGAGCCGGGGTTTGATCCCTCGGAACTCAAGGCCCTGCACAAGCGCATGCAGGAAGATGCGCGGCGCCGGCGCGAGGAGCAGGAGGCCGAGGCCGCACGCGAACAGGCCGAGCCGAAGGCCGGCAGCGGACTGGGGCTGCATCCCGAGGCACTGCTCGATGCGATCGGCGATCCCGGACTTGCGCATATCCTCGGGGCCGGGTTCCTGGTCGCTGCGGTGCCGAGTATCCTGGAACGTTCGGTGCATTCCGACCGCTGGGCCGCCGAGGCGGTACTGTACTTGCTGATTTCGCCAGACTCCGAGGTGAGGGATGCCCAGCTGATGTGCATCCTCGAGACGCGCGGTGAAGACAGCGAGAAGCGTGTACGCGAACTGCTGCAGGAGGTCCCGGAGCTGAGTCCCGACCTGCGCATTCCGCTGCTGGAGATGGCTTTCCCCGTGCTGCGTCGGCACCCGCCACAGGAACGTGAGGTCTTGTCGGGGCTGGTGGACGAGCTGATCCAGGCCGATGGGCGGGTGTCGGCTTTCGAATATGCGCTCGGACGGCTTGTACGGCGTCACCTGCGGGATGTCGAACGTCCCTCGCAGGCCCGTTCGGGCGGCCGCCGGCGACTGGCCGATAACAGTGGCCAGGCGCGCTACGTGCTGGCGGTCCTCGCGCACCATGGTCACCCGGACGACGCCGAAGCGGCTGTCACGGCGTTCAATGCCGGTGTGGCGGCGCTGACCGGCATCATGCCGCTGGAGTCGGAAGCTCCGCCCGAGCTCGAGCAGGCCACCGCCGGTACCGCCTGGGCATCCGTGCTGGACAAGGCCCTGGAGCGGCTCGACCAGCTGCGGGTCAAGGACAAGCGGACACTGGTGGAGGCGATGCTGGCGACGGTTCAGCGCGGCGGTGGTGTTCAGGTGGCCGAGATCGAGCTGTTGCGCGCCATGGCCGCTGCATTGCACATCCCGCTGCCCATCGCCGAGATGGCGGACGGCTCGCAGGGGAGCGAGTCGCACGACTGACACTCCACACGGGGCTTGCGCAGCCGGTATGATGCGAGTCCCCGGGGGCGTGGCGAAACGGGTAGACGCAAGGCACTTAAAATGCCTCGGCCGCAAGGCTGTGCCGGTTCGAGTCCGGCCGCCCCCACCATACCGTTCCTTCCGCCCGTGTTATCTGGACCTTTCATGCCTCGCGGAAGCATGTTTCTGGGCCTTTGCCGAGCAGCGATCTCACCGTTCACAGGGGGGCGTTTTGGGCGCATAGTGGGTATTCCGCTGGTAGTGACAGGTCTGGGCATGGATGACAGTACCCACACGCGCACGGAAGCCCCTGACGACGCGCCTCGACACGAGGGCCGGGATTCGCACTCCACGGCGGGTCCCTTTGTTCTGGGCCTGGCGGCCGCTCTCGTGTTCCTCGGGCTGTTTCTGCTGATTGATCGCGCCTGGAAGATCGAGCTGGAAGATCGCCAGAGTGCCGCGGTGGCGGGCGAGCTCGCCAGTCTGCGCACTCAGGTGGAAAGCCTGATCAATGGGCTGGTGCATTCGACCATCGGCCTGGCGGCCTACGCCTATGTGCATCCGGACCTGGAAAGCGACGAGTTCGAGCGCGTAGCCGAGCGCATCTACCGCGGGCATGAAGACCTGGTGATCTCCCTCACGCTGGCACGGGGGCCAATCATCGAATTCGTCTATCCCCTCGAGGGGAACGAGGACGTGGTCGGGCTCAATCTCGCGACTCATCCCGAACAGGCGGATTCCTTTCGCCGAGTCCTGAACGAACGAGAGGTGGTCGTAGCGGGCCCCTGGCCGCTGGTTCAGGGTGGCTATGGGCTCTTGGTGCGCGCCCCGGTGGACACGGATCCCGCTCCAGATGGGCCTTCTCACCTAGTCATTGACGAGCATGCAAACCAGCTGAGCATCAGCAGCATAGCGCTCGATTTTGAGGCCTTGCTGGAGCGTGCGGGCATCGGTGAACAACGGGGGACGCTGTTGCTGGCCCTGCGCGGCCGGGATGGTGTGGGCGAGGCCGGCCCGTTGTTCTACAACCCGCATGGCCTCGGCGAGGATGCCCCGTACCGGCATCGAATTCGTTTTCCCGGGGGCGAATGGCAACTATTGGCCGATGTAGACCCGGCGTACAGGGCGACGGACCGCCCCATGGCCTGGTGGGCCTTGGGGTTCGTGGCCGCACTTGCGGTCGGCGGGTACACCTATCGGGTTGGGACGGGCCTGCAGGCCCGTCGGCGCGACCTTGATCGCTACCGGGGTTTGCTGAATCGACTGGAAGACCCGACGCTGGTGGTATCCGGGCGACGTATCATCTGGGCAAACCCGGCGTTTGTTCGGATGCTGGGGCAACAACCGCCTGTGAATACGGTGCTGGCCCAGCTGGATCTTGTGCATCCGGATGATCTCGATCGGCTTCCACCCAACCTCGATTTCACCGATACGCCGGCCGAGACACATGGGCGCGAGGTTCGCATATGCGTGTCTCAAGGGGGCTGTCGATTTTTCCTGTTGCGCTGGGTGCCTGTGGACTGGGAGCAAGGCCGTGCATGGCTGTTGACGTTCGTCGACGTCAATGAAAACCGGTTGTTGTTCGACGCACTGACGGCGGCGCGGGATCTACAGGACGCGATGTTCGAGGCCATTCCGGGGTATGCTTTTGTGGTCGATTCGGAGGGAACGGTTCGACACGTGTTCGGGGAGGCTTGCCATCGACAGGAGATGGCCCCGGCCCTCCTTGGCGACACCCTGGATCAGTTGTTTCCCTCGGACGTGGCGGCGAACTTCCTGGAAATGGTGAACCGGGCGATCGACGAGGGGACACTGCAAACGAACGAATACCGTCTGGACGTGGATCTGCTGAAGCGCCTGGGTATCCCCGAGCATGAAACCGGTGCGCGCTGGTTCGAGGCACGGATCCGGCCTCTTGCGCGCGCAATCAACGGCCTTCCCGCCGTTGTCTGGCACGCGCTTGATGTCACGGATCGGCGGGAACTCGAAGTCAAGTTGAAGACCATGGCCTGGGAAGACCCCCTGACCGGGATGGCCAACCGGGCGGCAATGGATCGTGCGTTCCCGCGGTTAGCGGCGCGCGCCGAGCGTCAGGGGGGGCGCCTCGCGCTGCTCTTCATCGATCTGGATCATTTCAAGCCGGTGAATGACCGCTATGGTCATGCCGTGGGCGATCAGCTCTTGCGCCGGGTCGCGGAACGGTTGAAATCGCACCTGCGCCCGGACGACGTCCTCGTCCGTCTGGGTGGGGACGAGTTCATCGTCCTGACCGCGCCGCTGGAGGAGCGTGAAGAGGGCCTTCATCTGGCCCAGCGGGTTCAGCAGGACCTCAATAATACGTTCGAGGTCCACACCGGTCCTGGCGAATTCGTGGAGCTGAAAATCACATCCAGTATTGGTGTGGCCTTCTATCCGGATGTAGGCCGGCATCTGTCGGACCTGATGGTTGCGGCCGATCGTGCGATGTATCAGGTCAAGGCGCAGGGGCACAATGATGTCGGCCTGGCGGGTGATGCACCCCATAACGATGGACGCTCCACGCCGCGGGCGTAAGTCGCCAACACTCCGCTAGGGAGACGCTGATTGAATCGCACGTCCGCGTTGGCGCCCCCTGTTTTCCGAGACAAGGCGCCTCTGGCAGCGGGTAGTGGTTCTACCCGCCCGTTTTTGATGGATTCGGGGCGCAACGCAGGATCGGGGAACAGGGGGCACCAACCCCACCAGCCATTCAAAGCAGGGGCTCGGCCGCCCGTTGTTATCAGAAACGGGCGTGGGAACGGCGTTGCGGCTCCTTTGTGCAGAATGACTGCACGGCCGTCACCGCGCATTAAACGCACGCAAAAACGACTCGAGCGCGGACGCGCGATTCAATCAGCATCTCCCTAGTGGGGCGTGTTCTTCGCGACTAGGAGAGGGGGCGTTGCGGGTCGAGGCGGCCAGAGGTGCTGTCCAGCAGCGGTTCCGGAAGACCCAGCAGGCGGTCAGCCAGCAATTCCGCGGCCAGGGGCGCGTACAGCAGCCCGCGCGAGCCGTGGGCCACATTCAGCCAGATCCGGCGGCGGGGGTCGCGGAGGCTCGCACCGGCCAGAGGCAAGCGATCGCGTACCACGGCACGGGTCCCCGCCCAGCGTTCCAGCGTCTCGACCTGTGCGGGGTCGCCGAGTCCGGGAATCCAGCTCAGGTGTTCGAGGTTGAGCTGGTCGTCCTCGGCGCGGGGAGTGGTGTCGGGTGCGGCGTCCGCTGGATCCGGCATCTGTGTCCGCCGATACGTAGCCCCAATCCAGGCCTCGCCCGGACCGAGCGGGATGCAGTACCCCTGTCCCGTCGCGACCTGTCCGCCCCAGTCCGGGAGCGGGGCACGGACCCGCGTCATTTGCCCGGAAACGGTCGATACCTGTTCCAGTTCCGGGCACAGGGTGTGCAACCCGGAAGCCGCCGTTGCGACGATCACGTGATCCCATGGGAGAGGATCGGCGTTGGATTCGGCCGGTTCGGCTTCCAGTATCAGGCCCTCGTCGGTGAGGCGCAGACCGGTGATCAGGCGGGTCTCCACAGGCGGGAGCGACTGCGCGAGGGCCGTACAAAGCCGGGCGAGATTAAGGCCGCACCCCCCGGGATAGTACAGACGTGGCTCCGGACCCGAATCCGGCCCGCCCTCGGGCTCGAACAACGCCCCGGTGTGCTCCCGCCCTGCGCGCAGCAGGCGCTGCACCCGCTTGCGGCCATGGGCGCTGACGCCATGAAAGGAGACGCCTTCCGCCAGCACGGGGTCAATGCCGGTTTGTACGGTAATTTCGCCGAGCAGGGCACGGGTCGAGCGCATGCCGGCGAGGGCCAGATGATTCAGCTCCGTGTCTTTGGGGTGAGGGTTGGGCAACAGGACCGCGGCCGGGTTTCCGGACGCGCCGCCCCCGGCGCCGGCAGGGTCGAATACCCCGACTTCGCAGCCTCTGTTGTGCAATGCAAATGCAGAGGCGAGCCCGGCAACGCCGGCACCGATGACCGCAACCCGGGGCCGCTTGTGCGCGTCCGGTACGGTTCCGCGATAGCAGCCTTGCAGGCGTTCACGCTTCTGGCCATGTCCCGGGGCGCGTTTGACTGCAAATCCCACGGCCTCCAGATCCCGGCGTACCTGACCGGCCGCGGTATAGGTGCCAAAGGTGGCACCCGGGTGGGAAAGCCGCGCGATCTGGCGAAAGACCGCCGTATTCCACAGGCCCGGGTTCGAACGCGGCGCGAAACCGTCCAGGAACCAGGCATCGATACCGCCGCGGATCTGCGCCAGCAGGGGGGCGGCATCGCCCAGACCGAGCGTCAGGATGGCCCGGGCTCCGGGGAACACAATTCGGTGCAGGCCGCTGATCGGCGGCGGATACTGCGCGCACAGGGCCTGGCTGTCTGCGTCGTCCAGGTCCAGGTGCCGATGGACCTCCCGCAGATCGTCGAGCGACAACGGATGGGCTTCCAGGCTCAGTATCGACAGGAAGGCGCCGGGCGGCGCGTGTTGCCGCCACTGTTGCAGCGTCAGCAGGACGTTGAGGCCTGTACCAAAACCCGTTTCCCCGATGGCCACCCTTCCGCCGGCGGCAAATCGGCGCGGGAGCTCGTTGGCCTGGATGAAGACCTCGAAGGCCTCGGCGCCGGGATCGTCCGAACCAAAATAGGCGTCCTGGTACTCGGGTGCGTACGGACGCCCGTCGCGCCAGACGAGGTGCGCCTGCGTCAGTGGTTCACACGGGATAGCAGGAGAATGTACGGGGGTCACAATCGAAGCGCGCCCCACCTGTAACGAGGTGAGGTGCCAACCTGTAGCAAAGGCTATGCGTTACTGGCTCAGCAACTCGTCGTAGGGCGTGAATGCGACCTGCGTGTTGCGTTCGCTGTTGTCGAGCTGCGCCAGCAGGGTCTGGCTCAGGCTCTTGAACTTCTCCAGTTCCTCGCCCGCGAGCGACTCGCTTTCCGGGAGTTCGACGCGCATCGGGTCGCGCGGCTGGTTGTTCACGTGGATCTCGTAATGCAGATGCGGCCCGGTTGAGCGGCCGGTATTGCCGGATAGCGCGATACGGTCCCCGCGTTTCACGGTGTCTCCGACGCTGACCAGTTGCCGGTGCAGGTGGAGATAGCGAGTGGAGTATCCCTGTCCGTGTTCGATGACGATGAAACGCCCGGCATAGGGGTGGTTCTCGACTCGGGTGACGCGTCCGTCGGCGGGGGCGTTCACGGGCGTACCGATCGGCATCGCGAAGTCGGTGCCGGAGTGTGGGGCCACACGACCCGTCACCGGATGCCGACGACGCGGGTCAAAGTTGGAGCTGATGCGGTAATTGCCCGAGAACGGGCGGCGGTCGAATGGTGGCAAAAGGCTCTCGCCGTCCGGCGTGTAGAAGCGGCCGTTGGTATTACGCGCGGCGCGCACCGAAATGCGCTGACCTTCGTAGTCAAACGCCAGCAGGCGCAGGTTGTGCGGGGTGTCGTCACCGACCAGGGTTTCCATCTCCAGCAGCAGGGTGAACTCGTCACCGCTGCGGGCGTGGGTGCGGACCGGAAGGTAGCGATCCAGCAATACGGCAATGGCACCGGCCGCGCGTGGCGAAAGATCGGTGCGCTGGGCCAACGCGGCGGAGATATTGCCCTCGATCTCGGCGCTGATCACCATATGGCTGACTTCGCGACCGTTTTCGACTTCGCCCCGTTCAAAATCCCAACCGTCGTCTTCGCGGACCCACTCGTAGCCGCTGGCGCGGTCGGTCCACAGGCGCAGATGGGTCAGGTAGCCTTCCTCGTCGACCTGCCACTCGATCTCCTGACCCGGCCGGATACGATTGAGGATGGAGGCGTTCTCGTCGTCGTCCAGCAGGCGGTACAGGGTCGCCAGCGGCAGATCCCAGTCGCGTTGCCAGAGGCTGGTCAGGCGTTCGCCCTGGTCTAGCGTATGGGTGTTCCAGTCCGAGCGGTCGTCTTCCACCACGCGGTCGTCGCCTTCGTCGAGGTCGAAGGTTTCGTAGGAGGTGGGGTAGTCGGTCTCGTCGTCAAAGCCGGAATCATTAATCAAATCGGTCGCGTAGGCCACCTTGGTGGCTTCGGCATCGAAGTGCGAACCGGTGTGTTCGGCTGGCGCCGTATGGCGCGACTGCGAGAGACGCTCGGCCTGACCATTCCGGCCATTGGAAGAAATGCTGGGGACCATCGGCGACATCTTGCCGTTGGACCCGGCCTGCAGCGCTGCAATGTCCAGCGGTTGCGAGGTTTCTGCGGGTTGTGAAGCGAGAAGGAGACTGGCGCTGATTGCTACAGCGAGCCCGGCCGCGCCGAGAAGAAAGACGGGTGGAATCTTTCGTTTGACGCCCATATGGCCTCTACCCGGAAAAGTTTCCGCTTTATACCACGTTTTTTCCGGTAATAAACCCCCTCTTGCCCACGTTGCGCGGAGTCGCGGGCAGGGTGGCATTGTCGTGATGCATCAGGACCGGATCCCGATCCCCTTGTTCAACAGTATCAGGGCCGCCGTGTACAAGACCGCGATGAAGGCCACAATTACGGCAAACGAGACCATGATCGGGAAGTCACTGGACCCAAGACTGCCGTAGCGGAATCCGTCCACCATGTAGAGGATCGGGTTGAGCATCGACACGCCCTGCCAGAACTCGGGGAGCAGGCTGACCGAATAGAACACGCCGCCGAGATAGGTCAGGGGCGTGAGCACGAAAGTGGGCACGATCGCGATGTCGTCGAAGGTGCGGGCGAATACGCCGTTGATCAGTCCAGCCAGCGCGAACAGGATTGAGGTGAGCAGGACGACGACCAGCATCACGCCGATGTTGTGGATGCTCAGAGGGCTGAAGAACAGGGAAACAAGCAGGACCGCCACGCCGACGCTGAGCCCGCGGGCCACCCCCCCGAACACAAAACCCAGGATGATTACGCTGTTCGGGATTGGCGAGACCAGCATCTCCTCAATATGGCGCTGGAACTTTGAGCCGAAAAAGGACGATACGACGTTCGAGTAGCTGTTGGTGATCACCGCCAGCATGATCAGCCCGGGGACGATGAAGTCCATGTAGCGAAAGCCGTCCATGTCGCCGATGCGCTCGCCGATCAGCCCCCCGAAGATAATGAAGTACAGGGCGGTGGTGATCACCGGTGGCAGGATGGTCTGCACCCAGATACGCGCGAAGCGCAGCACCTCCTTGGTCACAATGGTGCGAAAGGCGACCCAGTAGTCGTGCAGGTGGCGAGCGCTCATTGCGGGTTCTCCGGCTGTTCGGCGGCGCCCTCGGCCCCCTGAGTCAGGTGGCTCGGGGCGGCGTCGCTACGGGTCATGCGGAGAAACAGCTCTTCCAGTCGGTTCGACTTGTTGCGCATGCTCTGAACCCGCAGCCCTGCATGGTCCAGCACACGGAAGAGGTCGTTCAGGTGCTGCCCGCGCTGGATGTCGGCCTCCAGGGTGAGTTCGTCGATCTGGCGCAGCGGGATTTCGGAGTCGTGGGGCAGCTGCCGGACGGGCTCGCTGAGGTCCAGGACCATGGTTTCGGTCTCGAGCTTCGCGAGCAGCTGCTTCATCGTCGTGTTCTCGACGATCTGGCCGTCATCGATGATCGCGATGTTGCGACAGAGGGACTCCGCCTCTTCCAGGTAGTGCGTGGTCAGGATGATGCTGCGGCCATCGGTATTGATGCGCCGCAGAAAATCCCACATCGAGCGGCGCAGCTCGATGTCCACGCCGGCGGTCGGCTCGTCCAGGATCAGCAGACGGGGCTCGTGCACCAGGGCGCGGGCAATCATCAGGCGCCGTTTCATCCCGCCGGACAGGGTCCGCGCCATGTCCTTGCGCTTCTCCCACAGCCCCAGCTCGCGCAGGTAGTGCTCGGTGCGTCGCCAGGCTTCGTGGCGCGGGATGCCGTAGTAGCCCGCCTGGTTCACCACGATCTCGCCGATCGGCTCGAAGTTGTTGAAGTTGAACTCCTGCGGGACCAGACCGATCGAGCGCTTCACGGCCTGCTGATCGCGGTCGAGGTCGTGCCCGAACACGCGCACCTCGCCGGCCGTCTTGTTGATCAGCGAGGTGATAATGCCAATGGTGGTCGACTTGCCGGCGCCATTGGGACCCAGCAGGGCGAAGAAACTCCCGGGCGCCACCTCGAGATCGATGCCCTTGAGGGCCTCGAATCCGTTCTTGTAGATCTTGCGCAGGCCGCGAATTTCCAGCGCTGGTGTCATGCTCACATCCTGTGGCGGTGGGTGTACCGGCCGGGGCGGCCGACGGACGTTATTATGGCCGTTTTGGCCGAACCGGGAGGAAAGCCGCGTGGATTCTGTCTTTGTTGACGCCGCCGACGATGCCATCGATCTGGTACCCGTTACCACCGACACCCTGGAAGCCCATCTCGAGGCGGCACCGCCGACCTGGCGCGCGTGGGCCGAGGCGGCCCGCTTCGAGGGCAAGGACGGTCAGGTTCTGCGCGTGCCGGGCGAACAGGGACGGGTGGCCGCGGTCCTGGTGGGGTTCGATGCCGGGACGCCGCTGTGGATGCTGGCCGCAGCCGCCGAGACCCTGGCCACCGGGCTCTATCGTCTTGAGACGGACGGGCTGGAGCCGGCGACCCAGGAGCAGGCGGCGATCGGCTGGGGCCTGGGGTGTTACCGCTTCGACCGCTACCGCGCGGCCGAGGATCGGCCGGCGCCGCGGCTGGTCTGGCCCGAAGCAGTGGACCGCAAGCGGGTGCAGGCCTATATCGAGTCCATTGCCATGACCCGGGACCTGATCAACACGCCGGCCGCCGACATGATGCCGGCCAATCTGGCCCTGACCGCGCGCGAGCTGGCCGAAACCTTTGGCTGCAGCCTGCACGTAGTCAGCGACAGTGATGCGCTGGAGAAGTCGTACCCCTGCGTGTATGCGGTGGGCGAGGCGAGCGCGCATGGCCCGCGCGTGATTGAACTGACCTGGGGCCCGGCGGGTGCCCCGTCCGTGGTGCTGGTGGGCAAGGGCGTCTGTTTCGATTCCGGAGGCCTGAACCTGAAGCCGGGTAACTCCATGCGCCAGATGAAAAAGGACATGGGCGGGGCCGCGATCGTCCTGGGCCTCGCGCGCCTGATTATGGCGACGGAACTGCCGGTGCGGCTGACGGTACTGATCGGCGCGGTGGAGAACGCGGTGGGTTCGCGTGCGTTCCGCCCCGGCGATGTGCTGACCGCGCGCAACGGCAAGACGATCGAGGTGGACAATACCGACGCGGAAGGACGGCTGGTACTCGCGGACCTGCTGGACCGGGCCGGGAGCTTCCACCCGGACCTGCTGGTGGACTTCGCCACCCTGACCGGCGCGGCCCGCGTCGCAGTCGGCACGGAGATCAGCGCCGTCTTTGCCAGCGATGATGCCTGGGCGAAGTCACTGGAAGCCCCGGCCAGGGCCTGGGACGACCCGGTCTGCCCGCTGCCGCTGCATGCCCCGTACCGCTACATGCTGGACAGCGATGTGGCCGATATCGTGAACAGCTCGACCGGCGGCTATGCCGGCGCGATCACGGCGGGGCTGTTCCTGAAGGAGTTCGTGCCGGAAGACGTGCCCTGGCTGCATTTCGACATCATGGCGTTCAACGTCCGCGCCCGGCCGGGCCGCCCCAAGGGCGGCGAGGCGATGGGGCTGCGCGCGCTGTATGGGGCACTGGAAGAGCGTTACGCCCGCCAGAAAGCGTAAGTGGGGTCGTCAGCGGGCCAGACGTTCGATCGGGAAGGCGGCGGTATCGGTGATTGCCTGGGCCAGCCCCTTGGCGTAGTGGTCGATCAGCACCTGACCCAGCTCGGGAGTGGCGCGATCCGCGGCTCCCACCACGCCGCCGGGGTTGAGGTCGTCCGCCATCCAGGCGAATGCGGTTTCGCCGGTGGGGCCCAGGCGCCGGGTCGTGTCCTCGAGGTCCTCGCCCAACGAACGGGCGTCTTGCGCGCGATCCATCTGGACGAGTGTCGGTGCCAGCATGCGCATCATTGCCGTCTCGATCAGGCCGCCGTGCAGGCCATGTCGATGCTCGCGCTCGGGGATGTCGAGAGTGTCCGGCAGGTATTGCAGGAAGTAATGGTGCTTGGTGACCAGCAGTCCATGGTCCCGGCGCAGGTCCAGCGCGGCGAGCTCCATAATCGCGGTATTGCCCCCGTGACTGTTGGCCAGCACCAGGCGGCGAAAGCCGGCATGGGCGACGGCGGCCCCGATCTCGCGCAACAGGGCCAGCGCCGTCTCCGGTGTGAGGCTCAGCGTCCCGGCGAAATGGGTGTGTTCGGCGCTGGTGGCGATCGCCATCGGCGGCAGTACCAGCGGCTCGAGGTCACTCGGGAGGAGTGGCGCCGCCGCATCCAGCAGGCCCAGGCCGATGCGCAGGTCCGTGTCCAGTGGCAGGTGGGCGCCATGCTGCTCGATCGCGGCCATGGGCAGCACTACGACCGCGTCGCGACGGGCATGGTCGGCAACGGCCTCGGTGGTCAGGTCCTGCCAGCGGATCAGGTTGCGGGTGTCCATTCAGGCAGCGTTGTCCGCGAGCGTCGCCCGGGTCAAGCCCCGCGCAGCCGGGCATAGATGTCGCCGGAACCCACGCGATCCGCATGCTGCTCCAGCCAGGAGCGGATGGCCCCCGCGTCCTGCCAGGTGTCGAACCGGAAGTGGCGCTGTTCACCCACGATCAGGTTGTACTCGTAGTCCCCCAGGGCGGTCAGGTGCGCAAGACAGTCCTCGGTGACCTCCTCGGCGCCGGCCACAAACTCGAACGACAGGGCGGGGATCGGCTGGCTAAGGCCGCGCAGGACCTCGGCCTCCAGTCCCTCGACGTCGATCTTGCAGAAGGCTGGCAGGCCATGATCGACGATGAGCTGGTCCAGCGTGACCATTGGGACCGCAATCTGTTCGTCCCAGCTCACATTGCGAAAGCTGCGGTTGCGTTGGGCAATCTCGCGCGTAAAACGCCGCGAGACGGAGGAGACGGTGGGGTGGCTGCGACTGACCTCCAGTTGCGCGGTACCATTTTCAGGGCCTGCGGCCTCGCGGCGAATCCGCACATCGGAAAGCCTCGCGGTGGCCTTGCGCAGCAGCAGGAGGATCTGGGGCTGTGGCTCGAGCGCGACCACGCGCGCCCCGAGCGCGGCGAAGGCCCGCGTGCGATCACCGATGTGGGCCCCGATATCGAACACAAGATCGCCGGGCTGGACGAATACCGAATAGAGCCGGCGCAGGCCGGCCTGGCGCCCGGGACGCCAGTAGATCGCCATTGAGCGCAGCGTGCCCAGCCATGCCTGCAGGCGCTGGGGGAGCCGGTTGCGCGTGGTGGTGTCCTCGGACGTGTCCATAATGGCAGGCTACCGGACGCGGAACGTGGCAGCCATCACGGGGTCGGAGAGTAGGGTCGGGACCGGGCCGGTCCCCAGAGGAGAATGGCATGCAAAGCAGAGCAATCCGATGGCGGGGTCCTGGCGTAATAATCGCCGCCCTGCTGGTCGGGCCGATGTTGTCTGGCGTGGCGGGCGCGGCCTGTCCGGCCCCGGGCCAGTGGGCGACCCCCGCGGGCGAGGAGCTGGACCGGACGGAGCTGTTTACCGAACTGGCGCAGGCGGATGCGGTACTCCTGGGCGAGCGCCACGATCGTATGGACCATCACCGCTGGCAGCTGGGCACGCTGGCGGCCCTGCACGGGCAGCGCCCGGATATGGTGATCGGGCTCGAGATGCTGCCGCGCTCGGTGCAGCCGGTGCTGGATCAGTGGGTGACCGGCGAGCTGGATGCGGAGGCGTTCCTGCGCGACAGCGACTGGTACACCCACTGGGGATTCGACCCGGAGCTGTACTGGCCGATTCTGCATTTCGCCCGCGTCCATGATGTGCCGCTGGTGGCGCTGAACGCCGAACGCACGTTGGTACAGCGCCTTGGGCAAGAGGGCTGGGAGGCGGTACCGGAGGATGAGCGTTACGGGGTCAGTCAGCCAGCTGATCCGCCGGAGGCATACCGTGAGTATCTGTTGGGGGTGATGGAGCGCCATCCGGCGGGCATGGAGCGCGACTCCGATCGGTTCATCGGCTCACAGTTGGCCTGGGACCGCATGATGGCCGCCGGCATCGCCGAGATCCTGGAGGCTTCCGACGAGCCGCCGCTGGTGGTCGGGATTATCGGTTCCGGCCACCTGCAGTATGGCCATGGCGTACCGCATCAGCTGGCGGATCTGGGCTTTGAGCAGGCCCCGGTCCTGCTGCCCCGCGAATACCGTGAGGACTGCTCGGCGGCCGATCCGGACCTGGCGCGTGCGGTGTTCGGGATTGCCGATGGCGATCGCTTCGACCGCACCTCGCCCGTCCTCGGAGTGCAGCTACGCGGCGACGAGGACAGCGGCGTAATTATCCAGGGTGTCCAGTCCGGCTCCGTGGGTGAGGCGGCCGGGCTGGAAGGGGGCGACCGAGTCCTTCGCGCCGGCGACCAGCCAGTGGAGCGTCCGTCGGATCTGCAACGGATCGTGCAGCGCGTGACCCCGGGGACGTGGCTGCCGCTGGAGATCGAGCGCAACGGCCAGCCGGAAGAGCGCGTAGCCCGATTCCCGTACGCCGAGTAAACGAGGGGGCAATATGCGCGCGGCATGGTGGATCTCGATTGGCCTTCTGGCGTCGCTGGGCTTCGTGGTCGCTTCGGCGGCCGGTAACGACTACGCCGAACTCGATTCCGACTTCCCGATCGGCCTGAACGTGCACCTGCACCCGGGCGAATCGAGCTTCGACGGGCGTCTGGTGCTGGACCTGGAGCTCCTGGACCGGAGCCCGCCGAGCCGATTGCGCCTTGATCCCGCCATGGGGATCGACGCCGTAACGCTGGATGGCGATTCCATCGAATACGAGTTGACCGAGTCGGGGTGGCTGGAGCTGGGCGATGCCCTGACGAAGCGGGGTACCGGCCTCCTGGTCGTCGAGTATGGCGCGCGGTTGTCGCAGCCTGACCAGGCGCGGCCGGGATCGGGATTCCTGGGCGAGGAGGCCGGGTTCCTGCCGGCTGGAGCCGGCTGGTATCCCGCGCTGGAGGACGAGCCCGTTCCCATGCGGATTCAACTGACGGTGGACGGTGGCCAGAAGGCCGTGGTCTCCGGCTCGCTGATCGATGACACGCGCGTGGGCGAGCGCTATCAAGCCCTTTACGAACACCCCGCTGCGCGCCATTTGGCGCTCGCCTCCGGCATTTGGGAGTTGGGCGTGATCGAGGGCGATGGGTGGCAGGTGCGCACCCTGTTCCCGCAGTCGCTGCACGAGGCCTTTGGCGAGACCTACCGCGAGAAGACCGCCGAGTACATCGAGCGCTTCGAATCCGAGATCGGGCCGTATCCTTACAGCAGCCTGACGGTGGCGGCCTCGCCGCAGCCGGTGGGGCTGGCGTTTTCCGGTTTTACGCTCTTGGGCGAACAGGTGATCCCGCTCCCGTTCATCCCGCATACCTCGCTGGGGCACGAGGTCCTGCACATGTGGTGGGGTACGGGGGTCTACGTCGACCGTTCGGGCGGGAACTGGTCGGAAGGCCTGACCACCTACATGGCGGATTACCAGTTCAAGCGGGAGGCAGGCGAGGGCCGCGAGGAGCGGGGGCAGTGGCTGCGCGACTACGCAGCGCTCCCGGCGGACGAAGATCGCGCGCATGGCGAATACCAGGGTGGCAACCAGGGCGCGCTGCGCATCGCCGGCTATCACCGTGGTGCGATGATCTGGCGGATGCTGGAGGACTGGATCGGGCGCGAGGCGTTTCTGGAGGGTGCTCGCACGCTCTACAGCGACTGGAAAGGACGCGAGGCAGACTGGAATGCGCTGATCGCGGCCTTCGATTCCGCTACCGACGAGGATCTGGAGCCGTTCTTCCGCCAGTGGATCGAGCGGCGCGGCGCGCCGGGGCTCGAGCTGGCCGATCTCGCCGTCGACCAGGACGAGAACGGGTGGACGCTGTCGGGCACGTTGCGTCAGTCCGGCGATGACAAACCCTGGGATCTGCGGGTACCGCTTGTGGTCGAGAGCGAACAGGGGTCGGAGACGTTCTGGCTGGCACTGGCCGAGAGCGAAAAGTCGTTCGTGGTGGAGCTGGATGCCAAGCCGTTGCGCGTCGCCGCGGACCCGGACTGGCGGCTGTTTCGCCATCTGGCCGAAGACGAATCCCCGGCGATCCTGCGCCGCGCCGCACTGGACCCGGACACGCAGGTGATCGCGCTGGGTTCGGCGCGGCCGGTCGAGGTCGCGCCCTGGCTGGGGCGCGCAGCCGAACAGAGCCAGAACGTGGAAGGGACCCGCATCGTACTGGGCGAACCCAAATCGGTGCGCGACTGGCTCCGCGCCCGCGACTGGCCGGAATCGCCGGCGTCGATCGACAGCGATCTGCCCGAGTCCCCGGACGCCGCCGCCTGGGCCGTGCCCGGCGAGGATGTAGTCGTGATTGCGGGTCCCGATGCGCAGCAACGCCGCGCACTGGCGGGCGAGCTGCGCCACCGGGCGCACTACAGCTATGTCCTGCTGGAAGGGGACCAGCGCAGCACCGGACACTGGGCCACGCCGGGGATCTGGAAGGAACTGCAATGAAGGAGGCGTTCGCGCTGGATGCGCTCCTGCGCGCGGACACCTGGTTCGTCGCGGACTGGCCCCTGTCGACGCTGCTGCTGATGGATCACGCGGCAATCCCGTGGTTCATCCTGGTCCCGCGTCGTGCAGGCCTGCGCGAGCTGCATGAGCTTGATTCCGACGATGCGGCTGTTCTGGCGCGCGAGTCCACGGCGCTGGCGAGGGCGATGCAGGCGGCCTTCGAGCCGCAGACCCTGAATGTGGCCAAGCTGGGCAATATTGTCGGGCAGCTGCACCTGCACCATGTCGCGCGTCAGCCGGGCGATCCGGCCTGGCCGGGCCCGGTCTGGGGTGTCCCCGCCGAGCGGGGCCTGCAAAAGAACGAGGCCGAGGACCGCATGCAGCGGGTCCTCGGCCTCGTGGCAGGGCTCGGCTAGGTCGGTTCAGAAGCGGTAGCCGACGTTCATCCCGAAGGTCCACGGGTCGACCTCGACCGTGCCGATACGCTGGCCGTTCAGGCGGGCCGTGCTCTCGATGTCGATCCAGCGCACCTCGGTGTTCAGGAACCAGTTGTCGTCCAGCGCGATGTCGATGCCGGCCTGGAGGGCGACACCCCAGGAATCGTCGAGGCGCAGGCGGCTGTCGGATAGTGCACCGCGAGTGGTCGTGTCAAAGAAGTGGGTGTAGTTCACGCCGGCCCCCAGGTACGGGCGGAACGCCGATCCGGTGTTGAAGTGGTACTGCAGGCTCAGGGTCGGCGGCAGGTGGCGGGTGTAGCCGACGTTGCCCAGACCTTCCAGTGCGATGTCGTGCTTGAACGGGATCCCGACCAGCAATTCCAGGCCCAGGTTGTCGGTGAACATGTAGGTCACGGTGCCGGTCGGGCGTGTGCTGGAACCGACGTCCACGCTCAGATCGGCCGGGGTCAGTTCGCCGTTGTCGGACTTGGGCGAGATGTAGATCAGGCCGCCGCGCAGCAGCCAGTCGCCGGCGGAGACATCCGCGCTGGAGGCGGTCGCATGGGCCGGGATCAGGGCCGCCGGGGCCAGCAGGCCGGCCAGGGCAAGGGCACGAAAGGTCAGGGTACGGCGCATGTTCGGTTCCTCCGACAATGTGAATGTTCGGAGGTACTATTGCCCGCCTCGCATTAGCGCTTGTTGATGCAGATCATGCGCGGCATCGGTTTCTAGAACGGCAGCTGCTGACCCTCGAAGTCGTAGAATTCCCCGGAGTTCGACGCGTCCAGACGATCCAGCACCTTCAGGAGTTCGCCGGTTGCGTATTCCGGCGCGAGCACCTCGGGGGCACGGGCCCGATAGGGCTCCGACAGGCGGGTTGCACAGGTCCCGGGCTGCAGGGCGATCACCGTGGCCTGGCGATGGCTGAACCGCAGCTCCAGCGCCGTCGTGCGGACGACCTGGTTGAGCGCGGCCTTGGAGGCGCGGTAGCTCACCCATCCGCCCAACTGATTGTCCTCGATGGAGCCGACTCGGGCCGACAGCGTGGCGAGGATGCCTTGCGCTGACGCGGCAACAAAGGCGCGAGGTGTTTGAACAGCAGGGCCGGGCCGATGGCGTTGATGGCAAACGAGCGAGCCATAATCGCCGGGTCCAGGTCGCGCAAGCGCTTCTCCGGCCCGTGGCCGTTGAGGGTCAGGATGCCGGTGGCGTCCAGGATTAGCTCCCAATCCGGAGCCTGTGCGCGCAGCCAGCCAGCGGCGTGTTCGATGCTGGCCTCGTCGAGGAGATCCACCGGCGGCTCGCTGTGGCGGCCAAGTCCCACTACCCGTTCGCAGTTCGGGTCGTTTTCGAGGTGTTCGACGAACGCGGCGCCGAGCCCGCCCGTGGCACCGATGACCACGGCGCGATAGGGTATCTGCAGGGATTCCATACTGCCTGCGACCGCCGCGCGGGGAATTGATTCCGGGGCCATGCCTCGGCAAGGGAGCGCATGAACTTTCTCCACACGCTGGGCCATGCGGCGCGCAATCTGGCGCCCATCGTGATCGTGGTCGCGGTGTTCCAGGCGCTGGTGCTGCGCACGGTGCCGGATGGGCTGTTGTCCATGGTGGTCGGGCTGACCATCGTGGTCTTTGGCGTGGCGCTGTTCCTGCAGGGCCTGGAGATGGGGATCTTCCCCATCGGGAAGAACCTTTCGAATGCCCTGGCCCGGCGCGGCTCGTTGCTGTTGCTGATGGCGTTCGGCTTCACCCTCGGCTTCGCCACGGTGATCGCGGAACCGGCCCTGATCGCGGTGGCCGAGCAGGCGGAGCTGATCAGCGAGGGGCGCATCAAGGGCCTCGTTCTGCGCCTGATCGTCGCGCTGTCGGTGGGTGCCGTGGTGGCGCTGGGCATCCTGCGCACCGTCATGGGACACCCGCTGCACTGGTACATTCTGACGGGCTACGTGCTGGTGGTGCTGGTCACCTTTTTTGCCCCCGAAGAGATCGTCGGGCTGGCCTACGACTCGGGCGGGGTGACCACCAATATCGTCACCGTGCCGCTGGTGGCGGCGCTGGGCCTGGGCCTGGCGGCCTCGATCAGCGGGCGAAACCCGCTGCGCGATGGCTTTGGCCTGGTGGCACTGGCGGTGATGGTGCCGATGATCACGGTGCAGCTGTACGGGATCATCGTGTTTGCCGGGGCGGAGGTCGATGCCCCGGGCAATGGCGAGACCGCGGCCATGGATGCGGACACGGATCTGCCGGGCGCGGGCGAGGAACACTGGCTGTCCGCGATGGGCATGGACCTCTTGCTGATGCTGCGCGATGTGGCACCGATCATCGCGGTGATCGTGGTGTTCCAGTACTTCGTGCTGCGCAAGCGCATCCCGTATCTGCCCCGGGTCATTTTCGGGTTCGTGCTGGTGGTGCTGGGCCTGTACGCCTTCGTGGTGGGGCTCAAGCTGGGCCTGTTCCCGATCGGCGAGAGCATGGCCGAGCAGCTGATCACGAACGAACTGTTCCTGTGGGTCTATCTGTTCGCGTTCTCCATCGGCTTCGCGACCACGATGGCGGAGCCGGCATTGATCGCGATTGGCCAGAAGGCCGAGGAAGCCGCGCGCGGTTCATTGCGCGGCAATGTAATCCGCATCCTGGTCGCGCTGGGCGTGGCCATCGGCATCACCATCGGTGTCCACCGCATCCTGGCCGGGGATTCGATCCATCACTACATCATGGGTGGTTACCTGCTGGTGATCGTGCTGACGGTTCTCGCGCCCAAGCAGATCGTGGCGCTGGCCTTCGACCTGGGTGGGGTCACAACCTCCGAGGTGACCGTGCCCCTGGTGACGGCCCTCGGCATCGGCCTGGCCACCCACCTGGAAGACCGCAATGTCCTGATCGACGGCTTCGGCCTGATTGCCTTTGCCTCGATCTTCCCCATCGTCACCGTGATGGTCTACGCCATCGTGGTGGATATCTACGAGCGCTGGACCGGCAGGGGCCGCGCGCAACAGGAGGATTCGCCATGAGATTTTCGGCACTGATCGCCGTGCTTCCGGACGATCTGGAACAGCGCGCCATCGAAACTGCGAAGGTCGCGGGTGCCGGTGGTGTGACCATCATGGATGCCCGCGGCATCGGAGCGGAGGCGCGCAAGACGTTTCTGGGGATGACCTATGAGGGCAGCCAGTCCGTATTGATGTGGGTGCTGGAGAAGAAGGTCGCGCTGAACGTGCTCAAGGCCGTCAGCCAGGACCTGGAACTCGAGGGCGACCCGCGCGGCGTTGCATTCACCGTGGATATTGCCCACTTGGCCGGGATCGGACGCAAGCAGATCGAGCAGTTCCAGGAACACGTTAAGGAAGAAATCTGAGGAGGACTCGAGCATGCTGGTAAGCGACATCCTGAAGTCCAATGTGATTACCGTGTCGCCGCTCGCGCCCTTGCGCGAGGCGATGCAGTTGATGCGGCGGCACAACGTCAAGTCCCTGGTGGTGGACAAGCAGCACGAGCACGACGCCTACGGCATCATCACCTACACGACAATCCTGAAGACCATCGTCGCGGAGGAGGGCGATATCGACCTCTCCAATGTCTATGATGTCTGTGCGAAGCCGGTGATCACCGTACCGGCCGAGATGGATGTGAAGTACGTGGCCCGGCTGATGGTCAATCAGGGCATCCGGCGCCTGGTCGTGCTGCGGGGCAATACCCTGGAAGGAATCGTCACCACCAGCGATATCGTGGGATCGATTCTCGAAATGGCGGATATGGAATGAACCTCCACGCCGCGGGACACTCGGACCGGTAGTACCGGTCCCAGGCTAATCCACTTCAAAGGAGTCCCGTGGCCACTGTCGCGTACATCGAGGGGTTCGAGAAACTCCGGCTGCTGGATGCAGCCATCGACCAGTCGCGCCACTCCGTCCTGATCACGGACGCGGACCTCGACGACGGGCCGCGCATTGTCTACGTGAATGCTGGATTCGAGCAGATGACGGGATACGCGGCGGACGAGGTGCTGGGCGAGACCCCGCGCCTGCTGCAGGGCCCGCGGACATCACGGGTAATCCTCGACCGCCTGCGCGCTGCACTCAGTGCAGGCGAGACCTTCGATGGCGAGGTCATCAACTATCGCAAGGATGGCAGCACGTACGTGGTGCGCTCGTATATCTCCCCCGTGTATGCCGAGGAGGCGCCCGAGCGGGTCACCCACTATGTGTCCCTGCAACAGGACGTGACGGACGAACGGGCACGCGATGAGCAGCTAAGGCTGTTGTCGACGGCGGTTGAAGTGTCCGGGGACCCGGTGCTGATTACCGATCCTGAAGGCACGATCACCTACGTCAATGCCGCGTTCGAGGAGCTGATGGGCTACTCGCGCAGCGAGGTGCTGGGCGAGAATCCCCGGCGCTTCAAGTCGGGCCGCCAGGATGACGCGTTCTATCAAGGGATGTGGCGGGCACTGGAGCGCGGCGAGAGCTTCCGGGGCGAATTCCTGAATCGGCGCCGCGATGGTTCCCTGATCCACCTGGAGCAGACCATCACCCCGGTGCTCGATGACCATGGCAAAATCTCGCATTACGTCGCCCTGGGCAAGGATGTGACCGACCGGGTGCGCATGGAAGACGAGATTCGCCGGGTGGCGCATACCGACTGGCTGACCGGCGTCGCGAATCGGCTAAGCCTCGGGAACACGCTGGAGGCGGAGATCGAGCGCAGCCAGCGCTATGGTCGTCCGCTGAGTCTGATCATGTTCGATCTGGATCACTTCAAGGCGGTAAATGATCAGTACGGGCACGAGGCGGGTGACGAGGTCCTCAAGGCGCTGGCGCAAACGGTGAGCGCGGAGCTGCGCGACGCGGACACCCTGGGTCGCTGGGGTGGCGAGGAGTTCATCATCGTGGTGCCTGAGACGCGACTGGTCGGGGCGACGGCCCTGGCCGAGAAACTGCGCCAGGCCGTCTCCACCATGAGCGTGCCCGGGGTGCCGTGTGTGACGGCGAGCTTCGGGGTCGCCGAACTCGCCTCCGGCGACAGCGCGAAGCTCCTCGCGCGGCGCGCGGACGAGGCCATGTACCAGGCGAAGCAGGCAGGGCGTGATCGGGTCGTGGCCCTGTAGGGCAGCCGATTCTTCAGACACAAAAAAGGCCGGCAGACGCCGGCCTTTTTCATGCGTGCGCGGACGCGCCGGAAACGGCTTATCCGCGGCGACGCAGCACCCAGATTTCCAGCAGGGCCCAGTCTTCGCCGGGGTAATTTTCCTGCTCCAGCGGGGAAAGACGACGGTGACGGGTCGCGGTACTGCCGACAAAGTCCAGACGATTCAGCAACAAACGCTTGGTGGCGTCCGCTTTTTCTAGTGCGAAGGGGTTGAGAAAATTCACCAGCATGTAGCCTTCGCCCTTGCCGCGTGCGAAGGCGTCCACCAGGCTTTCGATGGCCGGCGGGTCCAGATAAACCAGCGACGCGGTGGAGATGACGATGTCCGCCTCTTCCATCGACTGCTCGATCGCGTTGCGCGTCTCGGCGTCGGCCTGGTTCAAGTCGGCCTCGAAGGTCTGGTCGAACAGACCCGCGCTCTTGCCGTAGGCCAGGGCGTTGCCGGAGATGTCGATCCCGGTGGTCCTGATGGGCAGGCGGCGCGGGGCGGCGACCATCTTGCAGGCCTGCTCATCGGCCCAGTTGGCGCGGATTGCCTCGACATCCATACCGTGCACGGCCGCCATGGTGGTGTTGCCAAAGCAGCAGCACAGGTCGACGTAGTTCAGGGTCTTGCCTGCTTCCGCCTGCTGCTGCGCCCAGGGGAGAATCAGCCGGTCGAAGGTTTGCCGGTTGAAGTCGTCGGAGATGTAATCGAGCGCGTCGATGATGCGCTCCTTGAACGGCACCGGGGTCTCGGCGACGTAGATATCGTCGAAATGCTGCTTCTTCTCCTCGGTCTTCACTTGCGGCTCACTCATCGGCTTCTCCTCGTTTGATAAACCCACCATGGTCGGGGGTATGACGCTTGATCGTCAAGTAACGGCACTCGGCTCGTTGTAACGCCCGTCGCATCATGCCGCGGCTCTGCTATGTATCATGAGGAGAAAGGATTGCGCGCTGCCGGCGGGGCCGGGAGTCGGAGGGGGCCGGAAGGGAACTGCATGAAGATCGATTGTTTCAAGGCGTATGACGTACGCGGCCGCGTGCCGGATCAACTCAACCCCGAGGTGGTATACGCCATCGGACGCGCCTTTGCCGAAGAGGTCCGTCCTGGCCGCACGGTAGTGGGGCACGATATCCGCCTGTCCAGCCCGGCACTGGCCCAGGCCCTGACCGAAGGACTGACCGCTGGCGGCAGCGATGTGGCCGACATCGGCCTGTGCGGGACCGAAGAGGTCTACTTTGCGACTGCGCACTACGGGGCCGGCGGCGGGGTGATGGTCACCGCCAGCCACAATCCGCTGGATTACAACGGACTCAAGCTCGTGCGCAGCGAGGCACGTCCGATCAGTGGCGACTCCGGGCTGCAGGCGATCCGGGCATGCGCGGAGCGCGGCGACTTCCACCCCATGCCGCAGGGCCAGGTGCATCCACTCGATCACCGGCCAGACTATATCGCCAGACTGCTCGCATCGGTCGACCGCGAGGCCCTGCCGAAGCTGCGCGTAGTCGTGAACCCGGGCAATGGTGGTGCCGGCCCGGTGCTGGAGGCACTGGAACCGCATCTGCCGTTCGAGCTGATCCGCGTGAATTTCGAGCCGGACGGACATTTTCCCAATGGCATCCCCAATCCGCTGTTGCCGCAGAACCGCGCGGCGACGGCGGATGCCGTGCGCCGGCATGGGGCGGATCTGGGGGTGGCCTGGGATGGCGATTTCGACCGCTGCTTCTTCTTCGATGCGGCGGGGAATTTCATCGAGGGTTACTACATCGTGGGGCTTCTGGCGCAGGCCTGTCTGGAAGCCGGACAACCCGGCGAGCGGATCGTCCACGATCCACGCCTGACCTGGAACACCATCGAGATGGTGCGAGCCGCGGGTGGCGAGCCGATACAGTCGAAAACCGGGCATGCGTTCATGAAGGAGCGGCTGCGTCATGAGGATGCCATCTACGGCGGCGAGATGAGTGCCCACCACTACTTCCGGGACTTCTACTACTGCGACAGCGGGATGCTGCCCTGGCTGCGGGTGGCCGAACTGATGGGGCGGCGCGGCCAGGCGCTGGGCGACATGGTGGCGGAGCGCATGGCCCGCTACCCCTGCAGCGGCGAGCTGAACTTCGAGGTCGCGGATGTTGCAACGGCCACCGACCGCGTCCTGAAGGCCTTTGCCGGGCAGGGCGGGGTGGAGGATCGGACCGATGGGGTCAGCCTCGAATTCTCGGACTGGCGCTTTAACCTGCGCAGCTCCAATACCGAGCCGCTGCTGCGGCTGAACGTCGAAACCCGTGCCGATCCAGCCCTGCTGGAGCGCCGCGTGGAAGAGCTTTCCCGCCTGATACGGGGATAACAACGATGGCGCCTGCCGATATCCAGAACCAACTGCAGCCGGTGATCCTGGCGGGCGGGACCGGCACGCGGCTGTGGCCGGTGTCGCGCAGCCACTACCCCAAGCAGTTCCTGCCCCTGACCGGCGACCAGACACTGCTGCAGCAGACCGTCACCCGACTGGAGGGCCTGCACACGGCGCCACCGCTGGTGCTGGCCAACGTCGAGCATCGCTTTCTGGCCGCCGAACAACTGCGGGCGATTGGTGTCGAGCAGGCGCGCATCCTGCTGGAGCCGGAGGGGCGCAACACGGCCCCGGCAATTGCCCTGGCGGCACTGCAGGCCCGGGCAGAGGGGCGTGACCCTTTGCTGCTGGTCCTGGCCGCCGATCACCACATCGGCGATGGCGATGCCTTCCAGGCTGCCGTGGGCCGCACCGTGGCGCTGGCGGAGGCCGGCTATCTGGTCACCTTCGGGATCGTGCCGCTCACGGCCGAAACGGGCTACGGCTATATCCAGCAGGGCGAGTCGCTGGGCGAGGCCGGTGCGCGGGTCGCGCGTTTTGTCGAAAAGCCCGATGCCGCCACCGCAAGCGAGTACCTGAGCCAGGGGGGCTATCTCTGGAACAGCGGCATGTTCGTGTTCCGCGCCTCGCAGTATCTGCAGGAGCTGGAGCGCTTCGAGCCCGAGATCGTGACGGCCTGTCAGTCCGCGCTGGAGGGCGCGCGCGAGGACCTCGATTTCCTGCGCGTGGACCCGGAGTCGTTTGCCCGGGCCCCGAACATCTCGGTGGACTATGCCGTAATGGAGCGCACCGACCGCGCGGCGGTTACGCCCCTGGCTGCGGGCTGGAGTGACATTGGCTCCTGGTCCGCGCTGGCCGGGGTACGCGGCACCGACGAGCAGGGCAATACCCTGCGCGGCGATTGCCTGCTGGAGGACAGCGAGGGCTGTGTGGTCGATGCCGATGGCCTGCTGGTCGCGGGGATCGGCTTGCGCAACCTCGCGGTGGTCGCCACGCGTGATGCGGTACTGGTGGCGGACCGTGATCGCGTGCAGGACGTCAAGCGCATCGTCGAGCGGCTGAAATCGGACAACCGCAGCGAGCATGTGGACCACCCGGCGGTGTATCGCCCCTGGGGCTGCTACGAGTGCGTCGACGTCGGGCGGCGCTATCAGGTCAAGCGCATTACCGTGAAACCCGGGGCGAAGCTCTCGCTGCAGATGCATCACCATCGCGCGGAGCACTGGGTGGTCGTCAGCGGCACCGCGCGAGTGCGCAACGGCGAAGAGACCTATCTGGTAACGGAGAACCAGTCCACCTATGTGCCGATCGGGCAGATCCACTCGCTGGAAAACCCGGGCGCGATCCCGCTGGAGCTGATCGAGATCCAGTCCGGCAGCTATCTGGGCGAGGACGACATCGTGCGGCTGGAGGACCTCTACGGGCGCGTCTGAATACCGCCCGAGAGGCGATCCCTCGAGCTAGCCGAAGTCGCGGGAGCGGGTGGTCAGCTCGCCCAGCCAGTCGCTGCGGTCGATCAGGCGCTGCACGATCAAGTGGCCGACCCCCTCGCTGTACTGCCACTCGCCGTGGGCCTCCAGCAGGCGGCCGTGCAGGACCTCGGCGCGAAAGCGTTCTACCCGGTCCGGCCAGACGATCAGGTTCAGCGTGCCGCTTTCGTCCTCCAGTGTCAGGAATACCGTGCCATGGGCCGAGCCGGGCCGCTGGCGGGTGATCACGAGGCCGGCATAGCGGGCGCCGGGGTGCCCGGGGCGTTCCAGTAGCCGGGCGGCGGTGGGTAAACGTCTTTGCTCCAGGAACGGGCGCATCAGCGCCAGCGGGTGCGGGCCCAGGCTCAGGCCCTGGGTGGCATAGTCCTGCACCAGGTCGTCCACCGCATCCGGGCGCGGCAGCAGCGGGGTTACGTCGGCCTCGCGCACCGTCTCGGCCGGGGCGTCGGCGAACAGGGGCAGGGGTTCCTCCACCGCCTCGGTCGCCCAGCGCGCCTGGTGGCGGTTGCCGGCCAGCCCCTTCAGGGCGTCGGCGCGGGCGAGGCGATTGGCCTGGGCGCGGGTGAGTGCAGCGCGGGCGACCAGATCCGGTACGTCCGCGAACGGGCGTTCGGCGCGCGCGGCGACGACACGCTCGGCCACGGCCTGCGCGAGCCCGCCGACCCGGTTCAGGCCCAGGCGCAGGGCCAGCGTGGCGCTCCCGGCCACCGGCTCCACCGTGCAGTCCCAGTCACTGCAGCGCACGTCCACCGGGCGTACCTCCACGCCGTGGCGGCGCGCATCGGCGACGATCTGCGCCGGGGCGTAGAAGCCCATCGGCTGGCTGTTCAGCAGGGCGCTGGCGAAGATCGCCGGTTCATGGCACTTGAGCCAGGACGAGACATAGGTGATCAGCGCAAAGCTGGCCGAGTGGGACTCGGGAAAGCCGTATTCGCCAAAGCCGAGGATCTGCTTGTACAGCTGCTCGGCGAATTTCTCCGGATAGCCGCGTTGCCGCATCCCGTCCATCAAGCGTTCGCGGTAGCGCGCGAGCTGGCCGGTGCGGCGCCAGGCGCCGATCGCGCGGCGCAGCCCGTCCGCCTCGCCGGCGGAGAAGCCGGCCGCGACCATCGCCAGCTCGATTACCTGTTCCTGGAAGATCGGCACGCCCAGGGTGCGCCCGAGCACGCGCTTCACCTCTGCGTTCGGGTAGCGCACCCGCTCCGGGTGGGCGCGGCGCTTCAGGTACGGGTGCACCATCTCGCCCTGGATCGGGCCGGGGCGCACGATGGCGATCTCGATCACCAGGTCGTAGAAGTTCGCCGGCTTCAGGCGCGGCAGCATGCTCATCTGCGCGCGCGACTCGATCTGGAACACGCCCAGGGTGTCGGCCTTCTGCAGCATGCGATAGACCGCCGGGTCCTCGGCGGGGACGTCGGCCAGGCCCCAGTCGCGGCCCCGGTGGCGCGCCATCAGCTCCAGCGCGCGGCGCACGCAGGAGAGCATGCCCAGTGCCAGCACGTCGATCTTCAACAGGCCCACGGCATCCAGGTCGTCCTTGTCCCACTGGATCACCGAGCGCTCCGGCATTGCCGCGTTCTCGATCGGCACCAGCTCGTCCAGCCGGCCCTCGGCGATCACGAAGCCGCCGGTGTGCTGCGACAGGTGGCGGGGAAAGCCCAGCAGCTCGGCGGTCAGGGCCTGCCACTGCCGGGCCAGGGCGCCATCCGGGTCCAGCCCGACCTCGCGCAGCCGCTCGGCGGGGATGCCGTCGTCCCACCAGGCGAGGTTCGCGGTCAGCGCATCCAGTCGTGCGCGCGAGATGCCCAGGGCGCGGCCGACGTCGCGCAGGGCGCTGCGGCGGCGGTAGCGGATCACGGTACAGGCCAGCGCCGCGCGCTCGCGGCCGTAGCGCTGGTAGATGTACTGGATGACCTCCTCGCGGCGCTCGTGCTCGAAGTCGACGTCGATATCCGGTGGCTCGCCGCGCTCGGCGGAGATGAAGCGCTCGAACAGCATGCTGGAGCGCGAGGGGTCCACTTCGGTGATGCCGAGTGCGTAGCAAACCGCCGAATTCGCCGCCGAGCCGCGCCCCTGGCACAGGATCCCGCGGCCGCGGGCAAAGCGCACGATGTCGTAGACCGTCAGAAAGTAGGGCTCGTAGCCAAGCTGCGCGATGATCCCGAGCTCGCGCTCGATCTGCTCCGTCACCTTCGGCGGGATGCCGTCGGGCCAGCGCTGGCGAGCCCCCTTCAGGGTTTCCTCGCGCAGGTAGGCGGCCGGGCTCGTGTCCCGGGGCAGGGGATCGGTCGGGTAGCGGTAGGTGACCGCATCCAGCGAAAAGTCGCAGTCCCGCGCGATCCGCACACTGGCCGCGAGCCAGAGGGCGGGATACAACGTGGCCAGGTCGTCGCGCGGGCGCAGGCAGCGCTCGCCGTTGGGGAAGCGCGCCGGGGCCGCCTCGGCGACCGTGGTGCGCTGGCGCAGAGCGGTGAGCACGTCCTGCAACGCACGCCGGCCCCGGCTGTGCATGTGCACGTCGCCGCAGGCGACGATCGGGAGTCTCGTCGCCTCGGCGAGCTGTCGTGCGCGGGTTGCGAGCGTGGCATCCTCCGGCGTACGCAACTGGCTGACCGCCAGATGGGCCTGACCCGGCGTGGCCCATCCGGCCAGCCAGCGGACGGCTTCGGCGAGCGCCGGTTCTGCGGGCTCGGGTTCGATACGCAGCAGGACGTGCCAGCCAGCCCGCGCCTCGGCGGGCAGGACGTCGAGGTCCGCCCGGGTCAGGTGGTAATGCCCCTTGTCCGCTGCCCCGCGCGCCTGAGTGATCAGGCGGCACAGCGCGGCGTAGCCCGCCGCATTGCGCACCAGCAGGGTCAGAGCGGGGCCGTCCGCGAGCTGGAAGGTGGCCCCCAGGATCAGGTGCAACCCGCAATCCTTTGCCGCCGCGTGCGCGCGCACCACGCCGGCCAGCGAGGCGATATCGGTCAGCGCCAGCGCGCGATAGCCGAGCGCCCGGGCCCGCTCCACCAGCTCCTCCGGGTGCGACGCCCCGCGCAGGAACGAGAAGTTGCTGATGGCCGTCAGCTCGGCGTACTCCGGTGGTTCGGGGGCAGTGGCATCCATATACTGTTTATATAAACAGTATTCCAGACTGGCAAGAAACCCTGGCTTCGAGCCGGTGCGCCGGCTCCGGTATGGTAGGCCCGCTACCGGCCGATCCCAGTGACGAATTTCCTATGCGCAGCGCTATCTACAACCTGCTGATCCTGCGCCTGACCTCGCAGTGGTATGCCGAGGTCATGCGGCGGCTGCCGGAAGGGGCGGCCCTGCTGGACGTGGGCATCGGCACCGCCGGCGCGCTGCTCGCCAATGCCGAGACGGCGTGCGCGAGGGGGTTCGTCATCACGGGGATCGACATCGATGCCGACTACATCAAGCACGCCCGGCAAGCCCTGCGCGACTCGCCCCTGGCCGATTGTGCCGAGGCCCGCCTCGAATCGATCTACGACCACGCGGGCGGTCCGTATGACGCGATCTATTTCTCCGCCAGCTTCATGCTCCTGCCGGACCCCGACGGCGCGCTGCGCCACTGCCGCGGCTTGCTGAAGCCGGAGGGGAAGGTCTTTTTCACCCAGACCTTCCAGACTCGCCCCTCCCGCTGGATGGAACGCTTCAAACCCCTGCTCAGACGCATCACGACCATCGACTTCGGCCGCGTGACCTACGAAGAAGCGTTTCGGGAGCAGGTGGCGAGGGCGGGGTTTGTGATCGACGAGTTCACCACGCTCGCGAGTCACGGGACGCGTGCATCCGTCCTTGCCATTACCCGACCCGCCAGCCCTGCCTGAAAGCACGCCGGCTCGCCGCCGAGGCCGGGCTCTATCCACTGCAGGAGGCGAGCCCTCTCGCCGATCGGGCACGTCCAGCGCCCCATCGCCCAGGGGGCTGGGCTCCTACCGGAGAAGGGGGCTTGTGCAGCATGCGGCACGCCGGATCATTGGCGAGGCCGGGCTCTATCCACTGAAGGAGGCGAGCCCTCTCGCCGATCGGGCATGTCCAGCGCCCCATCGCCCAGGGGGCTGGGCTCCTACAAGAAAAAGGGGTTGTGGCGGTATGTGAACAGGATGGGGTGACCTCTTCGGGTACCGCTCCGGCCTGCTTAATCCGAAGGTAGGCCCCGGGCCCTCCTGCGACTGAAGGCACCACCGCACCGTGCGCTAGAACTCGATGTCGTAGCGCAGCTCTTCATCGGGCTGGCGCAGGAAGTTGCCCTGGACCAGATCGACCTGGGATTGCCAGAGCAGGGCGAGGCCATCCACGTCCTCGACATAAGCCGCCATGGTGCGGGCGCCGCTGGCGCGGGCAATGTTCAGCAGTGGCTCCAGGCGTGCGAGCTTGTCGGCGGCATCGTGCAACCCGTGGGTCAGAGGACGGGCGACCTTCACGTAGTCCGGTCGCAGGCTGCGCAGGAGTTGGGTCGGTTGGTCGCTGGCCAGACCGAAGTGTTCCACGGCCATTCCCACCTGGATATCGCGCAACGCCCCGGTGACCCGTTCGGCCTGCTCCGGATCCGCCACGATGTCTTCCTCCGCCAGTTGCAGCACCAGTGCCCGAGGCGGCAGGGCCGCATCTGCCAGGATGCGACCCAGCCAGCCGACCAGTTCCGGATCGCGCAGTGATCCCCGCGAGAGTTTGACGAAGAACACCGAATCGGGATGGGTGCGCAGTCGGGCCGCCAGGATGTCCACCGCGTTGGTCAGTACCCAGCGGTCCAGCGCTCGATCGAGGTCCAGATGCGCGGCCATGTTCACGAACGGGCCGGGGAGCTGGACATGCCCTTCCGGATCGCGAATCCGGAGCAGGACCTCGTAACGCTCGGCGTTATCAGAGCCGGCGATATTGGCGATGGGCTGATACACCAGAAAGAGGCGCTGCTCGTGAATCGCCCGGGTGATCACCTGGCGCCAGTGCTGCTGCTGTGCGGCACCGCACTCCGGTGTGACCAGCGCCGGATCCAGCTGGATACGGTTGCCGCCCTCTCGGCGGGCCTGCGCGCAAAGCGCCAAAGACTGATCCACCGCATCCGCCGCGGGAAGGTCGGCCAGTGCCGTGATACCGATGCTCAAACCCGGGGACGGCGCGTGGCTCGGGGCACCATGCGGCGCCGGGACCTTCGCATAAAGGGCATCACCCCAGTCCGACAGGGCTTCCGCGTCGACGCGGTTGAGCAGCACCAGGATTGCGTTCTCGCTGAATCGGGTGACGCGCTCGCCCGCGGCCAGGCCCGACGAGATTCGTCCCAGCAGACGCCGCTGAAGCAGCGAGAAACCGGCTACCCCCTGTTCCCGGATCAGACTCGAGGCCTCGTCCCATTCGATACAGGCGAGGGCGACCATCCCGGGCTGAGTCGCCAGCCCCGCGCGCCAGTGGGCGAGCAGAGGTGCCAGATCGCCGGAGCGCAGGGTGCCGGGGGCGCGCCCGGCCCGACGACGTCGGCGGCAGAGGCGCGCCTCTGCACGGACACGCGCGGGCGCCGCCTCCGGCGGTATGTGCGCAAGCCGAGGGCTCGGCTCGGCTCCAGGGCCTTCTGGTGGCGTCAGCAGAACACGCGGGATGTCGAACAGCGACGGATCCTGATCCAGGGAGCGGGACAGGGCCGCGGCCTGGTCGGCCGCGATGTCCACGTCGATCACAATGGCCTCGGGCAGGCTCTCCAGCGCTTGGCCAGGCACGTCGTCCACCGGCGAGAGACGCTGGATGTCGAGCGCCGGGGACTCCTGCAGGGCGCGGGTCGGGGAGACCGACTGCCCGGTGGTGACGAGCATGATCCGCAGCGGGTCCCACGGGCTGGAGTCCACCAGGCCCTCCAGTGTCGCGGCCATTTCGGAGGGAATCGTGGGCATGGTCAGGACCGCGTCCCAGTCGTCCAGCGTCTTCGGCTGTTCTCCACTTTGGGCTCCGTGCAGAACCAGGATGTTGGGCAGGTGGGTCTCATCGTCCGGTGTCGGCGGACCCGGTGGCGCTGACAGGACGACGCGTGCATGAGGCGTTGCCGTCGATTCGACATGAGCCGCCTCTTGCAGGTTGGCAAAGGCGTCCACGCGGAAGCCGCAGGCCACCAGTTGCAATGCCAGTTCGTCCCGCGGCGCGCCTGCGGGCCCGAGTAACTGGACCCGCAGCCGGTCGGGAACCGGAGTCGGCACACTGTCGGCCTCCGGAGCCGCCGGGTGCCCCTCCGACGCGGCGAGATCATCCGGAAGCGTCCCCTGCAGGCGCAGGATCAGAGCGCCAATGGTCTCCTGTTCGTTGGAGCTGGGAGGCAGCGGGCTCTGCAGGTGCTGGGCCACGCGCTCGTCAATGCGCCGCGCCGTGTTCAGCGCCTCCTTCAGCGCCGTCCCGGCCAGCCCTCCGGCGATCACCCGGGTCAGCGCGCGGATCTCCCCCAGGTCCACATGGCGGCAGCCCCGCTGCCGGATCATGTACCACCGGTCGGCCAGGTCGGCGACCATCCGTGGCAGGCCCCGGACAAACTCCCGGCTGGTGGTGTTATCGGATGGAGTTGGAGAGGACTTCGCCTGCGGGGTGCTGCCGGAAGCATCGGCCATGTGATTCGAAGTCCTCTTGGAATGTGTCTTGTGAACTATAGACAACCCTTCCACGCATGGTTGAGTTTTTTGGTACTGCCTCGATCCATTAGCGATCTGCGCCGGAATCCAGCCCTCAGCGAAACGGCGATACCGCCCCAAAGCGCTTGCGCCTGTGCGTCACCGAGGCTGGAGCTTACCCACTGTAGGAGGCGAGCCCTCTCGCCGAGCGGGCATGTCCAATGCCCCATCGCCCAGAGGGCTGGGCTCCTGCGAGAGAAAGGGGCTGTGGCGCCATGTGAACAAGATGGGTGTCCACTTTCGCATGTATATCTTCGCGATCGGGGGCCATTACGACGCGTTGTGATCCTTGCCCAGGTTGCCCTTCGCTCGGGGCGCTGCGGGGTAAATCCTAAGGTAACCCCCCGGACGCCGAGGGATTACGGGTGTTCGTGCTCTTCTCCGGAGCCCAGCCAGAAGTCCAGGCGTTTGGCGAGAAACTCCTGCCCGCTCATGTAGTGGGACCCGTCACAGGAGAAGTTGAGGCCAACCATGCCGTTGAAGATATTGAGGGAGCCTGAGCGCAGGTAGATCGTGTCGTCCATGAAGCGCAGCTCACGGAAGGTACGGAACACCGCTGCTACCTGCTCCGTGGAGAGTAATGCCTCCTCGGGGTAGGTCCGCTGGGGATAGGCGAGACAGATCCCGGGATCCGTGAGGTCCTCGTAGTCCAGCAAACGGTAGCGGAATGGGTCGTCGCGCAGCCACAAGGTGGCCCGGGAACTGGAGAAATGCAGCTTGCCGTGGAATACGCCGTGGGCGGCCACCAGCTCGGTCAGGAGGTCCAGTACCTCGTCGATACGGGTGTCGAGCGGGCTGTCCACCCGATGCTGGTTGAACAGGCCCCCGCGGATCGCTGGATCCCCCTTCAGCTGCATCCATTGGTCCGGCTGCTGATAGAGGTCGCGGGTCAGGGGCAGCTCCCGCAGGTCGAAGTCCGCCCCCAGGAATCCCAGCAATGTGCCGTCGCTTTGAGTCAGCCGTTGCACGGCCGTCAGGGTAGGGCGGCGCCGATTGCGGCTGATATAGGCCGACGACATGGAGAACTCGGCACCGGCCAGGGCATCGGCCACGTAGGGCCGGGTGCTGCGATCCCGTCCGGCCTGGTCTGGCAAGGGGCCTTCTGGGGATACGTTGGCGGTCACCTGGTGAGCGCGATGATCGAGCACATAGAGGTACTTGCAGGACGGCAGCGCGCCCAGGGCCACCGCAAGCCGCTGCTCCAGGGCCTCACGATTGCCCCATCTCTCGGCACAGGGGGTCACCAGCCGCGCCAGTGCGGTCGACAGTTGCCCCTGGAGCAGCAGTCGCTGCCGGGCCACCGCCGTCATTGTCGCTTCACTCATGGCCTTCGCTCGGAGGATACCGTTGGGAACGCGCCCGCCAGGCGCGGAAGTCTCGCGAGGGTGCCGCAGGACCGGCGGTGGCGCAACAGCCGACTCCATGCGTCCTGTGGTCGGATAGCGCCAGGCCGTTGGGTGTGTCGCCATTACAGTTTCTTGGTGGCCCTTGGATGGGAGTGCTCGTAGAGACAGCTACCACAACGCGGCGCGCGTTCAACAGCCCAGGCCGGCCCAAAGGGCGAGGGCGCCTGGAAGAAGATGGGTGTCCTCTTTCTTCGGTCTCAGCCGACCCATCCGGGTGAAATGCTGCGCGAGGACTTTCTCCCGGATTTCGGCCTGAGCACCGCGGAACTGGCGAAGGCGGCGGGCGTATCGCGCCAGTCCATCAACGAACTGCTGCGCGAGCGTCGAGTTCTCAGCCCGGAGATGGCACTGCGGCTTGCACGGCTGTTCGGGACTACCCCGGAGTACTGGATGAATGCCCAATGCGCCGTGGACCTCTGGGATGCCGCCCAGGCCATCCAGGACGACGTAAACCGTGGGCAAAAGGCAAGGTTTGACCCCGGAGCTCAGTGTGACCCCGGAGCTCAGTGACCCCGGAGCTGCAGGAGCTGAAGTTTGCAGAGGGTACGGCATTGCCGTACCATTGAGTGATGCTTACGGTTGTGGAAACGGAATTCTTCAGCCGCCTCGTATCGGACTACTGGAACGAATCCGATCGCGAGGCATTCGCGGCGTACCTGGCATGCAATCCGGACGCCGGCGACGTGGTACCGCGTTCAGGCGGACTGCGAAAAATACGCTGGTCGCGCCCCGGGATGGGCAAGCGTGGCGGCGTGCGAGTGATCTACTACAACCGGATGGCGAAAGGGCAAATCTGGTTGCTGCTGATCTACGCCAAGAGCGCCGACGACAACATTCCGGCGTATGTGCTCAGCAAGCTGAGAGAGGCATTGGAATATGATGAAGACTGACCAGGAACTTCGCGAACGCGATGCCCACCGGGACATCGGCCGGGAGCTGCTGGAATCCGTTCAGCAAATGAAGGCCGGTCAATCAGGCCGCGTATGGATCGTCGATGCGCCTGACATTGCGCGTATCCGCATGAAAGTCGGCCTGACCCAGACCTGTTTCGCGCAGCTGCTTGGCGTATCGCCCCGCACGCTCCAGGACTGGGAGCAGGGCCGGCGCACCCCTTCGGGCTCCGCGAAAACCCTGTTGAAGATCGCCGACCGCCATCCCGATGTATTAAGGGAACTGGCAGCCTGATACGGCAGCTGCTCGGCAAAACGCAAGGTTTGACCCCCGACGTCCGCATTTTGCCTCTCCCTTGATGCGGGGGCAAAAGGCAAGGTCTGACCCCGACGCCCCGCTTGATGCGGGGGCAAAAGGCAAGGTCTGACCCCGACGCCCCGCTTGATGCGGGGGCAAAAGGCAAGGTCTGACCCCGACGCCCCGTTGGGCCGGCCGACGCAAGCAATCGAAGGACCTGAAATCAGTTACATGCGTGCTCGGGGTGAATTGGAGCACGGGGTTATCTCGCGCGGAGGTCGATGCGGTTCGAGTCCAGTGACGGCCAATGAAGCCCTGATGCTGCTGGGCGATCGTCATGTCAGGCGCCAGAGGTCGTTGTCGGTGGTGGCCTGGCCGAGGATTTGGAGGGCGGCGAGGACCTGGGTGATGGACTTCGTTGGTTTGCGCTTGAAGTGGCTGGCCAGGGCTTCCGGGGTTTGGGGGCCGATGGCGAGGAGGCGGCGGACGGCTTCGACCTGGTCGGGCATGGATTTGGGCCAGGTGGGCTTTTTGGCCGGTTCGGTCGGGGTCTCGGCGGCGGCCTCGGGTTTGGCTTCCAGTGTGGCGGTGGTCTGGGTGGCTTCGGGGGCCTGGTAGTCGGGGCGCAGCCAGCGGATGTGGCCCTGGGCTTCTTCGGCGGCGCGCTCCGCGTTGAGTGCGACCAGGCGGGTGAGGAGTTCTTCTTCGGCTTCGGTCTGGTCGGCGGGTTTGTCCGGCAGCGGGGTGGTGGCGCCGGGGCGGCCGACTAGGCGGTCGGCGAGGTCGTTCCAGCCGTAGGCGTCGAAGACGGCGCGGTCGAGGTTGTCGTGCAGTTCGCGCAGCAGGGAGACGAGGCCCTGTTCGTGGATGGTGCGTTCCTTGGCGCTCAGCGGTTCTTCGGCGCGCAGTTTTTCCAGCACGTTGTACATGCCGGTGAGGGTGAGGTCCGGGTGTTCGGCCTGTCGCGCCTTGCGGTGGGCGTCGATGCGTTCGGCGAGGTCGCCGATGGTGGTGGTCTGGTTGTCGTCGAGTTCCGGGAAGGGGAAGGTCTCGAAGCAACGCGTTTTGGCATACACCGAATCGTTGCCCACCCCAAGCCAACTACCCGATTTCATTGCCCATAAGGTGTGAACTCGGCTGGAAAGGGTCCCCAAAGCGTTCGGCCAATCGAGGGCGATGCTAAGTAATTTGTTGTCGGGAAGGATGTCCGCTTCGAGGAACTGGAAGACCCGATGTTTGGTGGTTTCGACAGTGGCGATGTAACGGGGGAGTCCGGCCAATTGGTGACGGAGTTTGGAATTGGTTTCTCCGAACAACCACCAGTTCCTTCTACGCGATTCACGTTTGTTGTTATCACGCTCGGGTTTTACGCGTTCTAAAATCCACTGGTATACCTTGGGGTAACGGGAGCGGACTTCATCCAGATCAAGGCCGTATAAGTCGATAACCATGACTCCGCGCGGCGATTGAGTAAGATCGCGACCGTTTCGATAATGACGAATATGGTTTTCTAGGCCGGGAACATCGCTTAACCCGATTGTTTCCGCATCCTCGGGAGAGATCACAAAACCTTTCCTGATTAGCAACGAGAGTCAGCCAGTCGCAGAACCCGCTCGGGCACGGGCCGGCAGTGCACGGCGGCGACCAGCAGTCGCGCCGGCAACGTCGCCAGATCAAAGCGTCGGTTGAAGCGGTAGGCGAATGCCGCGAGGTAACGGGCTGCGTACTTGGCGAACGCAAATGCATGGTAGCTCCCGCTCAGGCTGGTTTTGAGGTTGCCGAGCACGGTGTTGATCCATTGGAATTCGGGAAGATCCTGGGGTTTGCGCCCGGCCACGACCGTCGGCTGGTGCCGGCAGTCGGCCCTTGCGACGGCGCGGAAGCAC
>NZ_KB822979.1:0-39895 GCF_000364985.1 Thioalkalivibrio sp. HL-Eb18
CCTCACTCTCCGCCAAATCCTGCAAAGGGGTCCGAGTGGCCCCTTTCGCACGTCTGGCCCCCGAGGTATCGGGATTCGAACCCGAGATATAGAAAACGATGGTTCGACGGGTGACGCGCAGCGGCACCCGAACGTCACCGCAGGTGACGGCCCGAAGGGCGAGGCGCAAAGCGCCGCGTAATCCTCACTCTCCGCCAAATCCTGCAAAGGGGTCCGAGTGGCCCCTTTCGCACGTCTGGCCCCCGAGGCTTCGGGGTCCGTCGAAAACGATGGTTCGACGGCCGAAGTCAGAACGCGCCTGCGAGCGATCATCCGGTCCCTCCGTCCGATTCAATGAAGCCGCCGTAAGGGCGGAGTCTCCCGCGTAATGCCTGTCCCCGTTGACCTCCTGGCCTGAAAGCAGGCTGGAAAATGTCACTTTGTGAAACCGGTCCGCAGAAAGACTGGAAAAACTCCTACTTTGGTCTATGTTCCGTTCCGGTCGGCCCTTGTCCGGTTCTGCGGGTGAAGGGCCGCAAATGCGAGCGGGTACAGGGAAGCTTGGGTCGGACAGACCCCAGTACCCCCGGGAACGAACGTTGCGCCGCGACACTGGGGGCGGGCGACGGTGTTCCCGCGATCGTCACGGAACCATGACCTCGGTCCGGATCCGGATAACAAAATCAACAAGACGGTTGCCAGTCCCGCGTTTTCGCTTCCCCCGAAGGAACGGAGGACGACGCGTATGCATCGTAGGAATTTTCTCAAGGCCGGCATGGCGCTTTCGGCCGGAATGGTGGTGCCTGGAGCGGCAGGGTTGCTGGCTTGGTCGCCGCGTGCCCATGCGGCCGAACTGAGTGTGGACCTGACGGCCCGACGCGGTGACGTGACCATGATTGATGGCACGACGGCGCTGATGTTCGGGTTTGTCCAGGGCAGCGGGATCAGCACGCCGGGGCCGACCTTGCTGTGCCAGGAAGGCGACACGATCACGGTTCAACTGAAGAACGAGCTGTCGACGCCCGTGGTGTTCCATGTGGGTGCAACGAACGTTCGCTACCCGGTCAACGCCAACGACGAGATCGAGTTCAGCTTCTCGGCACCGCCGGCCGGCACCTACCTCTATTACGACGACCAGAACAACGGCGTGAATCGCATCATGGGCCTGCACGGGGCGTTGGTGGTGATGCCTGCCGGCGTCAGCGATCGTCCGTTTTCGGGCGGCCCGCAGTTCGTGCGGCAGTACAAGTGGCTGTTCAGTAACGTCGACCCGGCCTGGGGCCAGGCGGTGCGCAACCTGGGCGATTACCACGTGGGCTCGATCAACCCGGAGTCGTTCAACCCGCGCTATTTCATGATCAACGGCAACGCGTACGAGAACACCCACGAGTACAACACCGAACTCATGGGGCAGTACGGCGAGCCCGCCTATGTACGCATGCTCAATGCCGGCGGCATCGTGCATGCGCCGCACTTTCACGGCAATCACGTCGAGATGGTCGTGATTAACTACGAACGCTTCAACGCGCCTTACAAGAACAAGGACGCGGTATCGATGTTCCCGCTTGATGTGCGCGAGGTCGTGTATCCGTTCAAGACACCGCCGGACGCCTATCCCCCGGTCTCCAGTCAGCAAATCCAGCATTTCCCGATGCACTGCCATGTCGAGATGTCGCAGACCGCCGGTGGCGGCCTTTATCCGCACGGGGCTCACGCGCCCATCATCATGGGGCAGACGCCACCGAACGAGCCGGATTTGACCCGCGACGCGAACGATCTGCCCTGAGGGGCGCGTGCGTTGACCAAGAACGGAACAGGGAGTTTGAGAGATGAGCAGAAACCGAGATGGCGGCGGTATGGGTGGTGGCATGGGCGGCTGCGATGCCGGTATTACCGGGAATTGTGGTCTGCATATCGATGCACCAAATACGCCGAATCGAGTAACCCCGGATGTGGAGTTCTTTTTGCAGACGTTCATGCAGGGCAGCCAGGTCATCAATGGTGTCGAGGTCCCGATCTGGGGCTTCAACATGGATGGCATGGGGGGTGGCGGCATGGGCGGTGGAGGAGGTGGCGGCGGTGGCGGCGGCATGGGTGGTGCCATGCCCTCGCCGCCGATCCGGGTGCGTCAGGGCCAGATCGTGCATACGCACCTGAACGCGATGGCGATGATGGCGCCCCATACCATTCATCACCACGGTATCGAGCCGGACACCTTCAACGATGGTGTAGGTCACTACTCGTTCGATGTGCTGGGCGAGTACACCTACCAGTGGCGCGCCTCGCAGGCCGGGACGTACTTCTATCACTGCCACACCAATACGGTGCTGCATGCGGAGATGGGCATGTACGGGGCATTGATCGTCGATCCGCCCAGTGGCCCGGGTACCGTCTATGAGGGTGGGCCCAGCTACACCGTCGAGGCGATCTGGGCCGTGGATGATATCGACATGAACTGGCACTGCCTGCCGTGGGATGCGGCGCTGTGCGGGGGTGACGCCGGGCTGAACGACTTCAATCCGGAGATCTTCTGCATCAATGGTGTTGGCGAGGATCTGTCCGAGACGGATCCCTCGGTGGTGGTCAATGCCTCGCGCGTGGATCGCGTGCTGCTGCGCTACATCATGGCAGGTTACGTGCCACAGCGGGTTCGCTTCCCCGCCGAGTTGGGACCGATCCAGATCGTGGCCGAGGATGGTCGTCCTCTGCCGGAGATCGAAACCATTCCGGCGGGTGGCGAGATCCTGATGACCGCGGCCGAGCGCTATGACCTGATCTTCGAGCCGAAGGAAGCGGGATCTTTCCCGGTGGATATCGATTTCTTCGATTTCCGCGCCGCGGATGGCACGTTGCGGCCGATCGGGCATATCCGCAGCCGGTTCAATATCAGTTAGGGCTGACTGGTTGTCCGCGGGGCCGGGGTGTCACCGGGTCCTGCGGATGCCAGCTGTCAGGAGGAAGGACATGAACAAGTCCAAGGCTTTTGTCGGGGTCGTCGTCATGCTGCTGGGTGTTTCCTGGGGGCTAGTGCAGGCGAACGACGAGGCCGACGCGGCGTTAATGCAGGCGGTCGTCGCGGGCGACCAGGAGAAGGTCTCGCACTGGCTTGGCCAGGGGGCTGACCCCAATGTTGCCCAGCGACCCTGGGAACTCACGCCGTTGCTGGTGGCAGTTGCCGGGGATGTCGAGATCGTGGATCGCCTGATCGAGGCGGGTGCCGATGTGAATGCCCGTGAACGTGAAGGGGTGACGGTGCTGATGAAGGCCGTGCACGGCGGACAGCCGGATGTGGTGGAGCGCCTGTTGCGGGAGGACGACCTGGAGGTCGATGCGGCGGGTCCGCGCGGCACCACTGCCCTGGCTTACGCGACGCTCTACGGGTATCCCACCATGGTGGAGGCCCTGTTGGGCGCGGGTGCCGACCCGCAGCACGTGCGATACAACGGTACCACGCCGGTGTCCCTGGCCGAGCACATGCATGAACTGGCGCTGGCGATGCCGGAAGAAGATGCGGGTGGTCACCACGGCGAGCATGACCATGGGGCGGACGAGGGGCCGCATGATCACTACCGTTCGCGCAACGAGGCGGTGGCCTCGTATGACCGGATCGTGGCGTTACTGGATGCCGCTCCGGCCAGCGAAGACTCGGGCGAGCAGTGCCATCACAACCGCGCAGGTGACCCGGAAGCCTCCGACGCCAGTCAGCGCCCGCCTCACCACCGTCATCACTAATGGTTTTGCTGCATACCCGCACGCACTGGGGTCCTTGGGTGCCCGTGCGTGCTAATCTTGCCTTTAAAGGCCGAGTTATAGTGGCCGGATCGGCCGAAGTGGATTTGCTATGTCTCTGACCCCCTCCGTTTTCTTCAGCTTGCTGTCGGACGACACCCGCTTGCGTTCGATGCTGCTGATTCAAATGGAGTGCGAGCTCTGTGTATGCGAGCTGATGACCGCGCTGGAGATCTCGCAGCCGAAGGTCTCGCGTCATCTGGCCGCGCTGCGTCAGCAGGACGTGGTGACGACCCGACGCGAAAGCAACTGGATCTACTATCGGTTGCACCCGCAATTGCCGGAGTGGGCCCGCGAGGTACTGGCATCGACCGCCGGGGCTTCGCGCGTGGACGGCACGCTGCGCGAGGATCATGCGCGCCTGCAGGCGATGTGGCGTGATGCCGACCTGGATCTTCCGGTTTCCCGGCGCTCGCCGGAGACCTGATCAGCGCTCCTCGGTGGGGGGCATGGCAATACCGGCTTCCCGCAGCCAGTGGCATAGGCGGATCAGCGGCAGACCCACCAGGGCGGTAGGGTCCGAACCCTCCATGCGCTCGAACAGACTGACCCCCAGTCCCTCCGACTTGAAGCTGCCGGCGCAGTCCACGGGATTGTCCAGCGCGACATAGGCTCGAATCTCCGCGTCCGACAGCCGGCGAAAGGTGACGGTGTATTCAACGTCCTCCACCCGTGCCTCGCCGCTGGAGGCATCCAGCAGGCACAGCCCGGTGTGAAAGGTGACCGTGCCGCCGGACAGCGAGGCCAGCTGTTCGCGTGCGCGCTCGGCATTGCCCGGTTTGCCGAGGATACGGCCCCCATGGCTGGCGCTTTGGTCGGAACCAATGATCAATGCGTCCGGGTGGGTGCCGCCGGTGACCGCTCGTGCCTTGGCCTCGGCGAGGCGCCGCACGAGGGCCGCTGCGTCTTCGTCCGGAAGCCGCGTCTCGTCGACCTGCGGCGCGGCCGTCGTGAACGGCAGATGCAGCCGCTGCAATAGCTGGGCGCGATAGGGCGAGGTCGAGGCAAGGACGATCTCGCGCACGGGCTTACCCATCGGGAGAATCGATCTCGATCAGGGCATCGTCCGGATTGGCGGCCGCACCTTTGGCCACGTTCACCGCGCGTACCGTGCCGGCGATGGGTGCGGCGATCTCGGACTCCATCTTCATCGCCTCGAGCACCAGCACCGGCTGGCCGGCCTCCACGGTGTCGCCCTCGGCCACTAGTACGTCGATGACGGTTCCGGGCATGGACGTGGTCACATCGCCCGGGCGGGTGGCGCGGCGGGATTTCTTGCCTGTGCGCGGTGATTCGGCACCACCGCCACCGGCCGTGTCGATCGTGTCCAGCGTCTCGATCAGGACATCTTCCGGCATACCGTCGATGGTGACGTACATCGGCCGCGTATCCTCGCGGTGATGGCCGCTGCCATTCACGCGGATGTGGTACGACTCCCCGTGGAAGGTGACGTTGAACTCCACCGGTGCCGGGCAGCCGGCCTGTGTGTTCTCGGGCAGGTTCAATGGTTCCGGTTCGAGCGTGCCGTTGCGTCGTTGCTCGAGGAAGGACCGGCCGACCTCGGGAAACAGCGCGAAGGTCAGGACGTCTTCGGGCCCCTGGGCCAAATCGCCGATCTCCCGGGTCAGATGGTCCATCTCCGGCTTCAGCAGGTCCGCCGGGCGCACGTCGATGACCTCGGCGTTGCCGATCGCCTTGCGCTGAATGACACGGTTGATGGGCCCCGGTGCACGGCCGTAGTGCCCGGTCAGGTACTGCTTCACCTCGTTGGTGATGGTCTTGTAGCGCTCCCCGGCGAGTACGTTCATCACCGCCTGGGTCCCGACGATCTGCGACGTCGGCGTGACCAGGGGCGGGTAGCCGAGATCCTCGCGCACGCGCGGGATTTCCTCCAGCACGGCATCAAAGCGGTCCAGCGCGTTCTGGTCGCGCAGCTGATTGGCCAGGTTGGAGATCATGCCGCCCGGGACCTGGTTCACCTGCACGCGGGTGTCGACGCCGGTGTATTCGCTCTCGAAACGCTGGTACTTCTTGCGCACCTCGTGGAAATACAGGCCGATTTTCTGCAGGGCCACGAGATCCAGCCCCGTGTCGTGTTCTGTGCTGGACAGGGCCGCGACCAGGCTTTCCGTTGGGGGATGGCTGGTGCCCCCGGCGAAGGCGGAGATCGCCGTCTCGATGTGGCGGCAGCCAGCCTCGATCGCCTGCCAGTGGCACAGCTCGGATAGACCCGAGGTGGCATGGGCATGCAGGTGGATCGGGACATCCAGCGCGTCGACCAGCTCGGTCACCAGTTCGCGGGTGGCGGTGGGGGTCAGCAACCCGGCCATGTCCTTGATGGCAATGCTCTGCGCCCCCATTGCCACCAGCTCGCGGGCGAGGGCGACGAACTGGGCGGCGGAGTGTACCGGTCCGGTGGTGTAGCACAGCGTGCCCTGGGCATGGCCGCCGGCTTTGCGTGTGGCCTCGATCGCGGTGCGCAGGTTCCGTGCATCGTTCATCGCGTCGAAGATGCGGATGATGTCGATGCCGCCGGCCACCGAGCGCTCGACGAAGGCGCGAACGACGTCGTCGGCATAGTGGCGGTAGCCGAGCAGGTTCTGCCCGCGCAGCAGCATCTGCAGCGGGGTATTGGGCAGTGCGCCCTTGAGCTGGTGCAGGCGCTCCCACGGGTCTTCCTTCAGAAAGCGCACGCAGGCGTCGAACGTGGCCCCGCCCCAGGCCTCGAGGGAGTGGAAGCCGATCGCGTCCATCTGCTCGCAGATCGGCAGCATGTCCTCGGTGCGCATGCGCGTGGCGATCAGGCTTTGGTGGCCGTCGCGCAGGGTGACATCCGTAATGTGAACTCGATCCATGGCTAGTCCGGTGGGGCAGTGACTTTCTAGAGCCCGTGGTGGGCGGCGATAGCGGCGGCGATTGCGACGGCCAGCTGGCGGTCGGAGCGCTTGGCCGGAAGATTGGTCAGTTCAGGGTGCTCGGCAATGAAGCCGGTATTGAAATCCGCGCGGCGAAAGTCCGGGTGATTCACGATCGCCAGGTGATACGGGATGGTGGTTTTGACCCCGAATACGCCCATGTCGCGCAGGGCGCGGTTGCTGCGCGTCAGCAGGTCGTCCCATTCCAGCGCCCAGCAGATCAGCTTGGCGCACATCGAATCGTAGTGCGGCGGGATCTCGTAGCCGGTGTAGATCGCGCCGTCGGTGCGCACGCCCGGCCCGCCCGGGGCAAAGTAGCGCGTAATGCGACCAAAGCTCGGCAGAAAGTCATTGGTCGGGTCTTCCGCGTTGATCCGGAACTCCATGGCGAAGCCACGGCGGGAGATCTGCGACTGGTCGTAACGCAGGGGTTCGCCACTGGCGATGCGCAGCTGCTCCTGGACGATGTCCACTCCCGTGATCATCTCGGTAGCTGGATGTTCTACTTGAAGACGCGTGTTCATCTCCATGAAATAAAACGTATCGTCGCCGTCCATCAGGAACTCGACAGTCCCGGCATTCTGGTACCCGACCGTCTGTGCGGCCGTGACGGCCAGCGCGCCCAGGCGCTCGCGTTGTGCCTCGTTCAATTGCGGTGAAGGGGCGATTTCGATCAGTTTCTGATGGCGCCGCTGCACGGAGCAGTCACGCTCGTACAGGTGAACGGCATTGCCATGGGTGTCGGCGAGGATCTGGACCTCGATGTGGCGCGGGTTGACCACGGCCTTTTCCAGGAAGATCTCGGTGCTGCCGAAAGCACGCGTGGCCTCCGAGCGCACGCGGTCGAAGTTGCGCCGCAGGGCGTCCGGGTCTTCGCACAGCCGGATGCCGCGCCCGCCGCCGCCACTGGTGGCCTTGAGCATTACCGGATACCCGATGGCCTCGGCGGCTTCCAGTGCGGCCTCCAGGGTCTCCAGGTTGCCCTCCGATCCGGGGGTGACCGGTACCCCGGCCTCGATCATCGCCTGTCGCGCGGCCACCTTGTCGCCCATGCGGCGGATCACGCTGGCGTCCGGGCCGACCCAGATGAGCCCGCGCGCGGCGCAGGCCGCCGCGAAATCCGCGTTCTCCGAGAGAAAACCGTACCCGGGGTGCACGGCATCACAGCCGGCGGCCCGAGCGACGCTGATCAGCCGGTGGATGCTGAGATACCCACCCATGCTGTCGGGCCCGATCGCATAGGCCTCGTCCGCCTTTTTTACGTGCAGGGCGTGGCGGTCGGCATCGGTATGCACCGCGACCGAGGTAATTCCCATCTCCGCGCAGGCCCGGATCAGGCGCACGGCAATCTCGCCCCGGTTGGCTATGAGCAGCTTGCGGATCAAACGGAAGGTCCCGGGAAGGTCAGTGACAACCCGAGTATCGGCATGCAGTCGAAGGGCTGCAAGTTTCTGTTTCGCTTTGACAGAACAGCCCTCGCGCGCGTATATTCCGCGCCCTTGTATTTGAGTGTTCTATGAGTCGTATTCCCGTATCTCTCGACCCGTGGCAGCCACGAGCCCGGCACCAGGAATTCGAAGGCGATTTGTCTGCGGAGGACCTGCCGCGCCTGCGGGACGAGTCGCTGGCCGAGCACCCGCTGCGAGTCCATGTCCGTTTCGGGCTGGAGCGCGGGGCGCTGGACGAGGTGCGGCTGACCGGTGTGATCACCGGCGAGCTGTGGCAGACCTGCCAGCGCTGCCTGCAGCCGATGGCCTGGGAATTCCGGCTGGAGACCGATGCGGTGATCCTGCCGGCGGGCGGCTCCGTAGAAGGCCTGGGCGCGGACGAGGACATCCTCGAACTCGCGGACGACGGACGGCTGCACCCGGCCGTGTGGGCCGAGGACGAGGTGCTGCTGGCCTGGCCGCTGGTGCCGCGCCACGCGGACTGCGAGCCGGCGGTGGAGCCCGAGTTTGTTCCCGGGCAGCGCGAGGACAACCCGTTTGCGGTGCTCGAGCAGCTAAAGGGCAGTTCGAGCCACGGCAACGATCGGTAGGCCGGGCGGAGCAGGGCGCCGCCCGGCTCGAAACGCTATACTTGCGCCCGTTTTTGATTCGGGCTAACCCCGCACAGGCGGGATTTGATTAATCTGGAGATTCATCATGGCTGTGCAACAACGCCGCAAGACCCGTTCCAAGCGCGATATGCGCCGCTCCCACGACGGGCTGAAGGGCGCGACCCTGTCCACCGATCCGACCACCGGAGAGGTCCATCGCCGGCACCACGTGACCCCGGACGGGTTTTACCGTGGTCGTCAGGTGATCCAGCAGGACGTCGAAGTCGAAGACGACGAAGACTAAGCTCGGCGTGATGACCTTGCTGGGGCCACGGCTGCGGCTGCACCGTGGCCTTTCCGCGTTTAATCGGGCCCGCGCATGAGCCGTGAATTCACCATCGCCCTGGATGTGATGGGCGGCGACCACGGGGCCCCCGTGGTGCTCCCGGCTGCCCGCCGTTCGCTGAAGGTGGCAGACGACTTCCGCTTGCTGCTGGTGGGGGACGAGGCGACGATCGAATCCGGTCTTGCCGAATGGACGGCGACCGAGCGCGACCGCGTGGAAATCGTGCATGCCAGCCAGGTGGTCGGCATGGAGGAGTCGCCGGCCGTCGCCCTGCGCACCAAGCGTGACTCCTCGATGCGGGTGGCCATCGACCAGGTCAAGAAAGGCACGGCCCAGGCCTGCGTGTCGGCCGGTAACACCGGCGGGCTGATGGCCACCGCGCGTTATGTGCTGAAGACCCTGCCGGGGATTGACCGTCCGGCGATCGCGACTGCGCTGCCGTCTTTGTACGGTCATACCCACATGCTGGATCTCGGCGCCAACGTGGACGTCGAGGCGGCACACCTGTACCAGTTCGCGGTCATGGGCTCGGTGCTGGCGAATGCGGTGGACGGGCTCGAGGCCCCCAAGGTGGGGCTGCTCAATATCGGGTCGGAGGCCATCAAGGGTAACGACCGGGTACGCGAGGCGGGCCGCATGCTGGAGGAATCCAGCCTGAACTATGTCGGCTTCGTCGAGGGCAACGACGTCTACTGCAGCGATGTCGACGTGGTGGTCTGCGACGGCTTTGTCGGCAACGTGGCGCTGAAGGTCAGCGAGGGCGTGGCCAAGATGATCTCCACGAACATGAAGGCCGAGTTCCGCGCCTCGCTGTACTCGCGGCTGGCCGGTCTGTTCGCGCTGCCCGTGCTGCGCCGGTTGCGCCACCGCTTTGACCACCGGCGTTACAACGGGGCCTCGCTGCTGGGGTTGCAGGGCGTGGTGATCAAGAGCCACGGCAGTGCCGATGCCCTGGCATTCGAATACGCGATCCGCATTGCCCGGGTCGAGGCCGAGGCCAACATCTCCAGCCGCATCGACAAGCAGCTGGGACAGTTACTGGGGCAGGAGCACGCGCAATGAAGCATGCACGCATCAGCGGGACCGGGAGCTACCTGCCCGAGCGCATCCTGACCAACGCCGATCTCGAGGCCATGGTGGATACATCGGATGCCTGGATCCAGGAGCGCACCGGGATTCGCGAGCGCCACATCGTGGCCGAGAATCAGGTGACCTCCGACCTGGCGCTGAAGGCCGCCGAACGCGCGCTGGACGCCGCGGGCATCCGCCCCGCCGACCTGGACCTGATCATCGTCGCCACCACGACCCCGGACCAGATCTTTCCCAGTACCGCGTGCATCCTGCAGGCCAAGCTGGGGATTGGCGGCTGCCCGGCCTTCGACGTGCAGGCGGTGTGTTCCGGTTTTGTCTATGCACTCGCCACGGCCGATCGCTTCATGCAGAGCGACGAGATCCGGCATGTGCTGGTCGTCGGGGCCGAGACGCTCTCGCGCATCACCGACTACACCGACCGCGGCAACTGCATCCTGTGGGGCGATGGTGCCGGCGCGGTGGTGCTGTCGCGCTCGCCGGACCCGGGCATCATCTCGACCCACCTGCACGCGGATGGCCACCACAAGGGCCTGCTGGAGGTCCCGGGCGGGGTCTCGCAGCCCGGCGACAACCCGGATCTCGAGTTCATCCGCATGGAGGGCCGCGCGGTCTTCCGCGTTGCCGTCAATACGCTGGATCAGATCGTCGACGAGACGCTGGAGTACAACGGGATCGACAAGTCCGAGCTGGACTGGCTGGTCCCGCACCAGGCCAACATCCGCATTATCCAGGCCACCGCCAAGAAGCTGAACATGTCCATGGACAACGTCGTGGTCACGGTCGACCGGCACGGCAACACCTCCGCCGCGTCCATCCCGCTGGCGCTGGATACCGCCGTGCGCGACGGGCGTATCAAGAAGGGCGACCTGATTCTGACCGAGGCCTTTGGCGGCGGCTTTACCTGGGGCTCCGCGCTGATCCGCATGTAGCGCGCGCCACTTCGCGATTCCATTCCTGTGGGAGCCTGCTAGCAGGCGAAGCCCCTGCCAAAGCCTGATACGAAGCGGTTCGCCGAAAGACGGGAGTCGACGACATGGGTCGCGAGATCGAACGCAAGTTTCTGCTGGCCAGTGATGCCTGGCGCCGCCACGTGGCGCGCTCGCAGCGCATGCGCCAGGGCTATCTGTGCGGCAACGACCGCGCCTCGATCCGCGTACGCGTGGACGAGGAGGGCGCGAACCTGAACATCAAGAGCGCGACCCTCGGTGTCGAACGCGACGAGTACCAGTACGCGATCCCGGTCGAAGAGGCGCACCGCCTGCTCGACACCCTCGCCGGCCCGCAGGTCGAGAAGACACGCTACTGGGTGGACGTCGACGGCTGGGAATACGAGATCGACGTGTTCGAGGGCGCCAATACCGGCCTGATCGTGGCCGAGCTGGAACTACCCGCAAGCGATGCCGAGTTCCCGCGGCCCGAGTGGCTGGGCGAGGAGGTCTCGCACGACCCGCGCTACTACAACACCGAGCTGGCCCGGAATCCCTACCGCGACTGGCCCGATGCAAGCTGAGTCGTTTCCGGTGTTCGATCCGCACTGCCGGCGCTGTCCGCGCCTGGCGGGCTTCCTGGACGACGTGCGGGCGAAGCACCCGGACTACCACGCCGCGCCCGTGGCATCGTTTGGGCCACTGGATGCGCGGCTGCTGATCGTCGGGCTGGCCCCCGGGATGCACGGGGCCAACGCCACGGGGCGCCCCTTCACCGGGGACTACGCCGGGGTGCTGCTCTACGAGACCCTGCACCAGTACGGCTTTGCGACCGCACCCGAGAGCGTGAGTGCGGACGACGGGCTGCAACTGCTGGACTGCCGGATCACCAATGCGGTCAATTGCCTGCCGCCGCAGAACAAGCCGACCACCGAGGAAATCCGCACCTGTAACGGCTTCCTCGCATCCGAGATGGATGCGGTGCAGCCCCAAGTGATCCTGGCGCTCGGCAAGATCGCCCATGACGCGGTGCTGCGGGCCCGGGGTCTGCCGCTCTCCAGCCTGCGTTTTGCCCACGGCGCCGAGCATGCGCTGGACGGCATGCGGCTGATCGATTCCTACCACTGCTCGCGCTACAACACCCAGACCCGCCGCCTCACCCCGGCCATGTTCGGCGAACTCTTCGCCCGCATTCGTACCTACCTCGAGTAGAAAAGCCGTTTGGTCCGGCTGCCCGTGATGGCGTGGAGCCCAAAGGTGTCGAGGTGCCGACGTGCGAAGGGCGTTGAACGTCCTCTGCTGACATCTCTCACGCCCGGTTGCCCTGCAGGTTTGGCCGACTTCCTTGGCTGTTCCGGTATCCTGAAGCTGTCATGAGTGCCTCCGACACCAGTTTCGATTCCAAGGCCTTCCTGAAGACGCTGACGCAGTCGCCCGGTGTCTATCAGATGCTGGATGCCAGCGGCGGCGTGCTGTACGTCGGCAAGGCACGCAATCTCAGGAGTCGTGTGGCCAGCTACTTTCGCGGTTCGGACGATCGTGGGCCGCGCATTCGCTCGATGGTGCGTCAGATCGCGGACATCCGAGTCGCGGTCACGCATACCGAGGCCGAGGCCCTGCTGCTCGAGGCCAACCTGATCAAGCGCCACCGGCCGCGCTACAACGTATTGCTGCGGGACGACAAGAGCTACCCCTACATCTTCGTGTCCAGTCAGGAGTACCCGCGCCTGGGTTTTCACCGGGGCGCGAAAAAGAAGGGGGTGCGCTATTTCGGCCCGTACCCGTCCGCCGGGGCCGTGCGCGAGAGCCTGGCGCTGCTGCAGAAGCTGTTTCAGGTCCGTCAGTGCGAGGACAGCGTGTTCGCGCACCGCTCCCGGCCTTGTCTGCAGTATCAGATCGGACGTTGTACGGCGCCCTGCGTGGGCTATATCACGCCCGAGGAGTACGCCCGCGACGTCGAGTCCTCCGTGCAGTTCCTGCAGGGCAAGAGCGAGGTGGTGATCGCCGATCTGATGCAGCGTATGGAGGCAGCCTCCGAACGTCTCGACTTCGAGCATGCAGCCCGGCTGCGGGACCAGATTGCGCGGCTGCGCCAGATCTCCGAGCAGCAGTTTGTCTCCGGCGGCGAGGGCGATGCCGACGTGATTGCGCTGGCGCAGGAGGCGGGCGCGGTGGCCGTGGAGATCTTCTTCGTGCGCGGCGGGCAGAACTTGGGCAACCGCGAGCTGTTCCCGAACGTGCCGGAGGCCACTGACACCGGCGAGATCATGGCGGCAGTGCTGGCGCAGTACTACGCTGAACGCGAACCCCCGGCGCGCGTGTTGCTGTCGCACGAGCCGGAAGGCGCGCCGGCGCTGGAGGCCTTCCTGTCGGAGCGGCGCAACGGCCGCAAGGTCCAGCTCGCCTGGTCGCTGCGCGGCGACCGGGCGCGCTGGCTGGACATGGCGCGGCGCAATGCCGAACTGGCGCTGAAGACCCGCATTGCCAGTCAGGCCGGGCAGACCGCGCGCCTGGACGCGCTCACCGCCGAACTGAACCTGGAGAGTCCGCCCAAGCGCATGGAATGCTTTGATATCTCGCACACCGGGGGCGAACGCACGGTGGCCTCCTGCGTGGTGTTCGGGCCTGACGGGCCGATCAAATCCGACTATCGGCGGTTCAATATCGACGGCATCGAGCCCGGCGACGATTACGCCGCAATGCATCAGGCGCTGAGCCGGCGCTTCGCCCGCCTGAAGAAGGGGGAAGGTCAGGAGCCGGACATCCTGTTCATCGATGGTGGCAAGGGGCAGGTCACGCAGGCGCTCAATGTGCTGGCGGACCTCGGGCTCGATCACATCCGCGTGATCGGCGTCGCCAAGGGCGAGGAACGCCGGCCGGGTATGGAAACTCTGATATTGAGCGGGGTCGAGGCCCCCTCTATACTCCCGGCGCACTCGGGTGCCCTGCACCTGATCCAGCAGATCCGCGACGAGGCCCATCGATTCGCGATCACCGGGCACCGTGCGCGCCGGGCCAAAGCGCGCAAGGAATCGACCCTGGAGTCGATCCCGGGGCTGGGGCCGAAGCGCCGCAGTGCGTTGCTGCGCCACTTCGGGGGGCTGCGCGGGGTGGCCCGGGCCGGCGTCGACGAGCTGACCAAGGTGCCGGGTATCCACCGGCGGCTCGCGCAGGCGATTTACGACCAGTTTCACTAGGGAAACACTGATTAATGTACACACTCGTGTTGGCACCCCAGGTTTTCCGAGACAAGGCGCGGTGCGCAGCCGGTAGTGGTTCTACCGGCAAGTGCCGCAACGCCGGATCGGGGAACCTGGGGTGCCAACCCCGAAGGGGCTCGGCCTCCCGTTGTTATCAAAAACGGGCGTGGGAACGGCGTTGCGGTTCCCTTGTGCAGAATGACTGCACGGCAGTCACCGCGCCTTGTTCGCACGCAAAAGCGACTCGAGCACGAGCGTGTACATTAATCAGTGTTTCCCTGGGGCTGACCAGCAGATGATCCGTGAACTCCCCAACTGGCTGACCTGGTCGCGGATCGTGATGATCCCGCTGCTGATCGTCGTGTTCTATGCCCTGCCGATGCCTACGGCCGGCATCGTGGCCGCCATTGTCTTTGCGCTCGCCGCGATCACCGACTGGGCGGACGGCTACCTGGCCCGGCGCTGGGAGGTGACCACCCGCTTTGGGGCCTTCCTCGATCCCGTGGCGGACAAGCTGATTGTGGCCGCCGCGCTGGTCCTGGTTGTGGATCACAACCCGGGTGTGGGTCTGGCACTGGCGGCCGTCGTGATCATCGGGCGCGAGATCGCGATCTCGGCCCTGCGCGAATGGATGGCCGAGGTGGGCGCCAGCGCGAAGGTGGCCGTATCCTGGGTCGGCAAGGTCAAGACCACCGCCCAGATGGTGGCAATCTTCCTGCTGCTGTGGGCGGAGCCGGTCGCCGGGTTGCCGATTTTCGCGATCGGTGAATGGCTGCTGTATCTGGCGGCCGTCCTGACGCTGGTCTCGATGGTGCAGTACATGCTGGCGGCCGCGCGCGGGCGCTGATCGGCCGCACGGAAACGCCGGTGGGGTATTGACGTTCACCCCCGGTGCGGTAGAATACGCGCCGTTAACGAAGAGCGGGAATAGCTCAGCTGGTAGAGCACAACCTTGCCAAGGTTGGGGTCGCGAGTTCGAATCTCGTTTCCCGCTCCAACAGATTCGTGAAACCCCGGTTCGGCCGGGGTTTTCTGTTTCGGCTGCCGCCTGTCGCATCACGCGGGCATCATGCGGGCCGGGACCCACCCGATACAGGCTGGGTGGCAGAGTGGTTATGCAGCGGACTGCAAATCCGTGTACGCCGGTTCGATTCCGACCCCAGCCTCCATCATCGTGCTTCACGCCAGGGCCGCCTTCGGGCGGCCTTTTCTTTTGTCGGTCTGTCGTGCGAGCGCGGATTGAATCCAGTATGGAATTTCTCGTCCCAAGACGGGTTACAGGGTCTATGCTCTTAACTCGATAACCACAACAAGACGAGGACGCGAGATGCTGATTATTGGCCTGATTATCGTCGTGGCGGCGCTGGTGTTCGCCACCGTGAAGCTGCGAGTCCACCCCTTCCTTGCCCTGTTGCTGGCGGCCTTTGTGATGGCGCTGATCGGGGGTATTGCCCCGAAAGAGGCGATCAGCGTCATCAACGACGGTTTTGGCGGGACGCTGGGCTATATCGGGATCGTGATCGCGCTGGGCACGATCATCGGGGTGATCCTGGATCGCACCGGGGCGGCGATCGTGATGGCGGAGGCAATCATCCGCGCGTTGTCGGATCGATTCCCGAACCTCACGGCCACAATCATCGGCTACATCGTGTCGATCCCGGTGTTCTGCGACTCGGGCTACGTGATCCTGAACTCCCTGAAGAACGCGCTGGCGAAGAAGGCCGGCGTGTCCATGGTGGCGATGAGTGTCGCGCTGGCGACGGGCCTGTTCGCCACGCACAACTTTGTTCCGCCGACGCCGGGCCCGATCGCCGCAGCCAGCAACATCGGGATTGCCGATGCGCTGGGGCTGGTGATCCTGTTCGGTCTCGTGGTGGCCGCCGTGGCGGCCGCGGTTGGCTGGCTCTGGGCCAGCCGCTATACCCACGCGAACGACGACGAGCTGCTGGAGCCGGACCCGATCGAGGAGGCGACCGGTCAGGAGGTGAAGAAGCCGGAGCCCGACCTGGCCAATCCGCCCACGACCCTGGCCGCGTTCATGCCGATCCTGGCACCGATCATCCTGATCTCCATCGGCTCGATCGCGTCCCTGGCCACTCGAGAAGTCGATCCCGGCACATTCGCGGCGGCACTGATCTTCCTCGGCCAGCCGGTCGTCGCGCTGGCCATTGGCGTGGTGTTCGCCCTGCTGCTGGTCAAGGGCGGCGACAAGCGCGGGCGTTTCCACCAGATGACGGTCGATGCGGTTCTGCTCGCGGCCCCGATCCTGTTGATCACCGGGGCGGGCGGCGCGTTTGGCTCGGTTCTGCAGGAAACGCCGATCGGTGACCAGCTCGGCGACATGCTGACCGGGCTGGGCCTGGGCCTGCTGGTGCCGTTCCTGCTGGCGGCTGCGCTCAAGTCGGCGCAGGGTTCGTCGACGGTGGCACTGGTGGCCGCTTCCAGTATGGTGGCGCCGCTGCTGCCCGCGCTGGGCCTGGATTCCGACATGGGCATGGTGCTGGCCGTGATGGCCGTGGGTGCGGGCGCGATGACCGTCTCGCATGCCAACGACAGCTTCTTCTGGGTGGTGACCCAGTTCAGCCGCATGAAGGTGTCGACCGCCTACAAGGCCTATACGACCGCCACGCTGTTGCAGGGTGTGAGCGCGATGATCGTGATCTACCTGCTGGGGCTTGTCTTTGTCTGAGCTGAGGCGGGTCGTGCTGTGTCCGGACAGCTTCAAGGGCAGTCTGGATGCGGAGGATGTGGCCCAGGCGATGGCTCGCGGCGTGCACGCCGCGAGTCCATCGACCCGTATCCGGGCCCTGCCGATGGCGGATGGTGGAGAAGGGACGGCGAAGCTGGTCAGCCACACGCTGGGATGGGCCTGGCACCTCTCCGATGTGCGCGATCCGCGCGGGCAGCATGTCTCGGCGGGCTGGGGCTGTGATGATGTCACTCAGCGTGCAGTGATCGATGTGGCCTCCGCCTGCGGGCTGGGTCTGGTACCCGAGGCCGAGCGTGATCCGTGGAAGCTCGATACCCGTGGCGTGGGGCATCTGATCCTGGCAGCACTGGATGCGGGCGCCCGGCATGTACTGATCGGCCTTGGAGGCAGCGGCACCGTGGATGGCGGGGCCGGTATGCTGCATGCGCTGGGGGTGCGCTTCCGGGACCGTGAAGGGTGCGAACTGGAGCCCGTGCCCGAGCGGCTTGAGCACCTCGAGAGTGCTGACTTCTCCGAACTGGAGCCGCGGTTATCGGGGCTGCGTATCACGGTGCTCAACGATGTCGACAATCCGTTGACCGGTGCCCGGGGTGCTGCGGCCGTGTTCGGGCCACAAAAAGGCGTCGCCGTGTCCGATGTCCGGCGCATGGATGCGTATATGGCACGTCTGGAACGGGCGATCGACGCGGCGGGGGAGCTGCGCCGTCCAGGGGCCATGCCCGGGGCGGGTGCTGCCGGTGGCCTGGGTTTTGCGCTGGCATGTGTCCTGCGCGGGCAGTCGCGCATGGGGGCGGTGTATCTGGCGGATCTGATTGATCTCGATGCGGCGATCGCCGGGAGCGACCTGGTGATTACGGGCGAGGGACAGGTCGACGGCCAGACTGCCCATGGCAAGGTCGTGGCCGAGGTGGTCCGCAGGGCACGGCGCTGTTGTGTGCCGGTCGTCGCGGTGGCCGGGGCCATTGACGCGACCTCGGAGGAACTCGAGGCGGTGGGGCTCACGGATGCCCGCGCCCTTTGCGATGGCACGATCACGCTGGAGCAGGCGATGAACGAGCCCGGTCGCTGGATCATGGAGCGTACGCGCGCACTGGTGGCGGCGCGAGGGGCTCAATCGGGCTAACGAACGGATAACAAGGGCGGTCCGTGGCCTGGCCATCCATGGCACTATGCGGGCTCGAACGCACAGGGGCGTGGCGTGCCTGAACTAAACACCGGTACCAAGTGCAAACGGACGCCAGGGCGCGGATGGGCCATGGTGAGTCTTCTGGTCGCGGCCCTGTGTCTGTCGACCGCGGTCGGCGCGGACGATCACGTGCGCGTGGGGCTATACGAGAACGTGCCCAAGATCGGTACGGGTGACGATGGGGCGGCAGGGGGCATGTTTGTCGAGTTGCTGGACGCCATCGCGCGGCGTGAGCACTGGCGGCTGGAGTATGTCTCGTGCGAGTGGTCGGCCTGTCTGGAGGCCCTGGAGGCTGGCGAGATCGACCTGATGCCGGATGTCGCGCTGACGCCGGAGCGGCGCGAGAGCCTCGCGTTTCACTCGATACCGGTGGCCCAGGCATGGAGCCAGGTGCTGGCGCCGGTCGATTCGGGGCTGGATCGCATCGAAGCCCTGGAAGGCCTCCGACTTGCGGTACTCGATGGATCGATTCAGTCCGACTATCTCCGCCAGTACGCACTCGACACGGGCCTGGAGTGGACCCTCGTACCCCGTGGCGATATGGAATCCGTGCTGGCGGCTGTCGCGGCGGGCGATGCCGACGCCGCGATCAGCAACAACTTCTATGCGCGGCGTCATGCACGCCAGCATTTGCTGGTGGAAACCCCCATCACCTTCGACCAGATTGGCCTTTACTACGCCGCCGCGCCGGGGCGGCAGGATGAACGACTGGAGGTGATCGACGCCTACCTCCAGCGCTGGAAGGGCGAGGCGGGTTCGCCCTATCAGCACGCGATGGAGCAGGCCCTGGAACCACCCGCCGGGGAGGGGGAAATCCCGACGTGGGCCCGGTCGGCGCTGGCGGCTGCCGCGGTGATCGCGCTTGCCCTGGGGCTGATGGCAGTCTGGTTGCGACGCACCGTGCGCGCGCAGACACGTGCCCTGCGCGAGGCCAATCAGCGTCTCGAACACCTGCTCGAGAGCGGACCGGTCGTGCTCTATCAACTCAATGCGCTGGATTTCAAGCCGCTTTGGGTAAGCGGTAACTTCGAGAGACTGTTTGGGTTTGCTCCGGCAACGGCGCTGCAACCGGGCTGGTGGGAGCGGCAAATCCACCCGGACGACCGGCCTACCGCCATGCGCGAAAACCGGCGCCTGCTGGAAGAGCGCCACATGGTCCGGGAACTGCGCCTGTTCGACGGCTGGGGCAAGCTGCGCCATATCCGCGACGAGATGCGGATCATCCCGGGGGGCAACCAGGGACAGCGCGGGGCCGAGGTGGTCGGCAGCTGGACGGATCTCACCGCGAGCATGGAGCAGAAAGAAGCGCTGCGGCAGATGGCCCACTACGACGCGCGTACAGGCCTCCCGAACCGCGTGCTGTTGCACGACCGGCTGGGACACACCCTGGAACGTGCGATGGCCGATGGTCTTGCACGCTGGGTGGTGCTGGTCGACCTGGATCGCTTCCGCAATGTAAACGAGACCCTGGGCACGTCGGCGGGCGACCGCGTGCTGGAAGGTATGGCGGAACGGCTTGGGGCGTTGCTGGGGCCGCAGGATACGGTGTCTCGCGTGGGGGCAGACGAGTTCTGCCTGATTATCGAGAACCCGCCGATGGATGGTGGCACCGAGGCCTTCCTCGAGCAGCTACTGGAAACCTTGCGCGAACCCTGCGCTATCGGTGGGCGTGCGCTGGTCACCACGGCGAGCGTCGGGTTGGCGACGTTCCCCGAACATGGCAGCACGCGTGACGAGTTGCTGACCGCCGCGGAGCTCGCAATGGCGGCCTCGCGCAGCGTCGGCGGGGATACCTGGCATGTCTACGAACCCGGAATGGGGGCGCAGACGGAACATCGCCTGTTCCTGGAGAACGACCTGCGCAGCGCGATTGCAAACGACGAACTGCTGCTCTACTTTCAGCCGCAGCTGGAGATGCAGTCGGGCCGGCTTGTGGGGATGGAGGCGCTGGTGCGCTGGCGTCATCCACAGCGCGGCATGGTATCTCCGGCGGAATTCATCCCGCTGGCGGAAGAGACCGGGATGATCCAGGCCATCGACCGCTGGGTCTTGAACGCGGCCTGTGCCCAGCTGGAGCAATGGGACCAGGAAGGCCGAGATGTGCCGGCCGTGGCGGTGAACCTCTCGGCCCGGGAGTTGCACGACGAGACGCTGGTGGCAGCAGTTCAGGATATCCTCGAACATCACGGTCTGGAGCCCGACCGGCTGGAGCTGGAACTGACCGAGACCATGATCATGGAGCAGCCGGAGCGAGCACTGGCCGTGCTGCACCGCCTGGAGACACTGGGCATCACCCTGGCCATGGATGACTTCGGTGCGGGCTATTCCAACCTCGCGCATCTGCGGCGCCTGCCGCTGCGGCGATTGAAGATCGACCAGTCACTGGTCCGGGATATTGGACATTCGCGCAATAACGAATCGATCATTCGCGCCATCATTGCCCTGGCCGACGCACTGGGGCTGGACCTGATTGCCGAGGGTGTGGAAGAGGCGGGCCAGCAAGCGTTCCTGCTGCGCGAGGGCTGTCGTTTCGGGCAGGGCTACCTGCTGGGGCGCCCGGCCCCGGCCGATAATGCCCTGCAAGGCATCGGCGCATAGCCGGCCGCGACGGAGAGGCGTCGCTCTAACCGGACTCAGGATCGGACGGTTCGACGCCCGAAGTCCGATTCCCGCTGCAACAGGTCCGCGAGCGGGGAGGGATGGCCGAACAGAAAGCCCTGCATCATCGGGCAGCCAAGACGGCGCAGATATTCCTGCTGGGCCGCGGTTTCCACGCCCTCCGCGACGATATTCATCTGCAGGCCGCGCGCCATCGATACGATCGCGTTGACGATACAGGCCTCCCCCTCGATACAGATGGTGTGGGTGAAGCTGCGATCGATCTTCAGGGTGTGGACCGGCAGCTTCTGCAGATAGCTCAGCGACGAATAACCGGTGCCAAAGTCATCCACCGCCACCTGCACGCCGGCCTCGCACAGGCGGTTGAGCTTGGCCACGGTATCGTGGGTGTCGCTCATCAACAGGCTCTCGGTGATCTCGATCTCCAGCAGCTCTGCGGGGAAGCCGGTCTCGACCAGCAATCCCAGTACGCCGTCGACAAAGTCGTCTCGCTCGATCAGCACCGGCGACAGGTTTACCGCCAGGCGCAGGTTGGGTACATGTTGATGGGCCGCGCGTATGTCGCCGAGGGCGTTGCGCAGGGTTGCGCGATCGAGGTCGATAATCAGGCGAGTGTCTTCGGCGACCGGGATGAACTCGGCCGGGCCCAGCATGCCACGATCGGGGTGATTCCAGCGAATCAACGCCTCGACACCCAGGAGTTGCCCTGTTTCGCCATCGACCTGCGGCTGGTAGAGGATGTGGAACTCTTCGCGCTCCAGGGCCTTGCGCAGGTCCTGCTCGAGCTGCAGGCGGTGTGGTGTGTTGCCATGCATCTCCGGTGCGAACAGGCGGATGCCATTCTTGCCCGTGTGCTTTTCCCGGTACATCGCGATGTCGGCATGCCGGATCAGGGCCTCTAGTGTGTCGCCCCCGTCGGGGTAGATTGCGATCCCGATGCTGGCCCCGACATACAGCTCGTGGTCACCTCCCAGGTGGAATGGCGCAGTGAGGCTTTCCAGAATCTTCTCGGCTACCTCGACTGCGGCCTCCTGGCTGCTGATATACGGGAGTAGCAGGGTGAATTCGTCGCCTCCGAAGCGCGACAGCGTATCCCCTTTGCGAATGCAGCCCAGCAGGCGCTGGGCGACGGCCTGCAGCAGGCGGTCACCAATGGTGTGCCCCAGCGAATCGTTGATGACCTTGAAGCGGTTGAGGTCGATGAACATCACGGCCAGGGGGTGACCCTGGCGCTGCGCCTGGGCAATGGCCACATCGACCCGGTCGCGGAACAGGGCGCGGTTGGGCAGCCGGGTGAGCAGGTCGTGGTAGGCCTGGAAGTTGATGAAGGCCTCCGACTCCTTGCGGTCGGTGATGTCGCGGGCGGTTCCGTAGACCAGGGTCTCGCCACCCGTATCGTCGCTGGCCGCCGTCGGCCAGACCGCGACCTCGAAATAGCGCCGGGTGCGGGCCATCTCCCGTGGCTTGAGCGCGAGTTCCACGGAGCGGATATGGGCATGGCTGCGCCCGGCCTGCTCGAAGAAATACTCCGCCTTCTCGTGGTCGTCGGCTTCGACCAGGTCCAGGACGCGGGTATCCAGCAGGTCCTGGCGGGAGTAGCCGAGCAACTCGTGGACACGGGAGTTCACGAAACGAAAACGACCTTCGCGATCCAGGATGAACACGATGTCCGGCGAGTTGTTGACGATCAGCCGGTGCAGGCGCTCGGAACGCTCCAGGCGTGCCCGCATGTGGCGGTTGGCGTCTTCCAGCTCTTTCTTGTGCAGGGCATTGCGGACGGTTGCCAGCAGTTCGTCGGGCTGATAGGGCTTTTTCAGATAGTCGGAGGCCCCGTCGCGCAGGGCGCCGGCGACATCGTCCACCGAGGTGTTGCCGCTGATGACCACCACAGGGACCGTGAGCCCTGCGGCCTGGATGAAGCGCAGTACATCACGCCCCCCCAGTTCCGGCATGCACAGATCGAGCAGCAGGAGATCGGGCGGATCCCGTCGCAGGGCCTCAATGGCGCTGCCGCCCCCCAGGGCGGTTTCCACGTTGAACTCTTGCAGTTCCAGCAGCTGGCGCACGCTTTCCAGGAGGCGCGGGTCGTCGTCGACGACGAGGATGCGAGGGGTTTGTGGTGTGTCGGGTTCGTTCATGTGCGGGTCCCGCCGTTGTCTCGCATCATCGCGGGGGCTATCCCTGTCCCGCCCCGAGGGCTCCGGTTTCGGCCTCGCGATGGGGGAGCCGAATCTCGAACTGCGTTCCTTCGCGGCCGCTGTCGCACTGGATGTGAGCGCCGATCTCGTCCGCCAGGCGCCGGACAATACTCAGGCCCAGCCCGGCGTGCCCCTCGCCCTTGTCTGATTCTACCGGGCGATAATGGGCCGCGCGGACCCCCGGAGGAAGCCCGGGACCGTCGTCGGCGACCACCAGTGCCACCACGCTGGTCCCATTGAAGCTCTCGGGGTCGCGGGTCTGCAGCCGAATGACACCCCCTGACTGCAGCGCCTCGGCGGCGTTTTTGAGCAGATTCGTCAGAATCTGGCGCACATGGTCGCTGGGGACAGACAAGGGCGGATCGCCGGGTGCAAGATCCAGTTCCAGGCGGATGCCTCGCGTGCGGCAAAGCGAGCGATCCACGATGTCGGCCACGTCCTGGACCAGTCGGTTGAGCGTGGACGGTGGCCCGTCCGCTGCCTGGTCGGGTTCCTTTAGACGGAGCAGGATGCGGCCTACGCGATCAATTTCCTCCTTGATCAGGGCCAGTTCGTGGCTGGCCTCGTGCCCATCACCCAGCTTGGTGTTCAGCACACCCAGATAATTCTGGATGATGCTGAGGGGGTTGCCCGCCTCGTGCAGAGTCTCGCGGATTCGCTCCTGTGTTGTATCGTCGGTATGCGCTTGTTCGGACGGATCGGACTGCGGGGTGCACAGTGCGCGTGCAATCTCGCGCGCCAGGGCCTGGACAAATCCGGTTCGGGGTTCCAGGGTCTGGGCACGTTTTCGGTCCAGTCCCAGGATCAGTACCCCTGCGGGCGAGGAGTTGGCATCCGCCAGCAGAGGGAAGGCCCAGATCACCTCTCCACCGCAGAGCCGGAACAGCTGCTGGTCGACGACCGGTGTGGGTGTCTCGCCGTCGAGTTCGTGCTGGCGCATCTCGCGGTCCAGCAGGGTGTCGGTCACAAGGCTCCGTCCCGGCAGCAGGGGCAGGGTGAAGTCGGGCTCGTCTTCCTCACCGAGCCAGGCGGATACCGAGGCGCCGTCGGCGTCGGTCAGGAACACCAGGCTGTGGTCGACACCCAGAGTGAGAAACAGGGTTCGCTGGGCGGCCAGACAATGCTCTCGGGGGGTCCGCGAGGCGCGCAACGCACCTGTAAGCCGTTCCAGTTCCGTGAGGTCCCGCACCCGCATCCCCAGCGCCTCGCGCGCGACCTGATCGGGATGAGGCGCTGCCTCTTTGGCGGCCTCGGGTCCCGCATCCAGTTCGATCCCCAGAGAGCCCGCGACCCGCTCGACATCCTCTTCGATGCGGTTGCGCAGTTCTCGCGTCAGGCCGTCATTGAGCCCGAACAGATCGTGGGCGGCGGCCAGGGCCGGGTCGCCGATGGCATCGGGCGGCTCGTGACCAAGGAAGCTGGCAAGATGAACAATCTTGACCAGATGATGTGCATCGCGCACTTGTGCCGTGGGCTCCAGGTGGAAACGCACGGCATCGGTAACGAACCCGTCCAAACCCCATCGGTCCAGGTGTTCGACGGCCAGCTCGGCATGGTGCTGACCGTAGGTCTCCTGTTCGCGGGAGACCAGCTCGCGCGCGTCAGCGCTGGCCTCGAGCAGAGGCCAGTAGCGGGCTTCGTCGGTGGCCAGTCGCATCAGCTTGCCGAGGTCTACCAGCAGCCCGGCCAGATACGCGTCTTCGGGCCGCGGGTGGCGTGTCAGGGAGGCAAGGACCTGGCCGAGCATGGCGGTGGTCAGCGCACGGCGCCAGATGATCCGCAGCGCGCTGGTGCGCTTGGGCTGGTAGCGGCCGAACAGCTGCTGAATCGCGGCAGTCAGCGCGAGGCTGCGCACGGTGTCCAGACCCAGGCTGAACAAGGCCCGGTCGATGGTGCGACACGGCGAGCCGCGATAGTAGAACGGGGAGTTGGCCGCCGCGAGAAGGCGCGTGGTCATACCGGTGTCGCGCAGAATGGCTCGGCTTAGGGCCTCGAAATCCGCCTCTGCTGCCTGGCCCGCATCGAGAACGGACGTCAGGGCCTGTGGCAGGCTGGGGATAGTGTCCGTTGCCGTATGCGCCGTGGCCATGCTCCTCCCCGGGACCCGATAGGGTGCCCTTGCATTGCCCCGATCCGTTGCTGGTTCGCGGCGTGTCGCCCTGGTTCCCGACTATACTGCCGGGGCTTGCGTTGCGCCAGCGATTCCAGTAGACGAGACGTTAGGCGTGCGTGAGGCCAATCCCGTGAGGCCACTTCGGAGGCAGGAAGCTTGAAGCCCATGATTGACAGGCAGTCCGGCACGACTCGGGTCCAGCCAGCTCACCCCCGTGTCCTGACGGTGACCAGTGGCAAGGGTGGCGTGGGCAAGTCCAGTATCGCGGTCAACCTCGGGATTACCCTGGCCCGGGCGGGACGCCGCGTCTGCATCCTGGATGCCGACACGGGGCTTGCCAATGTGAACATCCTGCTGGGGCTGCACCCGCAAAAGGGACTGGCCGAGGTCCTGACGGGGGCGTGTCCCGTCGAGGAGGTCCTGCTCGAAGGGCCCCATGGCCTGAAAGTCATTCCCGGTGCCTCGGGTATCCGCGATTGCGTGGAGTTGTCGGCGGCCCGGCAGCGGCGGCTGGTGACCGAACTGGCGCGGATCGAGCAGCATTTCGATGACTTGATCCTGGATACCGCCGCGGGGATTGGCGATACCACCCTGGATTTCGTCGCCGCCGGGCACCAGGTCCTGCTGGTCATTACGCCGGAGCCGACCTCGCTTACCGATGCCTTTTCGCTGCTGAAGGTCGCGCTGCGGCGGTATCCGCTCACCTGTCAGGTGGTCGTGAACATGGTGGCCGACATCAGTGAGGCGCGTGCGGTGTATCAGCGCTTCAGCGGTGCGGTGGAGAAGTATCTGAAGATCTCGGTGGGCTTTCTCGGGTTCATTCAGCGCGACGAGAGCCTGCGTGCGGCGGTGACCCTGCAACACCCCGTGGCGATGTTTTCGGAGCATGACCCGTCAGTGCGTCCGTTTCAGCGGCTGGCACAGGCGCTGAACGATCTCAACTGGGATCCCTCGAACCAGGCCTCGTTCAGCCGTTTCTGGTTCCGGCATCTACTGCGCAAACCCGCATCGACCGCGCAAGTGACGGTTGACGCCGGGTCGGATGAGGCACCGTCGGAGCCGCCGCTTGCCGAACAGGTTGGCACTTCGGGTACGGACGCCCCGGCACCGGAGTCCGGCAGTGAGGTGAAGAAGCGGTTCGAGACCCTGCGGCGGGAATTTCGTGCCCTGGCGAGCATGCTCGACGAGCCCTGTGCGCTGGCCGAGTGGATCCAGACGCTGGAGGCCGACTATCGCGATCGCTTTGGCATCCCCGCGGTAGACCCGGAGGCGCTGATCGAATGGCTACTCCAACACCCCGCGACCAGCGAAGGTGCACTCGAGCGCATCGGCGTGCGGCTGGAACAGGGGGGCTCCAGAGCGGCTGCCGCCTCCCCGGACCTTCCCGAGAACGTGGTGACGCCCGATTTTGGCCGCTACGGCCCGCTTGCCGCGAGCGAGCGCCCGATACCGATCCCGAAACCCGATGCCATACACCGGGTGGATGTGGCGGTGTTCGGTTCGCAGCAGGACCTGCTGCAGTGGCTGCGCGACTCCCGCGACGAGGGCCAGCTACTGATCGAGCAGCTGGAACGGCGCGGGGACGGCGGCCCGCCGTCCCCGACCATCCGCAATCCGAACGGCGATGATTCGACCGATCCGTCTTCCGGGCTACTTGGGCCCGAGGAGGAGCCAGGCGATCAGCCCCGCTACGGGCAGGAACAGCAGGATCAGAATCCACAGTAGCTTGACCATCGGGCCGGCCGGGCTTTGCGCGGTGCGGACGATGGCCCAGATCACGATGATCAGCCAGATCAGGCCGAGAATTCCGGTGACTTCGATACCCATGGGGGCTCCTTGTCGGCGCGAGTGCCGTGTCCGTTGAGCGTAGCACCATGGCACGCGACCGGGGGCACGGCCAATCGAAAAGCGGTGGAGTGTGTTGCGTTTCGCCGAACCGGCTATGCTGCGGAACTTTTCTCGAACCGACGATCGGTGAGCATGAAGATATGGGTAGACGCGGACGCCTGTCCCGCGGTGATCAAGGAGATTCTTTTCCGGGCGGCCAACCGCACGCAGGTGCCGCTGACCCTGGTGGCCAATCAGCCGCTGCGCACCCCGCCGTCGAAATGGATCGATTCCATTCAGGTCGGGGCTGGCTTCGACGTGGCCGACAACGAGATTGTGCGGCGCCTGGAGGCGGGTGATCTGGTGGTGACGGCCGACATACCGCTGGCGGCCGAGGCAATTGCCAAGGGCGCCCAGGCGTTGAATCCGCGGGGGGAGCTCTATACCGAGGGTACGATCCGGGAACGCCTCAGCATGCGCGACTTCATGGATACCCTGCGTTCCAGTGGCGTCGATACGGGCGGTCCCGCCGCCTTCAGTCAGGCCGACCGTCAGGCCTTCGCCAACCAGCTCGACCGCCTGCTGACCCGTCAGGCGAAAGTCCGGTAGGCGGCTCGTTCAGCGTTTCCCAAGTGGGGTCGCCAGGCCGTCGATGCTGACCGCGTTCTTTTCCGCCCAATAGCGTTCCAGACCCTCGGGGCCCTTGCGTTCGCTCCACTCGGTCAGGGTGGGGCGTGGCTGCAGCTCGCCTTCGGGCACGCCGAAGCCACAGGAGGTCTGGATGCGGTGGATCTCCACGTCGATGATCTGCCGCGTCCCCGGATGTTCCGGGAAAGCGCTGTACAGGGGTTCCCAGTCGGTATCGGTCGGGAGCACGGTTCGCCCGCGGCCGTACAACCGGAGAATCTTCGGCTTCCCGGAAAAGGCGCAGAACATCAGTGTGATGCGGCCGTTTTCGGCCAGATGGGCGGAGGTTTCGTTGCCGGATCCGGTCAGGTCGAGATAGGCCGCGCGGCGAGGCCCCAGGATGCGCAGGGTATCCAGTCCCTTGGGGGACAGGTTCACGTGCCCGTCGGCCGCGAGCGGGGCGGATCCCACGAAATAAACCGGCTGGTCGAGGATGAAGGCCGTGAGTCGTTCGTCCAGGGCAGGGAAGGTCTTGGCCATTGGCATTACCGGCTTGATCGAGGTGAATCGAGCAGTTGAAGGCATGTTTCGGTACCCTCGTGAGCGTACTACAACGTTGCCTCGGCCCGGAGATTCACATGAGACATTTGCTGCGCCCCCTGCTCCTGACGCCTGTCCTGGCGACCGCGCTTGCCGCCTGCGGCGGTGGCGAGCGTGTCTCCGAGGTGACGCTGGCCCAGTTGGCGGGGGCAGCCGCCGAATTCAACGGCGAGCTGGTGCAGACCGAGGGGGTCGTCAAACGCTTTGACGAGGACCCCGAACGCTACCACTACTGGCTGGAAGACGAGGATGTGAACCGCGTGGCGGTCGAGCCTCACGACGAGGTATCGGATCGGCTGGGCGAGCACATCCGCGTGGTCGGGCGCTTCAGCTACCACCCTGAAGAAGGTCGCCTGATCGAGATCGATCCGGCCGCAACGGCGGCCCTGGACGCGGCGCCTTAGGGAAGCATTCATCAGTGCTCTCAAAGCTTTATGATCCGCTGGGCGGAACGGTGAAGCCCAACCACAAGGCCCTGGAGGAGCGATGAGCGAGTGGATCGACGTGGCACCTGCCGACAGTATCGCGGACGGTGAACATCGCCTGGTCGAGACGGCCGGGACCGAGGTCGCGATCTTCAACCTCGATGGCGAGTTCTTCGCGGTCGAGAACCTCTGCACGCACGAGGAAGTCCCGATCGCCGATGGCGAGCTGGAGGACGACTGCATCACCTGCCCGTTGCACGAAGCGCAGTTCTGTCTGCGCACCGGCGAGGTGATGGAGCCCCCGGCGGAAGACCCGCTGACCCGCTTCCCCACACGCGTGCACGAGGGCATGGTTCAGGTCGGCTCCGAACCGCTCGACGACTGACCATCATCCAGCAGCGATTGCCCGCCGGGGGTGCAAAACGGGATCCGTAGCTGTTATACCGCTTCACGAGCTGTACACTACCCGCCTAACAGCGGGCTAACGGCCGCCATTGCGGCCGGTCGCGAAGGTGGGGCGTATGGCGGGAACGGACTCCAGGGACAAAGGAAACTACCAGGACGACACGGCGATCTGGAGCGGCCTGTCGGGGCTGTCCGAGGCGCAGCGTTCGGAGCTCGCGGCCGGTGTCGCTCCGCGTGTGGTCGATCACCTTGATCAGTGTCTGGAGTGGGTCGCGACCGAATGGAGCGCCGGACGCGTCTGGGACGACCAGGAAAGTGACGCAATCGAGTGGGCCAACCAGCTCCATGCCTACCAGTACGTACTGCGGCGCGAGTTCGAGGAGGCACTGAACCGCGACCTGCGAACCACCTCCTATCCGCCCGAATACGATTTCTCCGGCACGCGCTATGCGGGTGGTGATTCCGCGCTGCAAGTGCTTGACGACTACCAGTCCACCCGACGCTCCCTGCGGCACAAGCTCGAGGGCGTGATCCGCGAGCACAATCGCTACTCCTACTACATGTTCCAGCAGGCCGCGCGCGAGGAGCACCGCTTCGAACACCCCGGCTGGGCACCCTGGTCCCCGCTGCACTGGTACGAACGGGTGATCGAGGCTGCCGAACGTCAGTTTGGCCGCACGGCCATGACCCTGGACCTGATCCGGGCCTACGTGAAGTGCATGGGCCGCACAGGTGCCCCGATGCTGGCCTTCGTGGTCGAGACGATCGACGAGTGCGGGCTGGTGACCGAGCCGCCTCGCAGTCCGGAGGCGCACGAGTCGGAAAGCGTGCCCCAGCAACGCGCGAGCTGGGCCCACTACACTGCGGGCAGTCAGTCGCGATCCGCCTCCGAATCAACCGCCGGCGGAGACCCGGCGGCGCTGGGACTGGGGGCGGCGGGCTCCAGCGGGACACGTGAAATGCCCTCGCCGGATGCCGACCCCACCGCCTGGGCCCAGTGGGCACGCGCCCTGGTGCAGGCCCAAGGGTTGCCCGCCAGTTCGCCGCATGCGGCCGGCGTGCCGGCTGGGGCCGGGGGCGCGGGCGGTGAGCGTGTGGACCCGGAATCCGCGGAATTCTCGCGCGAGTCCTTGACCCCGTTCATCCTTGATCTGTTGCAGGGGATGTTTGATCACATCTTCCGGCAGGTCGGGTTCAACTCGCGCGTGCGTGCGGCCATTGCGGACATGCAGTTCTCGCTGGCGCGCGTGGTCATCCGAGATCTCTCGTTCTTCCGCGATCGCTCGCACCCGTTACGCCTGTGGATCGGCAGCCTGATCAACACCGGCGTGCGTGTCAGCCCGGATGACCAGGCCGAGGGCAACGACGCCATCGAGGCCTATCTGCAGCATATCCAGGAGTCGGTCAATCGGCTCCGCCACGAAGCCGACAGCATGGACCGCGAGGCCGCGCAGGCCCTGCTGGGCGACTGGCTGGCGGCGATCGAGGAGGAGGATGCGCGCTGGCAGGAGCAGCAGGATCCCCATATCGATCCACTGCGCCAGGAGGAGCGCGCGGCGCGCGCGCGGCGCAGCCTGACCATCTGCGTGCTGGAGACCGGCGCGGAGCTGCCGGAACGTTCGGCCGAACAGATCGCGGAGGCCTGGGAAGACCTGCTGGCCGCGGATGGCGACTCGGCCGAACGGCTGGATCAGGTGGTCAAGGACGTGGCCAAGGCGATCTGCAACCGCGCGACCCCGCGGGAGGTCAACCCGATGGTGCAGCGCATTGTGGCGACCGCGCGCGAGGCCGGGGTCTCCGAGGAGCGCGTGAAGGCCGTGGTGCAGCACCTGGGGCAGGCCCATCTGCAGCGCATCCGTGCCTCCGGGGACGAGCCCCGTTTCGACCCGCAGGAGCGTATCCGGGCCCGGCGCTCCGTGCGCTTCGAGGACGATGATCCGGACCTGCTGGCGGACCAGGACGATGCGTATGTCTTCGAGGCCTCGCGGGTGCAGGTCGGGGACTGGTTCGAGTTCATCGACAAGGCGACCGGCGAGACCCAGCGCATGGCGCTGGTCTGGCGCGGGGAGGCCACGCGCCGTTTCCTGTTCCTGTCGCTGGATGGCGTGACCAGCCGTCGCCACAGCCTGCAGGGCGTGGCCCACGAAATGCGCGAGGGCCGCATGCGCGCACTACCCCGAGACAACCCCCTCGACGCGATGATCCGCTAGCGCCAGCAGGGCCTTCGGGTGGGTTGTGGGAGCGGGCTCGCCCGCGAAGCCCCTGCCCGTGCCCTTATTCAGCGCACTCCCCATCCCCTGGACAGTAACGCAGCGCCAGCACGGTAATGTCATCGGCCTGTGTAGCGCCATCCGCGAAACGCTCGACGGACTCCAGCACTGCATCGACCTGCTGGCGTGCGGGCTGGGAGGCGATCTGCCCGTACAGCGCGAACAGCCGGTCCTCGTCGTACAGCGTCTGCTCTTCGTCCGCCGCCTCGGTCACCCCGTCGGTATACAGCAGCAGGGCATCGCCGGGGGCCAGCTGGACGGTGTGCACCGGATACTCCATGTCTTCCATCGCCCCCAGTACCAGCCCCGGTGGCAGCTTCAGCCAGTCGCAGGTGCCATCGGCGCGGTGGATCAACGGCGGGTTGTGGCCTGCGTTGGCAAAGCGGACCTCGCCGGTGCCCAGGTCCAGTACCCCGCACAGATAGGTCACGAACATGCCGTTGTCGTTGTTCAGGCACAGCTCGTTGTTGACTCGGGTCAGGATCTCGCCCGGGTCGCGCGGGTCCTGCTCGGCGATACCCTTGACCAGGGTCTTGGTTACGGCCATGAACAGCGCGGCCGGCACACCCTTGTCGGAGACATCGCCGACCGCGAAGAACAGGGCGTTGTGTTCGCGCAGCGGGAAGAAGTCGTAGAGATCCCCGCCAACCTCCTTGGCCGGGATCAGGCGCGCCGCGAGGTCGATGCCCACGTCCAGGTCGGACAGGTCCAGCCGCTTGGGCAGGAAGCTCATCTGGATGTTGCGCGCGATCTTCAGCTCGCTCTCCATGCGCTCCTTGGCGGCGGTGGTCGCGGTCAGGTCGTTGATGTAGTCCTTCAGCGACAGCCGCATCTCGTCCAGCGAGTGGGCGAGCTGGCCCACCTCGTCGCCGGTGCGGATCGCAGGCAGCGGGCGGTCCAGATTGCCGCGGGCGATCTCCCCGGCGCTGGTCGCCAGGCCCTTCAGCGGCCGCGTGATGCCGCGCGAAATGCCGATGATGGTCCCCAGCAGGATGAAGAAGCCGATCGCGGCGATGATCAGCACCCAGTGCATCACCCGCAGGATGTTCCCGAACAGCTCGCGCTCGGGGATGATGACGCCCACCGCCCAGTTCGCCTCGGGCAGGCGCACGTGATAGAGCCGCGCAGGCTCCTCCAGCAGGGCTTCCGGTACACGGGAGAAGCCTTCGTCGGTTTGCTGGATGCGCCGTCCGAGTTCGCGCAGTTCCGGCTCGCCCAGGGTTTCGGCCAGGCTGAACAGGCTCTCGCGCATGATCCAGTCACGCTGCGGGTAGGTGATAAAGCGCGTGCGCGGGCTGACCAGAAACGCGAAGCCGCTGTCGAAGATTTCCACCTCGTCCACGCGCGCGGTCAGGGCCGGCAGTTCGATGTCCATGGTCACGATCCCGCGCAGTTCCTCGGCGTCTTCGCGGTCGAAGAACGGGCGCGAGTAGGTGGTGATCAGGCGGTTCGGGTCGGCGGCCGATGGAAAGGGCTCGGTCCAGAAGCCGCTGCGCGTGAGCGCCGGGATCTGGTACCAGTCCCGGGTGAAGTAGTCGAAGTCGTCGCCCCCCAGGTGCATGCGCGCGATGCCGTTGGGCGTCTCGTAGGAGAACGGGCCGTAGTAGCGCTCGTCGGGGTCGGCGGCATAGGGCTCGTAGGTGACGGCGGCGCCCTGTACCGCGTCCGACTGGAGGGTCACGTCGTCCAGCACAGGAAACAGGCCATCGGGCGGAATCTGTCCTGAATTCAGGGCGCTGGCGAGGCCCTGTGCTGACCCGGCCACCTCGTTCAGTGACGAGCGAATGCGGTTGGCCGTCGCGTGGGTCAGCTCGCGTGCCTGGTCCTCGGCGTGCTCCAGCATGATATCGCGCACCATCAGGTACAGCGCGCCGGAGGAGATGAAGAAGATCGAGCCGGTTGTCAGCAGGGTGACCAGGGCAAGGCGAACGGCGAGACTCTTGCGGCCGTTCATTGCGTGAGGTCCTGGTGAAACTGCTCGTATGGCACCGGCTCCCATTCCAGGTGCCCCAGGTTGCGCATCAGACTGACGGCCAGCTGATAGTCCTGCCGATCCAGCCGCGGACCGCGGAGCGCCCCGTCTTCCAGGTACAGCGGGCGCAACGCCTCCAGCATCAGACGCTGGTGCGCCCGGTTGCTCGGCTCCCCGGCCCGGATGACGCGATCCATCACCGCATCCACTGCGGCGTCCGGGTGAGCAAATGCGTGCTCCCAGCCCCGCAGCGAGACTTCGACGAACGCGCGGATGGCGTCGGGGCGTTCGCGCAGCGTCGATTCGAGGACATAGATGCCGTCCTCGGCCAGGCCCACGCCATGATCCTCCAGCGGCATGACCTCGATCTCGTCCGGATCCAGACCGCTGAGATACAGCTCGACCAGCTCGTTGTAGCGCGTGGCGGTGGCGGCCGTGACCGCGCCGGTGCGCAATGCGGCCATCGTCGCCCCCTGGTCGACCGTCTCGGGCTGCACCCCGTAGGTGCGGAACAACGCCTCCGGCTGAAGGCTGAAGCTCGCCCAGCGCGAGACGCGCTGCCCGTCCAGGTCCTCGGGCACCAGGATCCCGGACTCCGCCAGCGATACCAGCACCAGCGATGAGTCCTGGATCAGTTGTGCTACGTTGACCACGTCTACGCCCTGTTCACGCAATTCGAGTGCCTGGGTGAGGTAGAGCAAAGCCACATCGGCCTCCTGGCGGGCCAGCGTGGCGGGGGCGGGGTGCTCCGCGCCGTGCGGGAGGATTTCCAGTTCCAGTCCGGCGTCCTGGTACCACCCCATCTCCTTGGCCAGGTAAAAGCCGGCGAACTGCGCCTGGGGGACCCAATGGGGCTGAAAGCGCAGGGTCTGCGTGTCGGCCATCGCAGTGCTGGCGCACAGAAGCAGGACAGCCGCCAGGGCGAGTACACGGCGCAGGTTGGAACCCAGACCATGGGCCGCAGAGTTGGGGAATCGTGCGTATGCAGCGTCCATGGGGAGGGAGTCGGCCGTGGGGGTCTTAGACGGCGACAGCATACCGAGGTGTTCCTGCGGGTGCATCCAGTCACGCGCGAGCCGTCAGGCGGGCGTTATTCGGGTGTCGCGGTGGCGCCAGCGAAGGGGTTGGGAGTGGCCGAGGCACCGGCGTTCGCGGTTTGCGCGTTGGCTGGAGCTGTTGTGTGTGGGGCTGGCACTGGCCACGCTCGCGCCGTTCGCGGCTGGTGCGTCCTCACCCCTGTCCGCGGCTGATATCGGCGCCCCGATCCCGATTGCGCCGCAATCGGCGCCTGATACGCTGCGCTCTGGCTGGTTCGAACGTCCCCCGTATCAGGCCGGTTCCGACAGCGCGTCCCGGGCATCCCCGACCGGGCTCGACGTGCGGGTCGCGCAGGAGGCAGTGGCCGGTGTCGGGCGGGGTGCCGAGTTCACGCCGCTTTCCTGGAACGACCAACTCGCTGCGCTGCGCCGCGGTGCGATCGATTTTGTCATCGGCACCTATTTTGATTCCGGTCGACTCGACTATGCGCATTACTCGCAGCCCTACCGTCAGGAACGTAACGCCCTCTATGTGCGCGCCGGCGAGCACGGTGACTATTCATTCCAGGACCGCGCGGCCCTGGTCCAGGCGGTTCGCGACGGAGAGTTCCGGCTGGGGGTGACAACGGGCTATGCGTACGCCTCCAGCGAGCTCGCGGACCTGGTCGCGGATCCGGGGGAGGCCGCGCGCCTGTACCCCGCCGCCGGTGACGAGGCCCATATCCAGGCGCTGATCGAGGGCCGGATCGACGGTTTTGTCGCGGACCCCGTGATTGTGGACCTGCTGTTGGCGCGGACCGATCGTGCCCGTGCGATCCAGACGCATCCGCTGGACCTGGGGACCGTTGGCGTGCGGGTGATGTTCTCCCGCGCCACGGTCCCCGCGGCGTTTGTCGAGCAGTTCAACGCGCAGTTGCAGGCGCTGGAGGACAGCCGCCGGATGGCCGCGCTGGAAGTCGAGCATGTGCTGCCCGCGTTTCTCTCGATGGCCACTAGCGAGGCCTGGTTCAATACGCTCACCCTGCTGGGGATCCTCGCTTTTTCCGCCTCCGGGCTGATCCTCGCCCGGCGCGAGCGCTACAACCTGTTCGGTGCGCTGGTGCTGGCCTCGTTGCCGGCGATCGGCGGCGGCGTGCTGCGCGATCTGCTGCTGGGCCGCGACCCGATCTTTATCTTCGAGACGCCGGAGTTTCTTCTGGTCCCGATCGTGGTCGTGGGCGTCGGCTTTGTGCTGTACAAGCTGCACGATCATGTACTGGTGCGCTGGCATGTCGTCCAGGAACTCCTGACGCGGCAGCAGGCGGGATTGGGCGGGCGTGTGGTGGGGAATCTGCAGCGTGGACTGGATGCCTGGGCGGTGGCCTCGTTCACCGTGATCGGCGTCGGGGTGGCCGTCGAGTCGCAGGCCAGCCCGTTGTGGCTCTGGGGCCCGGTAATGGCCGTGGTGACCGCCTCGTTCGGCGTGATCATGCGCGATGTGGTGCGCTCGGACTTCAACATCGACATGCTCAAGCGCGACTCCTTCGCCGAGATCTCCGTCCTGGGCGGGATTCTGTATTCGCTGATCCTGCTCTGGCCCCCGGTCGAGCTGAGCCTCGGATTCATCCTGATCGCGACCCATGCAGTGATCGTGCTGCTGTTCCTGGCGCGCCTCGGGGTTCTCTACTGGGGGCGGCCCAACCCGTTGCAGATGGGCGACCCGCATACCTTGCCGGAACGGCGCCTCGAGGCACTGGCGCGGCGCGAACCGGAGGCCTGGTCCAGTCTGACCGGCTACCTTACCGAGGATGACGAGGGGCGTGCCCGCCCGGTCGATCCCGGGGAGTTGGAACGCCTGCACAAGGACTTCGAATACCTGCTGCAGCCGGTGTTTGCCGAGCTGGGCCGGCTGGCGGGCGAGCCCCTGCTGGAGGCCGCCGCGCGGCGGCACGAGGCCCTGCGTGATCGCTTCCGGCTGGTCGCCCGCCTGGAGCAGCAGATGTATGACCACCTCCGCGCGACTGTGACGGATATGGAGACCGCGGCCGACGAGGTGGCGCTTGCCCTGGAGGGCCGCGTGCTCGAGGCCCTGCGCGGATTGCTGGATGCCGCGACCATGGCCGTGTACTCCAGGGATCGCGAAGACCTGGCCTGGCTACGCGACATGACGGCCAATCAGCGCAGCCGCTTCGATGCCCTGCGCGCCCGCTACCTCGACCCCGATCATTTCCAGCCTGGAGGTGCGCTGGACCGGGTGCTGCAGCGTACCCACCGCGTGGAGCGCATGCTCTGGATGCTGGCCGAGTACGCGGAGCGGCGGCTGGAACCAACGGTGAGCCCGGTTCAGGGTGATCGGCGTGCACTGCAGAGGCGATTCCTGCGCGCCGGTTGATCGCCTGGTCGGTGGTTTACGGAGTTGCGTCCAGCTGGCGGGTACGCAGGTGCGTGGCTCCGATCACCGCGGCCGGCACCAGTAGCAGGTTCACCAGGGGCACCATTGCCAGCAGCGTCGTTCCGGCGCCGAACGCGAGGGTCTGCAGGCGGCGCCCCCGTAGCCGCTGACGTACCGCTGCGAACTTGAGGCCGTCGTTGGCCAGCGGGACCTCCATGAACTCCACCGCCAGCACCCAGCTGCCATAAAGGAACCAGGCAGCGGGTGCGAGCAGGTTGAGTCCGGGCACGAAGGTGATGATCAGCACCGGTATCAGCAGCAGGGCGTAATACCCGAGCTTGCGCGCTGCGGTGGCCAGTGCATGTACGGATTCCGCGGTCAACGAGCGGGGGGCGGCCAGGGGCGGATGGCCCAGGCCTTCGGCCGTGCGATAGGCCAGCGGCCCGGAGAAGGGGCTTGCCACGATCGCGGCCAGGGCCACGGCGGATATCCCGATCACCAGCAGCAGGAACAGGGCGAACAGCGGCCACAGCAGCCAGGCCAGCCAGTCCAGGGTCTGCGGCAGCCAGGCGGCAAGCAGGGCATCAAAGCCCACGGCCGCGGCTGCGATCAGCGCACCCACCAGCAGGACATTGATGATCAGCGGAATGATCACGAGCCCGCGCAGGGCGGGCTCGCGGACGCGTGTCAGGCCCCGGAACGGGGCGAGGAACGCGTAAAGCGGCGAGAGGGGTCTTGTCCGCTGGTTCAGCGGCGGGCCCCGAACAACGTCAGAACCAGACCCACCGCGGCCATGATGCCGCCACCGATCAGGTACAGGCGCGTGTCGTCCGTGTAGCGCCCGGTGAAGGTCTCGTGCAGCTCTTCACCCAGGCTTTCGGTGGCGTTGTAACCCATGACCAGCAGGATGACGCCACCGACCAGCAGGGCGATTCCGAGAATACGGCTCCAGTGCATGTCTACGTCCCTTTGTTGTTGTGGTTCTCTGCCTGAATGTAGCACCGATCTCCGGCGCCGGTGGTGACCTATCCAGAGAAACGCGAGTTTCCCCGGTTGCGTAGGAGGCCAGCCCCCTGGCCGATGGGCTCTGTCCAGCATCGTATCGCGCAGGGGGCTGCGCCCCTGCACGGGTGTGTCATGCGTAGGAGGCCAGCCCCCCTGGCCGATCGCCGTTGGATTCAGCGAGAAGGCGAAAAGGACTCAAGCCCGAGGCCGATGCGCACCAGGCGCGCCGCGCCGTGTGCGGCGTCGTCGTTGTCCGCGGCTATCACCGGGATTTCCAGGATGCGCTCGCGGATGCGCGTCCAGGAGGGGTTCGCGGCACCGCCGCCGAGTGTGATCACGCGTTCCACGCGCGGCGCCCCGAGCTCCGTCAGGCGTCGATAGCCGTCGCGCTCGATGCGCGCGATGCCCTCGAACAACCCCTGGAGAAAGTGCGCGTCGTCATCCGGGCGTGGCGTAAGCCGAGGTTCCAGTTCCGGATCACTCACCGGAAAGCGCTCGCCCCGTCGGGGCAGGGGCAGGTAGTCGAGACCCGTGTCCACATCCGGGTCCATCTGCTCACTGAGCCGTTGAAGCGAGTCGTCGTCAAAGTGCTGGCGCAGTACCGCGCCGCCGCTGTTGGATGCGCCGCCGATCAGCCACTGGCCGAACAGGTGATGGCTGTAGATGCCCAGCTCGGGGGCAAACACGGGTTCCGACGATAGCTGCTTGATCACCATGGTTGAACCCAGGCTGGTGACGCCGGTGCGGTCGTCCTCAACGCCCGAGGCGAGAAAGCCGGCAATGCTGTCGGTGGTGCCGGCAATCACCCGCGAGGCCGGGTTCAGTCCCAGGTGCTGCGCCATTTCCGGGGCAACCGGTCCCAGGTTGGTTCCCGCCGGTACAACCTCCGGCAGCAGATTGGCATCCGTGGTCAGGATGTCCTCCAGCCAGTCGGGCCAACCGTGCCAGAGGGCGTCGTAGCCAAGCTTGAGGGCGTTGTTCTCGTCCATGGTGTCGAAGCGCCCGCGCAGGCGCCCGGCGATCCAGTCGGCCTGATGCAGCACTCGGCGCACCCCGGAGAGGCTCTCGTGGCGGCGCACCCACAGCAGTTTCGCGGCCGAGGAGCTGGGACTGTGAACGGCCGACCCGCCGGGCGCGACTCCGGCGAGGATCGCAGTCATGTCGGTGGCGCGGGCGTCGTTGTACATCATCGCCGGGCGCACGGGCCGGCCGTCAGTATCCAGAAACAACAGCGTGGCAGAGGTGCCGTCCACCGCGATCGCCACGGGTTCGCCCTTCAGCTGTTCCGCGGCCTCGCGCAGCAGTTCACGCACCGGGTTCCACCACTGCGTGGGGTCCTGTTCTGCGATGCCGTCGCCGTCGGCTTCTGGTTCCGGGAGATCCCGTGTGGCCGAGTACACCCGGTCGCCGTCCGGATCCACCAGCGCCAGACGGATCCCGGAAGTCCCCAGGTCGAGGCCGATCGCGTGCATGGAAATCGGCTAGAGGCCCGAATGCAGCGGGCTTCGCCCCGGGGGTGGGAGTGTGACCCGCTCCGGTGGGGTCCACCCGGGCTGGCGATGTTCGGCCACGACCGAGGTATAGATACCCCCGCGCACGTTGAAGTACGAGGTCAGACGCATGAAGCGCGGCTCGGTCGCCGCGACCAGGTCCGCCAGGATCCGGTTGGTCACCGCCTCGTGAAAGGCCCCCTCGTCACGGAACGACCACATGTAGTTCTTCAGCGACTTCAGCTCCACGCACTTCCGGTCCGCCACGTATTCCAGGTGCAGTTCGGCGAAGTCGGGCTGGCCGGTGGCTGGACACAGGCAGGTGAACTCCGGGATGCGGATATAGATCGCGAAGTCGTTTTCCGGCGCCGGGTTGTCAAAGGTGTCCAGGGTCTTGCTCGGCTGGCTGGGCATCTACGCCTCTCTTCGTTGAATGAATGGTCCCGCAGTTGACTGTGCCACCGTAGATACCGTCTTGCCCTACGGGGTGCAAGGGGTTTCATGGCGGGCTTGATACGGGGTTTGGGATTTGAGCACACCGAAGGCGATGTGCAGGAGTTTGCGCATAGCCGCCCCGATCGCCGACATCTTGGCCTTGCCGCGTGTCAGCAGACGTTGATGCTGGTGTCGCACGTCCGGGTTGTACCGGGTCGCCACCACCGCCGCCATGTAGAGCGCCTTGCGCAGTCGGCTGGAACCGATCTTCGCCAACCGCGAGGGCCGCCGGACCGTGGTCCCCGATTCTTCCAGGACCG
>NZ_KB822980.1:0-31154 GCF_000364985.1 Thioalkalivibrio sp. HL-Eb18
TTTCTATATCTCGGGTTCGAATCCCGATACCTCGGGGGCCAGACGTGCGAAAGGGGCCACTCGGACCCCTTTGCAGGATTTGGCGGAGAGTGAGGGATTCGAACCCTCGATGGGCTTTTGACCCATACTCCCTTAGCAGGGGAGCGCCTTCGACCACTCGGCCAACTCTCCGGAAACGCGGCACAGGATACGGGCTTGGGCCCATAAAGAAAAGGCCCGGCGGCCACTGGGACCGCCGGGCCTGGCAACCTCTGTCAGTCGTCGCGCGAGGAAGCGGCCACGCTCCCCCCTGGGGCAGACCCACCGCCGGACGAGCCCTGATCGTCGCCCGCTACGTTGGATTCGCGCTGGATGCGCTGGAAAATCTCCTCGCGGTGGACAGCAACGTCCTGAGGCGCGTTGATCCCGATACGAACCTGATTGCCCTTGACCCCCAGGACGGTGACGGAAACGTCCTCGCCGATCATGAGGGTCTCGCCCACACGTCGAGTCAAAATGAGCATGCTCTTCTCCGCAGTGCCTGTGTCGGACGCAGTCGGTCGTCCGGTAACCGTTTTACGGTCTGTCATCCTTAACCGTCCTCCTGTTGACCGACAGGTTCATGCTCAAGTTCAAAGGCATCATGGAGAGCGCGTACTGCAAGTTCGAGGTACTTCTCATCCACGACCACCGAGATCTTGATCTCGGAGGTCGAAATCATCCGAATGTTGATCGTCTCGCGCGACAGGGCCTCGAACATCTTGCTGGCAATCCCGGCGTGCGAACGCATCCCGACGCCGACCACCGAGATCTTCACGATGTGGGTATCCCCGGAGACCTCACGTGCATTCAAGGCCTTGCAGGCATCCTGCAGAATCGTCAGCGCCTTGTCATAGTCGTTGCGATGCACCGTAAAGGTGAAGTCGGTGGTCTGATCCGCGCCCACGTTCTGCACGATCATGTCCACCTCGATGTTGGCGTCCGCGATCGGCCCGAGGATACGATGCGCGACCCCCGGCTGATCGGGGACGCCCTGAACCGTCAGCTGGGCCTCGTTCTGATTGAACGCGATACCCGCAACCAGCGCCTGTTCCACCTGCGCATCCTCCTCCGTGGTAATCAGTGTCCCTTGTCCTTCCTCAAACGAGGACAGGACTCTTAGAGGGACGTTGTACTTGCCCGCAAATTCCACCGCGCGAATCTGCAGCACCTTGGAGCCGAGGCTCGCCATCTCCAGCATCTCCTCGAAGGTGATGCTGTGCAGGCGTCGCGCATTCGGCACCAGGCGCGGGTCAGTGGTGTACACACCGTCGACATCCGTATAGATCCGGCACTCATCGGCCTTCAGCGCGGCCGCCAGCGCGACCGCCGTTGTATCCGACCCGCCGCGGCCCAGTGTGGTGATTGCGCCGTGCTCGTCCACACCCTGGAATCCGGCCACAACGACCACTCGGCCGGCCTCCAGATCCGCGCGCACACGGGCATCGTCGATACTGCGGATACGCGCCTTGTTATGTGCGCTGTCCGTGCGAATCGTGACCTGGGCGCCGGTATAGGAGCGCGCCGGGCAACCATGCGCCTCCAGCGCCATCGACAGCAGGGCAATCGTCACCTGCTCGCCGGTGGAGAGAAGTACATCCAGCTCGCGACCATCGGCCCGCGGGTTCAGGGCGTGCGCAAGCCCCAGCAGACGATCCGTCTCGCCGCTCATCGCGGAGACGACGATCACCAATTGATGGCCCTCCTCGCGTAGCTTCAGCGCCCGCTCCGCGACCGCCTCGATGCGCTCGGTGGTGCCCACCGAGGTGCCCCCGAATTTCAGTACCAGCAACGCCATTGCACGATTCCATTCACCGCCGCCCGGAAAGGCGGCGCATTAAACATCATTCAGATCGTCATTGCGAGAACCCCGAGCACGCCCAGAAAGCGCCCCCAGGGTGGCGGACAGACATCGTGGGCGCTGGCCCCGCGATGACGGAGGGTCCTCAGGCGCGTTCGCGTACCCAGTCCGCGACCGAGGCCAGCGCGGCATCCAGCTTGTCCGGGCTCTGGCCGCCGGCCATCGCCATGTCCGGGCGACCGCCGCCCTTGCCGTCCACCTGCGCGGCGACATGACCGACCAGGTCGCCGGCCTTGAACTGGCCGGTCTCGGCCTTGGTAACGCCGGCCACCAGGCTGACCTTGCCCTCGCCGGTCGCGGTTCCCAGGACCACGACCGCCTTGCCAAGTTTCTGCTTGAGCTGGTCGACCATGTCGCGCAGGGCCTTGGGCTCCACGCCGTCGATCTTCGCGGCCAGCACCTGCACGCCGCCGACCTCCTGCGCCTGCGAGGCCAGGTCGCTGCCGGCCTGGCTGGCCAGCTTGCCCTTGAGCTGTTCGATCTGCTTTTCCAGTTCGCGCGAGCGCTCCTGCAACTGGGCGACCTTGTCGGCCGCCTCGCCACGCCCGGCACGCAGGCGGTCGGCGATCGCATCCAGATACCCGAGCTGCTCGTCCACCCAGCGTAGCGCCACCTCGCCGGCCACCGCCTCAATACGGCGGATCCCGGCAGCCACCCCACCCTCGGAGGTAATGCGGAACAGTCCGATGTCGCCGGTACGATCCACATGCGTGCCGCCGCACAGCTCCACGGAGGTGCCGATCTTCAGCACGCGCACCTGGTCGCCGTACTTCTCGCCGAACAGGGCGACCGCGCCGGACTCCATCGCCGATTCGATGTCCATCACGCGGGTGTCTGTGGCCTCATTGGCCAGGATCTCGGCGTTCACCTGGGCCTCGATGGCGCGTAGCTGTTCGTCGGTCAGCGGCTCCATGTGGGTGAAGTCGAAACGCAGGCGATCGGGGTCCACCAGCGAGCCCTTCTGCTGGACGTGGTCGCCCAGCTGGTCGCGCAGGGCCTTGTGCAGCAGGTGGGTCGCCGAGTGGTGGCGACGGATATTCTCGCGGCGCGGGCCTTCGACCGCGGCCTGCAGCGTCTGGCCAACCTCCAGCGTGCCGGCACGGACCTGGCCGACATGGATATGCGCCGCGCCCTGCTTGCGCGTATCGGCGACCTGGAAGCGCACGCCGGAGCCGCTCAGCGTGCCGACATCGCCCACCTGGCCGCCGGACTCGCCGTAGAACGGCGTACGGTCCAGCACCACCAGACCTTCGGCGCCGACCTCGAGTCGTTCGACCGGCTCGCCGTTCTGGTACAGCGCGACCACGCGACCCTCGTCGTCGACGGTCTCGTAGCCGGAGAATGTGGTCTCGAGATCGATCTGCGGCAGGCCGCCGTCGTCCATGGAGAAGTGGCTGGCGGCGCGGGCCCGGGCGCGCTGGTCGGCCATCGCGGACTCGAAGCCCGCCATGTCCAGCTCCAGGCCACGCTCGCGCGCGATGTCCCCGGTCAGGTCCACCGGGAAGCCGTAGGTGTCATACAGCAGGAAGATGGTCTCGCCCGGGATCACCTTGCCCTCGAGATCGCGCAGGTCGTCCTCGAGGATCTTCATGCCCTTGTCGAGCGTCTCCAGGAACTTGCGTTCCTCCTTCTCCAGTACCTGCTCGACCCGGGCCTGCGCCTCGGCCAGCTCCGGGAAGGCCTCGCCCATTACGCGCACCAGATCGCCGACCATCTGGTAGAGGAAGGCGTCCTGCGCGCCCACCTTGAAGCCATGGCGCGCGGCGCGGCGGATGATGCGGCGCAGCACGTAGCCGCGGCCCTCATTCGACGGCAGCACGCCGTCGGTAATCAGGAAGGCGATGGAACGGATGTGGTCGGCGATCACGCGCAGCGAGGCGGAGTCCTGCTCCTTCGCCCCGGTCACACGTGCGGCGGCCGCGATCAGGTCCTGGAACAGGTCGATCTCGTAATTGGAGTGCACGCCCTGCAGCACCGCGGCCAGGCGTTCGAGGCCCATGCCGGTATCCACCGACGGACGCGGCAGCGGGTTCAGCGTGCCGTCCGCGTCGCGGTCGTACTGCATGAACACCAGATTCCAAATCTCGATGTAGCGATCACCGTCTTCGTCCGGGGATCCGGGCGGGCCACCCTCGACCTCCGGCCCGTGGTCATAGAAGACCTCGGTGCAGGGGCCGCAGGGGCCGGTGTCGCCCATCTGCCAGAAGTTGTCGGAGCCGCCGTCCGGCTTGTCACCGATGCGCACGATGCGCTCGGCCGGGACCTGGATCTCGTTCGCCCAGACGTTATAGGCGTCGTCGTCGGTCTCGTAGACCGTGACCCACAGCTTTTCCGGCGGCAGACCAATGGTCTCGGTCAGGAACTGCCAGGCGTAGTGGATCGCATCGCGCTTGAAGTAGTCGCCAAAGCTGAAGTTGCCCAGCATCTCGAAGAAGGTGTGATGCCGCGCGGTGTAACCGACGTTTTCCAGGTCGTTGTGCTTGCCGCCCGCGCGCACGCAGCGCTGGCTGGATACCGCGCGGTTGTACGAACGCTTCTCGCGACCGAGGAACACATCCTTGAACTGCACCATCCCCGCGTTGGTGAACAACAGCGTGGGATCGTTGCCCGGTACCAGCGGGCTGGAGGACACGATCGTATGGCCATGCCCTTCAAAGAATTCGAGGAAACTCCGGCGAATGTCGGCGCTTTTCATGCGGTTCCGATTGAATATGGGGTCAAAACCGGAATCCTATCACGCAAGCCCCCAACCCGCGTATTGCCGGGCCCGCCTTCGGGCCATGATGCAGGAGGCCAGCCCTCTGGCCGATCGGGCCTGTCCAGCACCCCATCGCGCAGAGGGCTGCGCTCCTACAGCGACAGAGCCACCAACCGGTAGGAGGCCAGACCACTGGCCGATCGGGGCATCACCAAACGTCGTGTCGCGCAGAGGGCTGCGCTCCTACAGTGGGGACCATGGCCTCCTGCGTCCTACGGGGTCTCGTCCTTCCAGGCCGCGAGGGCCTGGTGGGCAACGCCGCCGGAGAAGCCGCGGCCGGCGAGGTGGCGGAGCATGCGGGCCTCGTCTTCGCGGGTATCGGGGGGGTAGCGGAAGTGGCGTTCGAGCTGGCCGCGGGCCTGGTCGGTCCAGTTGACCTCCAGGGCGTCGATGGCGGCGTTGACGGTGTCGTTGCCGATGCCGTTGTGGGCAAGTTCGGCACGGATGCGCTGTTCGCCGTAGCCCTGCTCGGTGCGGTGGCGGGCGATGAAGTCCGCGTAACGGGTGTCGCTCAGGTAGTCGAGTTCCCGCGCGCGTTCCAGCGCGGCATCCACCGCGTCGCGCTCGAACCCGCGCTCGGCCAGCTTGCGCGCGAGCTCCAGCGCGGAATGCTCGCGCCGCACCAGCAGCCGGAGCCCGGCCTCCAGTGCGGCGTCCGGGTCGGCCGGGTCAGCCTTGCTCCTCGACCGGGGCATCGACCGGCTCGTCCTCCACCGCAGCCTTGTTGCGCTTCGGCAGCAGGCGTTCGCGCAGGGTCTTTTCGACTTCCTCGGCGATCTGCGGGTTGTCCTTCAGGTACTGGCGGGCGTTTTCCTTGCCCTGACCAATCCGCTCGCCGTTGTAGCTGTACCAGGCGCCGGCCTTGTCAATCAGGCCTTCCTTCACACCCATCTCGATGATCTCGCCGACCCGCGAGATGCCCTCGCCGTAGAGGATCTCGAAGTAGGCCTCGCGGAACGGGGGTGCCATCTTGTTCTTGACGACCTTCACGCGGGTCTCGTTGCCGATCACCTCGTCGCCCTTCTTGATCGCGCCGATGCGGCGGATGTCCATGCGCACGGAGGAATAGAACTTGAGCGCGTTGCCGCCGGTGGTGGTCTCGGGGCTCCCGAACATCACGCCGATCTTCATGCGGATCTGGTTGATGAAGATGACCAGGGTGTTGGAGCGCTTGATGTTGGCGGTCAGCTTGCGCAGCGCCTGCGACATCAGACGCGCCTGCAGGCCGACATGGGAGTCGCCCATCTCGCCCTCGATCTCGGCCTTGGGCGTGAGCGCGGCCACCGAGTCGACGATCACCACATCCACCGCACCGGAGCGCACCAGCATGTCGGCGATCTCCAGCGCCTGCTCACCGGTATCCGGCTGCGAGACCAGCAGATCGTCCACGTTCACGCCCAGCTTCTCGGCGTAGGTCGGGTCCAGCGCGTGCTCGGCGTCCACGAACGCGGCGGTGCCGCCCAGCTTCTGCGCCTCGGCCACCACCTGCAGGGTCAGGGTCGTCTTGCCCGAGGACTCCGGGCCATAGATCTCGACCACGCGCCCGCGCGGCACGCCGCCAATCCCGAGCGCGATGTCCAGCGCCAGGGAACCCGTGGAGATCGCGGGGACGTCCACCGCCTGCTGATCGCCCATGCGCATCACCGCGCCCTTGCCGAATTGGCGTTCGATCTGCCCCAGTGCGGCGGTCAGGGCCTTCTTGCGATTCTCGTCCACGGTATGCCTCCCGATGCTTGCAGCGATGGTTTCCGATCCGTTGCGGGGCGGATACGGGGCCGCAGTATCCCACAGGGCGGGGAGCGACCCAACCCGGGTTCACGGTTCGAAGGGGATCCCCGGAGGCACCATGCCTCCGGGGATGGTCATGGGGTCAGGCCGCCTCGTGCACCAGCAATGCACTCAGTGCGTGCAGCATGGCCTGCAGGCGTACATCGTGGCGTTCGCCATCGAAATGGCAGGTCTCGACGCGCGCATCCTGCCCGCGCTCCTGCCAGCCAAAGCAGACCGTGCCCACCGGCTTGTCCACGCTGCCGCCGCCAGGCCCGGCGATCCCGGTCACCGAGAGCGCCAGGTCGGCATCGCAGTGGGCAAGCCCGCCTTCGACCATTGCCCGCGCCACGGCCTCGCTGACCGCGCCGTGCTGCTCGATCAGCTCGGCCGGCACCCCGACCATCCGCGTCTTGGCCGCGTTGGAGTATGCCACCCAGCCGCACTCGAACCAGCCCGAACTGCCCGGGACATCGGTAATCGCCTGGGCAATCCCGCCGCCAGTACAGGACTCGATGGTGCACAACTTGCGCTCACTGGCGAGCAGCCGCTCGCCGAGGTCGTAGACCAGCGCCGAGAGCCCGGCCAGATCGGGCTCGTGCGGGCTCACAATCACAGTCGATTCCGCTTCCATGTCCGGATCATCCCTCGCTATCAAAGACAATGGCCACGCGCCAGATCACCCGATCTTCGCCCAGGGGCTCGCTGCGCACGACCTCGCCGGCACGCTCCAGGGCGGGCACTCGCCCGTCCGGGCTGTGAACCGCGATACTCACACGCTCGCCCGCCTGTGGCGCATGCGGCCAGCGAAAGGCACAGCCGCTGGCCGAAAGATCCTCCAGCCGCACTTCGTCCACCGCACCGGTCGCCGTCCAGGTCACTCGTGCGGGGGTGTCGACCTGCATGCGCCGGAAGCCCCGGCGATCATCTTCTCCCAGCATGCGCATCCTCCATGACTCCACCCGAGTGTGGCACATCACGTCTCGTGATGGTGCACCTGCCACACGAGGCCGCGCATCCGTATACTGCGCGGCAGGGAAATACTGATTAATGTACACGCTCGCGTTGGTACCCCAGGTTTTCCGAGACAAGGCGCGTCGTGCAGCGGGTAGTGGTTCTACCCGCAAGCGGCGCAACGCCGAATCGGGGAACCTGGGGTGCCAACCCCAAGGGGCTCGGCCGCTTTTGCGCGCGAACGGCGTTGCGGCTCCCTTGTGCAGAATGACTGCACGGCAGTCACCGCGCCTTGTTCGCACGCAAAAGCGACTCGAGCGCGAACGTGTACATTAATCAGTGTTTCCCCAAGCCCGGATCGACCGCAGCCGAACCGATGAGCACCGCCGAGCCCCTCTCCGCCCACACCCCGATGATGCAACAGTACCTGGCCATCAAGGCCGAGTACCCGGATACGTTGCTGCTCTACCGCATGGGGGACTTCTACGAACTGTTCTACGACGACGCCGAGCGCGCCGCGGGGCTGCTCGACATCACCCTGACCCGGCGCGGCGAATCGGCCGGGGCGCCCATCCCGATGGCCGGGATCCCCGTGCACACGCTGGAGAGCTACCTGGCCCGCCTGCTGAAGATGGGCGAGAGCGTCGCCATCTGCGAGCAGACGGGTGCGGTGGGCGCCCAGAAGGGCCCGGTCAAGCGCGAGGTCGTGCGCATCGTGACTCCGGGCACGGTTACCGAGGAAGCCCTGCTGGATGCCCGCCAGGTGAATCGGCTGGTCGCGGTCTGCTCGGCCGCTTCCGCCGCCGTGAAGGGCCGCAAGACGGGCTACGGCATCGCCAGCCTGGAGTTCGCCAGCGGCCAGTTCCGCGTACTGGAGGTCGGCGACGAAACCGAGCTGGCCGCCGAACTGGCGCGGCTCGACCCGGTGGAACTGCTCGTACCCGATCAGACCGGCGCGATCCCGGGCACCGAGTCCTTCACTCCCCAGCGCCACGCCGACTGGCATTTCGACGCGGTCTCCGCCCATCGCCTGCTGATCACCCATTTCGGTACCCGCGACCTGTCCGGCTTTGGCTGCGAGGGGCTGGACCTCGGCATCGCCGCCGCCGGCGCCCTGCTCGCCTACGTGCAGAACCGCCATCGCGGCGATCTCGCACACATCACCAGCCTGGCGCACGAGCAGCGCAGCCAGATGCTGGTGCTGGACCCGGCCACCCGCCGCAATCTGGAACTCACGCGCACCCTGACGGGCGAGCGCCGCGGTTCTCTGCTCGCCCTGTTGGACACAACGCAGTCGGCGATGGGCGCCCGCCGTCTGATGCAGTGGCTGCACCAGCCGCTGCGCGAGCGCGCGATCATCCGCGAGCGCCAGACCGCGATCACCGCCCTGCTGGAACAGGAGGCCGTCACCCCGATCCGCGACGCCCTGGCCGGCTCCGCCGACAGCGAACGCATCCTCTCGCGCATCGTGCTGGGCAGCGCACGCCCGCGCGACCTGACGGCCCTGCTCGCCAGTCTGGAACGCCTGCCGGCCCTGCACGCGGCCCTGACGCCGCTGGCCAATGTCGCCGAACGCCTGTCCGCCCTGCATGCCGCACTCGCGCCGGAGGATGACCTGACCGCCCGGCTCGGCGCCGCCCTGGTGGAGGAGCCACCGCTGCGGGTGACCGACGGCGGCATGATCCGCGCGGGTTACGACCCCGAGCTGGATCGCCTGCGCGCGCTGGAAAGCGACGGCGACACCTTCCTGCGGGAGATCGAGGCCCGCGAGCGCGAGGCCACCGGCATCCCCACGCTCAAGGTCGCCTACAACCGCGTGCACGGCTATTACATCGAGGTCTCGCGCAGCCGCTCGGCCGAGCTCCCCGGCCGCTTCATGCGCCGTCAGACACTGAAGAACACCGAGCGCTACACCACCGAGGAACTCAAGCGCTTCGAGGACGAGATCCTCTCCGCCCGCGAGCAGGCCATGCTCCGCGAGCGCGCGCTGTTCGACGACCTGATCGCCGACCTGCAGGCCCGCGCCCCGCGCCTGCGCACCCTCGCCGACGCCGTAGCCGAGCTGGACGTGCTCGCCTGCCTGGCCGAGCGCGCCGCCCGCCTCGACTGGCACTGCCCGGAGCTGGTCCAGGATCCCGGCATCCATATCGAGCAGGGCCGGCATCCGGTGGTCGAGGCCGGGCTCGATACCCCGTTCGTCGCCAATGACACCGAGCTGGACCCGGAGGCGCGCCGCCTGCTGGTGATCACCGGTCCCAACATGGGTGGCAAATCCACCTACATGCGTCAGACGGCATTGATCGTGCTGCTCGCGTGCATGGGCAGCTTCGTGCCGGCCGCGCGGGCGCAGATCGGGCCGGTGGACCGCATCTTCACCCGCATCGGCGCCTCCGACGACCTGACATCCGGGCGTTCGACCTTCATGGTGGAGATGACCGAGGCCGCGAACATCCTGCACAACGCGGGCCCCGAAAGCCTGGTGCTGATGGACGAGATCGGCCGCGGCACCAGCACCTTCGACGGGCTGGCACTCGCCCTGGCCTGCGCCGAGCGCCTGACGCGCCACAACCGCGCGCTGACCCTGTTCGCCACGCATTACTTCGAACTGACCGCGCTGGCCGAGCGCGAGCCGGCCGTGGCCAACGTGCACACGGACGCCATGGAGCACGAACACAGCATCGTGTTCCTGCACCAGGTCCGCGAGGGTCCGGCGAATCAGAGTTACGGGTTGCAGGTGGCGCAGCTGGCCGGCGTCCCGGCCGATGTACTCAAGCTCGCGCGGGAACACCTGCGCGAACTGGAGGACCGGGCCGCAGCGACGGACTCGCCGCAACTCGGCCTGTTCGCCTCCGCGCCGGACGCAACGACCACGGCCCCCGAGCCGGTTGCCGAGGAGCGGTCTTCGGAAGAACGGGCCCTGAAGGCCCTGTTCGACACCCTGGACCCGGACGAAATGAGCCCGCGCGAGGCCCTGGATGCCCTCTACCGCATGAAGGACGCCCTGCGCGATCGGCAATAGGCGTCCTGTTGGTCAGTCTTCCGAATCGGCCGGGACGATGATTTGCTCCTCAGCTTCCGCCTCGGCGGCATCCGGGTCATCGTCCTCCAGCACATCATGCGGAATCGCGGCGCTGTCCCAGCCACCGCCCAGGGCGCGGAACAGCGTCGCGGTGGCCGCCAGACGATCACGCGAGGCCTCGGTCAGCGTCAGGCGCGCATCCAGCAGGGCCCGCCGCGCATCCAGCACCTCCAGATAGCCCACGAACCCGCCCAGATAGCGGCGCTCCGCCAGGTCCAGCACCTCGACCCGGGCCCCGACTTCGCGCTGGCGCACCTCCACCCGTTCATGCGCCGCGTTCAGCACGCTCCAGGTATTGGCGACCTCCTCCAGGGCCTCCTGAATCGCCGCGCGGTATTCCAGCTCGGCGATATCGCGCTCGGCCTGCACGCCTTCGATCGTGGCGCGCCGCCGGCCGAAATCGAGGATCGGCACCGTGGATTCCGCCAGGAACTCCCAGAAGAACGAATCACTGGAGGAAAACTGGCTGACCCGGCTGACCTCCTGCCCGAACAGCGCGGCCAGGTTCAGGCTCGGCAGCCATTCCGCGCGGGCCACGCCGATATCGGCATTGGCCGCAATCAGGCTGGCCTCCGCCGCCCGGATATCCGGCCGGCGGATCATCAGGTCCGACGGTACCGAATGCGGGAGCCCGGAGATCGTATCCGGCAGGTCTTCCAGACCCTCGTCGCCGAGCCCCTCCAGACCTTCGGTCACGGCCTCGGTATCCCCCACCAGCACCGCCAGTGCCCGGCGCTGCTGTACCGCATCCGCCTCAAGATCGGGCAGGCTGGCGCGACTGGTCTCCAGTTCGGCCTGGGCCTGGCGTACGGTCAGATCCGTCGTGGCACCACTCTCGAGCCGCGAGCGCTCCAGTTCCAGCGCCTCGATCTGGGAAAGGATCGTCGCCTCGGTGGTCTCGATCTGCTCCCGCGTGGCGCGGTAGTCGAAATAGGTGCTGACCACATCGCTCACAACCGCCAGGCGGGTGGCATCACGGGTAAACGCCGTGTTCAGCAGTTGCGCCCGCGCTCCCTCCTCTGCGCGCGACAGCCGCCCCCATAGATCGACCTCGTAGCTCAGCAGCGTCCCGATCGCAATCTCGGTTTCCGGGTCATCGTCCCCCGCTGGATACTCGCGTTCGAACTCGGCGAACCCGTCCAACTGAGGAAACTGCTCGGCACGACTCAGGCCCAGCACCGCCCGCGCCTGCACCACCCGCGCCGCGGCGATTTCCGCCTCGATATTGTTCTCCAGCGCCTCGCGCACCAGGCGATCCAGCAGCGGGTCCTCGAACATCTCCCACCAGAACTCGGCGTCGGCGTAGTCGGTGTCCATCTGGTCACCGATCTCCTCCGGCCACTCGTCCGGGAGCGTGACCTCCGGGCGCTCGTAGTCCGGCCCGACCGCACACCCGGCCAGCAGCGCGGCCGCAGAAACCCCCAACAGCGTCCTACGCATGCGTTCCGGCCTCCTTCGGGTCGTCCGTGTCGCGCGGGCGCTTGCTCAGGCGCTCCATGCCACTGGAAATGACAAAATAGAACAGGGGCACGAACAGCAGCGCGAGGAAGGTCGCGCTCAGCATGCCGCCAATGATGCCGATGCCGATCGCGTGCTGACTGTTCGCACCCGCGCCGGTTGCCAGTACCAGCGGAACCACGCCCAGGATGAACGACATCGCCGTCATCATGATCGGCCGGAAACGCAGGCGGGCCGCCTCCACCGAGGCATCGAACAGGCTCAGGCCCTCGTTGCGCTTGTTCTGCGCGAATTCGACGATCAGGATCGCGTTCTTGGCCGCCAGCGAGACCAGCACCAGCAGACCGATCTGGAAGTAGATCCCGTTCTCCTGCCCGGTCAGCCAGACCGCGACCAGGGCCCCGAAGATTGCGAACGGAACGGCCATCAGCACGGCCAATGGCAGCGTCCATCGCTCGTACTGGGCGGCCAGGATCAACACCACGAAGACCACCCCCAGAACGAAAGCGAGCACCGAGGTCCCCGCCGCCTGCTGCTCCAGGTACTCGGCACCGGTCCAGCTCAGCAGGTAGTCGTCCGACAGGGTCTCGTCGACCACTTCCTCCAGTGCCTGTATTGCATCCCCCGAGCTGTAGCCGGGTGCGGGCTCGCCCATGATCCGCGCGGCGGGGAACACGTTGAAGCGCTCCACCTCGTCCGGTCCCTGTACCCGCTCGACCGACACCAGGCTGGACAGCGGCACCAGGTCGCCACCATCCGAGCGCACGAAGATGCGATCGAGATCATCCGGGCTCCGGCGGTAATCGGCCTCGGCCTGCATCTGCACCTGCATCACCCGGCCGAACAGCGAGAAGTCGTTGATGTAGACCGCCCCGAAGGTGCTCTGCATCGCGTCGAACACGTCCGCGATCGGCACCCCGGCGGCAAAGGCCCGTTCGCGATCCACATCGGCGTCGTAACGCGGCACCTCGATATTGAGCGAGGTGCGCACATCCGCCAGCTCCGGACGCTCCGCGGCCGCCGCAATAATCTCCTCGGCGCGCTCGCGCATGGTTTCCGAGTCATCCCCCACCCGGCTTTGCAGATAGGCCTCGAACCCGCCCGTGGTGGAGATGCCGGTGATCGGCGGCGGATTGAACGCACGGATCGTCGCCTCCGGCTGGCGTTCGCCATCGGCGACCAGACGGTCGATCACCGCGTCGCTGCTCTGATCGTCGCCGCGACGCTCGGACCAGTCATTGAGCGTCACATAGGCCGCGCCGGCATAGGTCTTCATGCCGTCGGACAGCAGGTCCATGCCGGAGAAGGCCACGACGTCCGCGGTGTCGTCGTACTCCAGCGCCTCCTCGCCCAGGCGATCCATGACATCACGGGTACGCTGCAGCGAGGCCGCGGCGGGCAGTTCGGCGGCGGCGAACACATACCCCTGATCCTCCTGCGGCACCAGGCCACCGGGCACGATCCGGAACAGCACCACGATCGCCACCAGCAGCAGCGCGAACAGGCCCATGCCCACGAAATTGCGCCGCAGCAGGAAGCGCACCCCTACCATGTAGGCGGCGGTGAAGCGGTCGAACGTGCTGTTGAACCAGCGAAACGGGAAGGCCGGACGGCGGGGCTTGTCGGACAACAGGCGCGCGCACATCGCCGGGCTCAAGGTCAGCGCGACGATCCCCGAGATCCCCACCGATACGGCGATGGTGATCGCGAACTGCTGGTACATCTGCCCGCTGAATCCGCCGATAAAGGCAACCGGCACGAACACCGCGATGGTGACCAGCGTCATCGCGATGATCGGTGTGGCCACCTCGTCCACGGTCTGATAGGCCGCATCGACGGCCTTCATCCCCTGCTCGCGCATCAGCCGCTCGGTGTTCTCGAGCACAATGATCGCGTTGTCCACCACGATCCCGATCGCCAGCACCAGCCCGAACAGCGTCAGCATGTTCGCGGAAAAGCCGAGCACGTACATCCCGGCCAGCGTCCCGATCAGCGAGACCGGCACCGCGATGATCGGCACGGCCGTAGCCCGGAACGTCTGCAGGAACAGATACACCACTGCGACCACCAGGATCAGCGCCTGCACCAGGGTCAGCAGTACGCGCTGCACCGACTGGTCGATGAAGATCGTGGTATCGAACGGGATCGAGTATTCCAGCGAATCCGGGAAACGCGGCTCCAGTTCCTCCAGGATCTCGCGCACCCCGCGCGCCGTCTCCAGCGCGTTGGCGCCGGGCTCCAGGTAGACCCCCACCGGCACGGTGGACTGGCCGTTGTGCTTGGCATCGAAGTTGTAGAAGTGCGCGCCCAGCTCCACCCGCGCCACGTCACCCAGCCGCAGGGCGGAACCGTCCGGCGCACTGCGCAGGATCACCTGCTCGAATTCCTCCTCCTCGGAGAACCGCTCGGGGGTCGTCACCGCATAGGTGAAGTCGATCGCGTTCTCCATCGGCTCGGCGCCGAACTGGCCGGCCGCGTACTGCTCGTTCTGCTCCTGGATCGCGGAACGGATGTCACTGGCGGTCAGGTCGTACTCCGCCATCTGGTCCGGCTGCAGCCAGATCCGCATCGAATAGATCTGCGCACCAAAGAAGGTCTGGTCCCCCACGCCCGGCGCGCGGCGCAGCTCCGAGTAGACATTGCGCCAGACGTAGTCGCTGATAAAGCGGTTGTCGAGGCTGCCGTCCGACGAGGTGAACGTGATCATCTGCAGCATCGACGGGGCACGTTTCTCCACCGCGATTCCGGCCCCGGTCACCGTCTCCGGCAACCGTCCCATCGCACCCTCGACCTCGTTGCTGACGTTGATCGCGGCGATGTCGGGGTCGGTCCCCACCTCGAAGGTGACGATCAGCTCCATGTCGCCGTCGTCGGTGGACTTCGAACGCATGTACGCCATGTTGTCCACGCCATCGACCGTCGCCTCGATCGGGGCGGCCACGGTCTCCGCCACCGCCTCGGCGCTCGCGCCCGGATAACTGGCGGTCACGATCACCTTGGGCGGCAGGATGTCCGGATACTGGTCGACCGGCAGCAGCAGGGCCGACGACAGCCCGGCCAGCACGAACAGGATCGAGATGACCGAGGCCAGTACCGGCCGGCCGATGAAAAAGCGCAGCATTAGTCGGACGCCTCGTCGGCGTCGGGATCATCCAGCCCCGGCTCGGCGCCATTGCCCACCCCGTCCAGGATGTCCTCGACCGCATCGGCCTCGGTCTCCGGATCCATCACCTCGTCCAGCAGATCCGGTGCTACCTCCGGCAGCACACCCGGCGACACGGGCTCTTCCGTCTCGCGCGGGGCGTCCCGGGGTTCGATCCGTTCCCCCTCCTCGACGCCGGCCACCCCCCCGACCACGATCCGGTCGCCATCGCTCAGCCCGGCGGTAACCAGAAAGTCCTCGTCGAGGTCCATGCCGATCTGGATCGGCCGCACATGCGGGATGTCATCGTCGTCGACGACATACACCGCGGCCCCGTCGGAGCCCTCGATCACCGCGGCATGCGGCACGCGCATGCCATGTCCCGCCATCAGGCCGCTCAGGGTCACGCGCACGAACTGTCCGGGCAGCAACTGGACCTAGCGGTTGGGGAACAGCGCGCGCACCTCGACCATGCCCGTGGCCTCGTCCACCGCCGCCTCGGTCACGTCGATCTGCCCCTGATGCGGATACAGCGAACCATCCGGCAGGGTCAGCAACACGGTCAGGCCGACACCGGAGCGGATCTGTGGTCCGTACGCCGTCAGATGTCCCTCGGGGATCGCGAAGTCGGCCCGGATGGGGTCGAGCTGGGTCACGGTGGTCAGCAGGTCGCCGGCCTGCAGCAGGCTGCCTTCCGGACGCTCCTCCAGCCCTGCGATGCCCTCCAGCGGTGCGGTCACAGAGGTGTAATCCAGGTCCAGCTGGGCCTCCGCCAGCGCCGCCTCGGCCTCGGCAACCTCGGCCTCGCCCAGTTCCAGTTGCGAGCGTGCCTCGTCGCGCTCGCGGCCACTGGCGGCATTGTCCTCGTACAGGTCCAGCACCCGCCCCCACTCGCGCTCGGCCTGGCGCTGCTCGGCCTCGGCGCGCTCCAGACTGGCCTGCGCGCTGCGCACCCGCACGGCATAGGGCGAAGGATCAATGCGGAACAGCTCGGTACCGCGCTCGACCATCTCGCCTTCGTCGTAACGGCGGCTTTCTAGCACGCCCGCCACCCGCGCGCGCACCTCCACCTCGCGCGGACTGCGGGTGCGGGCCGTATAGGTGCGCGAGATCGACACCAGCTCGCTCTCCAGCGAGCGCACGGGCACTTCCACCGGCTCGGATGCCACCTCATCCTCGTCCTCCGATTCTGCCGCGCAACCGGGCAGTACAAGAGCCAGCAGGAGGGCCAGGAGTGAAACGCCAGTGGCCGAAAACGGGGCGGCCAGTCGGAGGTGGTACATGCAAGCTTCCCCGCTGATCCGGGCACGCCCGGAGTCCACCCCCGTCAGGGGCGCAAAATTGTGATTCCCGTCACGCCGAAAGGCCGCAGTCCGCCGAAAATCCGGACCGGAACTCGACGAAGAACCGGCCAAAATGGCGCCAAAACGGTGCTTGAGACCACCGTAGCGTGCCCCGAGGCCACAGGTAAACAACCCTTGTTAAGGAAACGCGGCACCTGGATAGCGCTACAGCCATGCCCGCAATCCCCCGCTACGCCGGGTTGGCTGCAGACTCGCTTGCCGAAGCACACCCGGCTGCGACTCGAACAGGCTCAGCCAGCCGCTCGCGCGCGTGATCGCGGTGTAGGCCAGCTCGCGCGTCAGCAGCGGGCTCTCCGGCGGGGGCAGCAGGAAGGCGACATGCTCGAACTCCGAACCCTGGGACTTGTGCACCGTCAGCGCGAATGCCGTCTCCACGGACTCCAGGCGCTGCGGGATCATCCAACGTACGTGCCCATCGGCCGCGACGAAGGCCACACGCAGCGCAGTCTCCGCTTTATCTCCCGTCCCGGGGCCCGCGTCGCCCCGAGCCAGCCAGGCGGGCACGCGCAGGGTCACGCCGATGTCGCCGTTGATCAGCCCCAGCGCGTAGTCGTTGCGTGTGACGATCACCGGGCGGCCCTCGTACCAGACACCCTCCGCCTGCAATACCCCACGCGCCGTCAACGCCCCGGCGACGCGGCGGTTCATGCGGTCCACGCCCCAGGGCCCCTCGCGCACGGCGCACAGCAACTGGAAACGCCCGTGCTCGCGCAGCGTGCCGCGCGCCCATTCCTCCCACGTGCCGCGCGCATCGCGGGATGCCGGGCGTCCGGCCGTCAAATGCTCCAGATAGCGGACCACCCCGAACGGTGCCGCGTCGGCATGCCCGGCCCCGTCCAGCACGCGCCGCAGCAGGGCCGGATCGTCCGGGCCCTGCAGTACCGCCGCGTAGACATCCTCGCCCGGGTGGCCCGTCACCTCGGCCGTGCCGTCGTTCACCGCGGCGGCCAGGCGGCCGATCCCGCTGTCCGCGCCGAAGCGGCGGCTGCGGCGCAGCATCGCCACATGCTGATCCAGCGCGCGCCCGTCCTCGTCCACGTAGCGTGCCGGCAGCTCCAGCCCGGCCACCTCGCGCACCCAGGCAACCGTCTGCGGTGTGTAATGCCCTCCGTCGGCCCGTGCGCACAGCTCGCCCAGTACCGCCCCGGCCTCCACCGAGGCGAGCTGGTCGCGATCCCCCAACAGCACCAGCCGCGCATGGGCCGGCACCGCGACCATCAGGCTGGCCATCAGCTCCAGATCCACCATTGAGGCCTCGTCCACCACCAGCACGTCCACCGGCAGCGGATTGCGCGCATCGTGGCGAAAGCGTCGGGTATCCGGTCGCGCGCCCAGCAGGCGATGGAGCGTGACCACCTCGCGCGGGATCGCGGCCCGCAGACGCTCGCCGCCGGGGAAGCGTTCCAGTCCCAGCGCGTCCACCGCCCCCGCGACCGAGGCGTTCAGCCGGGCGGCGGCCTTGCCGGTCGGCGCCGCCAGGCGGATACGCAGCGGCTCGCCCTCCCCCTGCAACCCCTGCAGCAGCGCAAGCAGTTGCAGCACCGTGTAGGTCTTGCCGGTGCCCGGCCCGCCGGTAATCACGCTGAACCCGGATCCGGCCGCCAGTACGCAGGCCAGGCGCTGCCAGTCCGGTTCGCCATCGGCCTCGTCGGCCGGACCGAACAGCCGATCCAGCCAGGTGCGCAGCACATCCGCATCCAGCCCTTCGCGCCAGGCCGGCTGCTCGCGCAGGCGTCCGGCCACCGCCTCCCCGATCCGGCGCTCGGCCTCGCGGTAGCGACGCAGATACAACCGATCCTGCGCCCGCACCAGCGGCGTCCCGGCGTCCGCGTCGACACCGCAGATCCGATGCCCTTCCAGCGCGGTGTCGAGTGCCGCACGGTCCAGGCCGCGCAGCACATCCGAGGGCCTAGGAAGCCCCCGCTCCGCGCCTTCCGGCGGCAGCGACAGCATCCGGTCCGGGGCCTCCAGCAGACCGTCGAGGTCCAGGCAGACATGCCCGCGCCCGGCCTGGTGGCTGGTCAGCGCCGCCAGCAACAGCGTCAGCGGCGGTGCGGCGGGCACCTGCTCGCGCAGAAAACGCACCAGCACGCGGTCGACGCCGCGCACCCAGCCCGCATGCTCCCACTCCCCGAGCAGATCCAGCAGCGCCCCGGTGTCTTGCAATGCGCGCTCGGCCGTCATGCCCGCGCCTCCCGCGGCCGATCCGGCCCCTCGGCGAACCAGCCGTCCAGCTGCTCGATCAGTGCCCGTGGCGGGCAGTCATGGAACACGCCGCGCCCCGGCGCGTCGATTCCGCGCAGGAACAGGTACACCCCGCCCCCCATGTGGCGGTCGTAGTCGTACCCCGGCATCCGCGCCTGCAGCTGGCGATGCAGGGCCAGGGTGTAGATCACCAGCTGCAGGTCATAGCGGTGTTCCAGCACCGCGTCGCGCAGGCGCTCGGGCCCGTAGGCGTCGGGGCCAGGCCCCAGCCAGTTGGACTTGTAGTCCGCGACGTAATAGCGGCCCTCGTGCTCGAAGACGAGATCGACAAAGCCCTTGAGCATGCCGTTCAACAGCCGGTCGCCCGCCGGTGGCCGCGCCTGTCCGGGCAGCAGCTGCTCGCACACGGCGGCATCCAGCCGCCGGCTTTGCAGCCAGCGCGTCTCGAACAGGAACTCGAGCTCCGGCTGATACACGCCCAGCCCGTCCAGACGGAACGAGCCGCCGGAGGCCAGCGCGTACTCGGCCGTGATCAGCCGGCGCATCCAGTCCTGCACGACGGGCGCCCAGTCACCCCAGTCGCGCTGCTCGCAGCGCCTTCGCACCTCGTCGTCCAGCCGGGCCCGGTCAGTGACCACGGCCTCCCAGCCCTGCTCCGCCGCCCATTCCAGCAGACCGTGCAGGAAGGTCCCCGGCGCGGGCCCGCGCGGAAAGTCGTGCAACCCGCCGGCCACCGGCACCTCGGGCCGCGACACCCCGTGGGACGGATCCGCCCCGGCACCGGGAGACTCCGAACGTTCACGCAGCAAGTCCTCCAGTGCGGAATCCGGGGCCACCGGGTCGGCAACCAGCGGCGTCGGCGCATCGGCCTCGTCCGGGTGTGCGATGGCGCTGTAGCTGGCCACCCACCAGGGCTCGCGTACCGGACGTGTCGGGGTGCGGGCCCGCCCGGGGGCCGCCGTCTGCTGCGCCAGCCGCACGCTCGTGCCCGTGATCTCGGGCAGGGGTTCGATCGCAATCGCGGACTCGTCACCACGGGCCTCCTGCAGCCGGTCCTCCAGCTCGCCGTTCGGCATCGGCTCCGGGCCGTTCAGCAGGTAGCCGACCGCGCTGCGGTGCAGCTCGTTCTCTTTACCCCGCCCCGACACAATCGGCGCCAGCCCCATCCAGCAGGCGTGGCGCGCGCGGGTCATGCCCACATACAGCAGGCGCAGGTCCTCGGCCAGGCGCTCGCGATCGGCGCGCTCCTGGGCACGGCTGTCCATGCGAAAGATCCAGCGCGGCCTGCCACCCGGCGGGCGGTCGATCCGCGGCACGTCCTTCTTCGGGTCGACCGCGCGAAACGCGCAGACAAACGGCAGGAACACCAGCGGGTACTCCAGCCCCTTGGACTTGTGCAGCGTGACCACCTTGACCAGGTCCTCGTCGCTCTCCAGGCGCAGTACCTGCTCGTCCGCCGCCGCCCGCTCGCCCTCGCGGTGCTCGATCAGGTGCCGGATCAGGGCCTGTTCGCCATCCAGCTCGGCGGCCGCGCGCTGCAGCAGTTCGCTCAGGTGCAGCAGGTTGGTCAGCGCGCGCTCGCCATCGGCACTGGCCAACAGCCGGCGCGGGACATCGAAGTCGTGCAACAGACGGCGCAGCATCGGCAGCACACCGCGCGTCTGCCACAGGCGGCGGTACTCGCGGAACTGCTCGACGCGGTGCTCCCAGCGCAGCTCGTCGGTGGTCAGCCGGTGCAGATCGGCCAGCGACTGCCCCAGCGTCGGGGTCGCCAGCGCCGCGCGCAGCAGGCGCTCGCTGGTCGGCTCGGCACAGGCCCGCAGCCAGCGCAGCAGGTCCCCGGCCTCCGGGGTGGCAAAGACCGACTCCCCCTCCGACAGGTACACGCTGCGCACCCCCCGCGCGCGCAGCGCCTCCTGCATCAACCGCGCCTCCACCCGGCCGCGCACCAGCACGGCGATATCCCGCGGGCGAACCGGCCGCCACCCCTCACCATCGCGAAACCCGCAGGTCCCGTCCGCCCCGCCATTGAGCAGGCGCACCATCTGCTCGGCCGCCGCAGCGGCCATCTGTTCGCGATAGACGCCCGTGCCGACCGACGTGCCCGGGTCCGTGCACCACAGGGTCAGCGCCGGCACCTCGGCTCCGTCGTGTTCCAGACGCTTACCGCGATCCTGGGCATCCACCCGGTGAAACGGCAGCTCGCCGGCAGCGCCCTGGCCGAACAGAAAGGCCCCCTCCGGCCAGCCGTCGGCGTGGGCGAACAGGCGGTTCACCGCGCCGACCAGGCGCGCGGTCGAGCGGAAGTTGCGCGGCAGGGTGTAGTGCCGTCCGGCGGTCGCACGCCGTGCTTTCAGATAGCTGTGGATGTCCGCGCCGCGAAAGCCGTAGATCGCCTGCTTCGGATCGCCGATCAGGAGCAGGCCCTGCTCGGCCGGGTTGTCCTCGATGCGATAGACGCGTTCCAGGATGCGGTACTGCACCGGGTCGGTGTCCTGGAACTCGTCCACCAGGGCGACCGGGAACTGACGCCGCAGCGTCTCGGCCAGCGCCTCGCCACCAGGGCCGTCCAGGGCATCGCGCAGACGCAGCAGCAGGTCGTTGAAACCCATCTGCACCCGCACGCGCTGGGCCTGGCGGAACTGGCGATCGATCTCCACGGACGCCGCCTGCAGCAGGCGTTCGCTGTCGTCCGCGCAGACCTCGGGCGCGGCATTCAGCGCGGCGAAGGCCGGGTGCAGGTCATCCGGCAGCGATTGCCCCTTCTTCAGCCGCTCGCCCATGCCCTGCTCGCACATGCGCTCCAGCACCGGGGTACCGCCAACCTTCTCCGGCAGCAGCGCGGCCGGGTCCTCGGCCCAGGCGTGCATCGCCGCGATCAGGTCATCCGGCTTCTGGTATTGCTGGCGATTCAGCGCGCTGGCATGCAGGGCGCGGAACTGGCGTTCCACCTCGGCGGCATCCTCGCGCCAGACCGCCTTCAGCTCGGCCAGGCGCGCCAGGCGCGTGGCCAGCTCGGCGTACAATCCGTCCGGCGTCCGGTACGGCTCCAGCCCCACCGTGTCCGACAGGTGCCCGAGCAGGGGCCGCACCTTGGCCAGGAGATCGTCGGGCCCCTCGCCAAAGGCCTGGCGCAGCAGACGCAGGTGATCCGCCGGCTGCGGATAGACAAAGCGGCGCCAGTAGTCACGCGCCGCCTCGGCCACCAGCTCCCCCTGGTCCGCCTCCAGGCGCTGGTTGAACAGGCTGCCGCTGTCGAAGGCATGCTCGCGCAGCATGCGATAGCACCACCCGTGGATGGTCGAGACCGCCGCCTCGTCCATCCACTCGGCGGCCAGCTCCAGCCGTCGCGCGGCCCCGGCGCGGGCGGCCGGATCCGGGTAGGCGTCCAGCAGCGCCGGCCACAATGCCTCGTGGGCCGGGGCCGGTTCGCCGCGCAGGATGCGCGCCCCGCGCGCCAGCACGGCGCGGATGCGCTCGCGCAGCTCGCGGGTGGCGGCCTCGGTAAAGGTCATCACCAGGATCTGCGGCGGGGTCAGCTCGCCGGCACCCTCCGGCAGCTCGCCGTGGCCCAGCACCAGCCGCAGATACAGCGCGGCGATGGTGTAGGTCTTGCCGGTGCCGGCACTGGCCTCGATCAGGCGGCTGCCGTGCAGCGGCAGTTCCATCAGTTCCAGCGGCTGCGCGCCTGCACTCATTCCATCGCCTCCCCGGCGGCCAGCGCCTCGAACAGCGGCCGGTACAGCCGGTCGCGCCAGTGCCCGAACGCCGGGTCCTGCAGCAGCGCCTCCGGGTCCGGCCAGGCACGCGCCAGAGCCGGGCTCCGGGCCCATTCACCGGGGCTGAAGTCGTCCCCGACCAGCATCTTGCGCGCCCGCGCCAGCGGATCGGGATCGTCCTTCGCCTCGGCCTGCAGCCAGGCGAAGGCCGTGGCGCAGGCCACCGGCAACGGGCGTTCCAGCCCGGCCGCCCAGCCCTCGACCAGGGCCCCGAGGTGCTCGCGGGCCTGCTCCGGCCCCAGACCCGGCAGGTGCAGCGCGGTATCCAGCCCGATCACCTCGGTGGCGACCGGTCTGCCTTCGCCCGCGCCCTGGTTTGCCAGCAGGTGTTCGAGCCAGGGCTTGGCCAGCTTGTCCACCCGCCAGTCCTTTTTCTGTTTCAGTTTGCTCACGGTGTAGTCCAGATAGACGGCCTGCCCGGCCGCGCCACGCAGAGCGGGGCCGGCCCCCTCCAGCGTCCAGCCCCCCTGCCCCAGACGCACCGCGGGCACCGGCGGCAGCCGCTCCGGCCAGGCCGCCAGACGCAGGCCGATACGCTCCAGCAGACGCCCGGACTCGGCGATCATCGCGTCGCGTTCCAGCTCGCCGGCGGCACCCAGCGGGAGCGCCCCGGCGCGCTGCAGCCGCGCGGCCTCGGCCTCCAGCACCGGGCCCCAGCCCTCGGGGTCCTCGCCGTGGTCCAGCGCGGCCGCGACCAGGGCCTCGCGCACCTGCCACTGCTCCAGCCCGGCCAGTGCAAAGGGCTCCAGATCTTCGCTCGGGGCCTCTTCGCGATCGAACACCACGCCCAGCCGATGGCGGAAGAACGCCTCCGCCGGGTCGCGCAGGAAACGCATCAGCGCATCCGGGCCCAGCACGCGTTCGTCGTCGGCTGCGTCCGGCGGCGGCAGTTCGATTGCGCCCGGCGCCGGGGTCTCGTCGCCGTGGTGAACCGCCTCCCACTCGCGCGCGTAGGTGAAGTACCGGGCCTGCGCCGGGTCGGGGGGGAAATTGGCCGGCGAGAACGGCTGCAGGGTGTGCTCGGTGGTCAGGTGGTCCAGCAGCGGGTCGTCCCTGCTCGGAGCACCGGCCTCCTCGGCGCCCTGGAGCCGCCAGCCGGCGGTCAGGTGATCGCGCAGCTGCGCGACCAGCACCGAGGGCGGCTGCGACTCGTTGTCGCGCGCGCTGTGGCCCACCCAGCTCACATGCAGCTGCCGCCGCGCGGACAGCAATGCCTCCAGAAACAGGTAGCGGTCGTCCTCGCGCCGCGAGCGATCGCCCGGGCGGTAGTCGCGGCGCATCAGGTCGAAGTCCACCGGGGTCGGGCTGCGCGGATAGTCGCCGTCGTTCATGCCCAGCAGGCAGACGATGCGAAACGGGATCGCGCGCATCGGCATCAGCGTGCCGAAGTTCACCGAGCCGGCCAGGAAGCGCTGCCCCAGACCGCTGTCCTCCTGGCTGGCCAGCCACTGCTCGCGCACGACGCCCAGCGGCAGGGGGTCGTCCAGTTCCGCCTCTGCGCAGTCGGCCTGCCACTGGTCCAGCGCCTCGCGCAGGCGCCCCAGCGTGAACAGTTCGGCATCGGTCTCGCCGGCAAAGAAGGTATCCAGCAGTTCGCGCAGCCGGGTATTCCATTCGCCAGGCGTATGGGCATGGCGCAGCCAGTCCCATGTCTGCGTCAGTGCGGTGATCAGGTCATCCATCGGCCCCAGCAGGGCGGCCTCGATTCCACCGATCTCGTCGAACGGCTCCAGCCCCTGCCAGGCCCCCGCGCCCCCGGATGCATAGCCCAACAGCATCCGGCGCAGGCCGAAGCGCCAGGTGTTCTGCTCCAGCCCCTCCGGCAGGCCAAGCCCCGCGCGCTGCTCGGCATCCAGGCCCCAGCGCACCCCCGCCCCCTCGGCCCAGCGGTGCAGGGTGGTCAGGTCTTCTTCCGCGATCCCGAATCGCCGGCGCAGCGCCGGCACATCCAGCAGGTCCAGCACCTCGGCCACGCCCATCCGGCTCTCCGGCAGCGACAGCAGGCGCTCCAGCGCGATCAGCACCGGGTCGCGCCCGCGCGGCCCCTGGTCGGACAGGGTGTAGGGGATGTAGCGCGGGTCGTCCGGCGGGAGCTGGCCGAACACGGCCTCGATGTGCGGGGCGTAGGCGTCGATGTCCGGGACCATCACGATCACGTCGCGCGGGCGCAGGTCCGGGTCGGCGTCGAAGTGCGCGAGCAGGCGGTCGTGCAGGATCTCCACCTCGCGCAACGGGCCATGGGCGACATGAAACTGGATGGAGTCGTCGTCCGGCGCCACGGCCGGCCAGCTCTCGCGGGTCTCGCCCAGCGGGCGCAGTTCGCGGATGTCGTCCTGCAGCTGGTGCAGCAGGCAGTCGCCGCCGTGCGGCTCGAAGTAGTCGACCCGCTTCCAGGCGAGGGTCTGCAGCACCGCGTCGTAGGCGGTGGGGTCGTCGTGTTCGTCCAGCAGGCCGATGTAGTCGCGGCCCTGCTTGCCCCAGGCGGCCAGCAGCGGGTGCGCATGCTGGTGCAGCTCGGCGTCGTCCAGCACGCTGGGCATCCCGGCCTTGCGTGCCTGGCGCTGGCGCGTCGCGCGCAGCAGGTCCTTGTCGGCGACGATGTCGGCCCAGTAGTGCTCGCAGGGGTTGTGCACGCAGACGAGGATCTGGCACACGCCCGCCAGCCCCTCCAGCGCCTCGAGGATCTGCCCAGGCATCGAGGAGATGCCGAACACGATCAGCCGCCGTGGCAGGCCCGGCGGACGCTCGCTCAGGCCCTGCACGGCCTCGCGGTAGCGGGCGTGTACCGTGGCCCGGCTGGTGTCGGCCGGGCCCTCGCCGATGTCCTCGCGCAGCAGGCGCCACAGCGCGGCCTGCCAGCGATCGCCCTCCGCCAGCGGGGTCTCGCGGCCACGCGCGGCGCGCAGGACATCGCGCCCGGTGGCCCAGGAGGTCAGCCAGTCGGCACGATAGACCTGGTACTGGTCGAACAGGTCGGCCAGACGTTCGGCGAGCTGGTGGCGCTTGCGCAGGTCGCCGCCGTCGCGCGGGTCGTCATCGGCAAGAAAGCGCGCCAGCGGGGCGAACTCCGGGCGCGCGAGGCACTCCGGCAGCAGGCGCATCAGACGCCAGATCAGCGGGCGCTTGGCATACGGCGATTCCAGCGGCACGGCCTCCGGCCCGAGCACCGCCCGGTAGGCGGACCAGACAAAGCGCGACGGCAACTGCATGTCCAGCGCGGCGGCGATGCCACAGCCGGGCGGATCGGCATCCGGATGCGCGGCCAGGGCATAGCGCAGCCACTGCGCCATGCCGTTGCTCTGCACCAGCAGGGTCTCGTTCTCCAGCGGGCCGAGCGGCGCGCGCTGCATCCACTCGACCACCAGGGCACGCAGCGACTCCAGATGGTTGCCGTGCAGCACCACCATCCCTGGCTGCAGATCGCCGGACTGCGTCACCCTTGCTCCTTGTGCCCTGTGTGTGCCCCGTGTGATGGGCCTACCCTACCAATGTGCAGGCCCGCGCGCCCGCCCCGTTGGCATCCGTGTGAAAGCCGGTATCCTGTGCGGTTTTTGAACGCCGTCACAGAATAAAGGAAGGCGCATGCTGGCACTGCAAGCCGGGCTGGGACTGCTCGCGTTCGTGGCCATCGCCTGGCTGCTGAGCGAACACAAGACACGCTTCCCCTGGCGCGAGGTGCTGGCCGGGCTGGGGCTGCAGTTCGGGATCGCCGTGCTGCTGTTGAGCGTCCCCGGCGCGCAGCATGCGTTCCTGTGGCTCAACCAGGTCGTGATCGCGCTGACCGATGCCACGCAGGCCGGCACCTCGTTCGTGTTCGGCTATATCGGCGGGGACGACCCGCCGTTCGCGGTCGACGATCCGGCCAACAACTTCATCCTCGCGTTCCAGGCGCTGCCGCTGGTGCTGGTGCTCTCGGCCCTGTCCGCGCTGCTGTTCTACTGGCGCGTGCTGCCGGTACTGATCCGTGGGGCCTCGCTGGTGCTGCAGCGGGCGTTCGGTATCGGCGGGGCGCTGGGCGTGGGTACGGCCTCCAACGTGTTCCTCTCCATGGTCGAATCCCCGCTGGTGATCCGCCCGTACCTGCGCCAGATGACCCGCAGCGAGCTGTTCGCACTGATGAGTGTGGGTATGGCGACGCTGGCCGGCACGATGCTGGTGCTGTACTCGACCATCATCGGCACGGTGCTGGACGACGCGCTGGGCCACCTGATCGTCGCCTCACTGATCAGCCTGCCGGCCGCGCTGCTGATCGCCACCGTGATGATTCCACCGACCGCGCCCTCCACCGCCGGCGAGCTGCTCCCCGAGACCGAGGGCGCCACCAGCTCCATGGACGCGATCACCCGCGGCACCCTGCGCGGGCTGGAACTGCTGCTGCAGATCATCGCGCTGCTGATCGTGGTGATCGCCCTGGTTGCGCTGGTCAACGTGATGCTGGGTGCGCTGCCGGAGGTCGCCGGGGCCGCGCTGAGCCTGGAGCGCATCCTGGGCTGGGTCTTCGCCCCGCTGGCCTGGCTGATGGGCATCCCCTGGGCCGAGGCCACCACCGCCGGCTCGCTGCTGGGCGTCAAGACCATCCTCAACGAGATGGTCGCCTTCCTGCAGATGGCGGAGCTGGGCGACGACGCCCTGTCCGCGCGCAGCGAGCTGATCCTGATCTATGCCCTGAGCGGCTTCGCCAACCTGGGCAGCCTCGGCATCCTGATCGGCGGCCTCGGCGCACTGGTGCCGGAGCGGCGCAGCGAGATCGTGAGCCTGGGCATCCGCGCCATCGTTGCCGGCACGCTGGCCACGCTGATGACCGGCGCCGTGGTCGGGATCGTGCATATCGCCTGACGCGTGGCGGGCTCTGCCAAACCGTTGGCAGCCGGAGGCCGTTCCGGTGTAGGCTTCTGCCTGGCGATATGCAAACTGAAATATAACGAACCGCATATCCCCAGCCTCACCGTCACTGCGAGGAGCACCGCGACGAAGCACAAAAGCAGCGAAGCTGCGTTGAACGGCCGAAGGCCGGCCCGAAGGGCGAGCGCAGCGAGTAATCGCGACTGGAACCACCCGAACCCACCTGGACCCAACCACCGGGAAGCCCCCACAGCATGCACCTGCGCGCCCTCCTCCTCACCCTCGTCCTGCTGCTGCCCGGCCTGGCGCACGCCTCCGGGCCACTGACCATCGCCGCCGCCTCGGACCTGCGCTTTGCCCTGGACGAGATCGTGGAGGCCTACCGCGAGGAATATCCGGACGACCGCGTACGCGTGACCTACGGCTCCTCCGGGCGCATGACCACGCAGATCCTCAACGGCGCGCCCTACGACCTCTTCTTCTCCGCCGACATCGCCTACCCGAAGCGGCTCTACGCGGAGGGTGCCGCCGTCACCGAGCCGTCCGTCTACGCGATCGGCCGCATCGTGCTGTGGAGCAACCGCACGGATGCCTCCGAGCTGACGCTGGAGGACCTGACGCGCGACGACATCCGCCGCGTGGCCATCGCCTCGCCCACGCACGCCCCGTACGGCGTGCGCGCGAAGGAGGCGCTAAAGGCCGCCGGCGTCTGGGACGAGCTGCAGCCGAAGATCGTCAACGGCGACAACATCGCCCAGACCGCGCGCATGGTGCAGGCCGGGGGCGCGGACATCGGCATCATCGCGCTGTCACTCGCCGAGTTCCCCGATCTCGCCGAGCACCCGCACTACCTGATCGACGACGCGCTGCACGAACCCCTGACCCAGGGCTTCGTGATCACCCGCCGCGGCGCGGACAAGGACACCGCGCACCGCTTCGCCGGGTTCATGGGCCGCGACACCGCCCGCGAGATCATGCGCCGCTACGGCTTCGAGATGCCTGGAGATTCGTAACCGAATATGTTCGAGCTGAGCCCCACGGACTGGATGGCGATCGAGGTCACCCTCAAGCTCGCGCTCTACACCACGCTGATCCTGCTGGTGATCGCCACGCCGATCGCCTGGTGGCTGGCCAACGGGCGCGGCTCCCCCGGCGTGCGTACCGCGGTGCAGGCCCTCGTCGCCCTGCCGCTGGTGCTGCCGCCCACCGTGCTCGGCTTCTACCTGCTGGTACTGCTCGGCCCGGCCGGACCGGTCGGCAGCACGCTGGAGAGCTGGGGCCTGAACCACCTGGCCTTTACCTTTCAGGGCATCCTGATCGGCTCAGTCATCTACTCCCTGCCGTTCGCCGTGCAGCCGCTGCAGCAGGCCTTCGCCAACCTCGGCCGTCGCCCGGTGGAGATCGCCGGCTCGCTGGGCGCCGGGCGCATCGACCGCTTCGTGACCGTGATCCTGCCGATGACCCGCGGCGGCTTCATCGTCGCCGCCACGCTCGCCTTCGCCCACACGCTCGGCGAGTTCGGCGTGATCCTGATGCTGGGCGGCGCCATCCCCGGCGAGACCCAGGTGCTGTCCATCCTGATCTACGACCACGCCGAGGCGATGGACTTCGACTCCGCCCATCGCCTGTCCTTCGGACTGCTGATCTTCGCCTTCGCCGTGCTGTTCATCGTCTACGCGATCAACCGCCGCTTCGACACGGTGCGCCTGTGACCCGGCCCACAACCGACACTCTGCGCATCAAGGCCCGGCTGGAACGCCCCGGCTTCACGCTGGACGTGGACACCGCCTTCCCGCTGGAGGGCGTCACCGCCCTGTTCGGCCGCTCCGGCTGCGGCAAGACCACCCTCCTGCGCATCATCGCCGGCCTGGAACACCCGCCCGGCGGCGAGGTGCACTTCGGCGACACCGCCTGGCAGTCCGGCAAGACCTTCGTCCCGCTGCACCGCCGCCGCGTCGGCCTCGTGTTCCAGGAATCCACCCTGCTCCCGCACCTAAGCGTGCGTGGCAACCTGCTCTACGGCTACAAGCGCACGCCGGAGCCCCTGCGCCGCCTGCACCTGGACGAGGTCACCCGCCTGCTCGGGATCGACGACCTGCTGGAGCGCCGCGCCGACCAGCTCTCCGGTGGCCAGCGCCAGCGCGTCGCCCTCGGCCGCGCCCTGCTCACCAGCCCCGACCTGCTACTGCTCGACGAACCCCTGAACGCCCTGGACACCCAGACCAAGCGCGAGATCATGCCCTTCCTCGCCCGCCTGTCCGAAGAGACCGGCATCCCCAGCCTGCTAGTCACCCACGCCCCGGACGAGGTCGAACGCCTCGCCACCCGCGTCGCCTTCATGCACGACGGCCAACTCGAACGCCTGGAACCCCTGCGCGAGGCGCTGGCCCGCGCCGACTCCCCCCTGTTCCGCGACGAAGGCGCCGTCTCCGTCCTGCAAGGCGAACTCGGCCCGGCGGACGCCCACGGCCTGCATCCCTTCGGCCCACCCGAGGCCCGCTACCGCGTACCGTCCACCCCCGGCGCCACCAACGGCGCCGGCCGCCCGGCCCGCCTGCGCATCGACGCCCGCGACGTCTCCATCGCCCTGACTCCACCCCAGGACGTCTCCATCCTCAACATCATCCCCGTGACCATCGAGTCGCTGGACGAGGCGCCGGGCCACCACGGACCCGCGCGTGTGCTTGCCACCTGCCGGCAGGACGACGGCCAGACCCTGATGGCCGAACTCACCCGCCTGTCCACCGAACGCCTTGCCCTCCAGCCCGGCACCCGCGCCCACGCCCTCGTCAAATCCGTCGCCTTCCTCGACTGAACGGCCCGTGCGCACACCGCCCATCCGACGAACCACCGGCTCCCCTCGCAAACCCACACCGCCCGTGCCAGAATCCACCTGACGACCATGCTAGACGGCGCAGACCCGACCTACCGCCTCCCGCAACCTGTCTACGCCGCAACATATCCAGGATCCATCGTCGCCCATGCACCATAACCCGCTGACTACACGCCCATTCGTGCCGCCACCTCATCCGGGATATATAGCGCGCACATTCAACCAATATCCGTGCGCGCTATCCCATCACTGTTGGGCATCAAGAGGGAAAGCATGAGCGATAGCTATTACGACACCGCGCAAATCTGTCTGAACGGCCATGTTGTGAACACCCTGGCTAGTTCCTCGCCGCAGTCCAATCAAAAGCATTGCGCAGAATGCGGAGCCAAAACTATCACTGCGTGTGCTGGATGTCACGCACCCATCCGGGGTTATTATCATGTGCCCGGAGTGATCGGTTTTTTTGATTACGACAAGCCCCGATATTGTTACAACTGTGGCGAAGCATACCCTTGGACAGTCGCAAGTTTGGAAGCTGCAGCCGAACTGGCTGACGAACTCGAAGGGCTTAGCTGGGAGGAACGACAACAGCTCAAAGACAGCTTTCCAGATTTAGTGCGAGAAACACCGAAAACAGTTGTCGCAGAGACTCGTTTCAAGAAGTTAATGAAGAAAGCTGGATCCGAGGCCTATGATGGTATGAAAGCGATACTGATTAACGTTGTCACCGAAGCTGTCAAGAAGTCGTTGTTCGGGCCCTGAAACTAATAATGCCAAACAACAACGCGAACTCGGGCGCCCAACGACGCTGCGTTATGTGCATGGAAGGATAGATAATGCTGGAGCTACTTGAAAGGCTCATAAACGAACACGGATCTTCGGCGATCCTCAAGGAGCGCTTAGAAGCCCTGAAGGAACAGTATGAGAGCCTTCAGGCTTCACGCTACGAATTGTCAGAGGAAAATTCGCGCCTAAAGAAGCAGCTTGAGCAGGATACTGCGCAAGTAGAGAAGCTGGAGAAGCAACTACAAGAACTCAAGACTGGCGCTTTCAGCACATATGTGTGCGATCATTGCGGATCCCCTGATCTAAGG
>NZ_KB822981.1:0-17352 GCF_000364985.1 Thioalkalivibrio sp. HL-Eb18
GTAGACCGCATCCTCGATCCCTTCATCCGACAGGTTGAAGCACTGCTGGGCCACGTACATCCGCAGCATCCGTTCCAGACCAATCGGCGGACGACCCCGCTTCCCCTTCGGGTAGTGCGGCTCGATCGCCTCCACCAGCGCCGCCCAGGGCGTGATCGCATCGATCTCCCCCAGAAAGCGGTCGCGCCGCGTCTGCTTACGCTTGGCGGAATACTCGAGATCGGAAAAGCTGCGCTGGGACATCGGCCATCACCTTGGGCAGGAAACCTGGCGCCATTATCCCAAACCCGCCAGGTGGGCGGGACCCACGGCGGAATAAATCAGTGTTTCCTAAAAGCTATCGCTAATGGTTACGAAGGAGTCAATCTTACGCGAGGCTGTGCGCATCAATTCCCTTATGTAAACACGCTCCATGCAACTTGAATAGGCAACCTCATCATATAACTCATGGGCATCCCAAATTAACTTCACTGACGGATTTTCTTTTTTATAGCGCAGACCGGGTATCAACGCGATTAGGTCATGACAATGAACGTAATCATATTCCTCAGATTTTATCGCATTAAATAAAGCACCGCCAACCCGTTCAAACGCTGCTTTTCTCTTGACGTACCCAACTTTCTCAAAAAGCAGAGGCCAAGCAGCATATGCTATTAAAAGCAAGCTTAGGAACATTAGCACCAGCAGGCTAAATTTACCCGGATCGGAAGAGCCACCAATGAATACGCCGGCGAGGACGCCAATCAAGCCAAACAAAATACCGGAAGACCCTTTTACAATCTTCTTTAAATCATTCCGAAACTTGTTAACAGCGTTCACTGAACGAAGTATAATCTTGTATATATGAAATTGATAACCTAACTTTGTGCACCGAGACGTAAGATCTATAAGTGTAAACGATCGACATCCTTCGATCTTTTTTGCCATCACCTCCCTGTCCGTTTTGACACCATAAACATCAACCGCTAATCCCGACTCCCACAACGTCTTAACCTCTTTCAGGACTCGGGCATCCTTAATCACACTATTGTGAACAATAACCGCGACGCGTGTGGCATTTTCTCTCATCTTATCATCCTCGCATACTGATCGATTTCAGGACCTCAGCGTGTCAGGCGACAAACACGCCCACGCCTAGTCAAGGTCAGGAGACATATATTAGGAATCGACGCCAACGCCGCCAAGTCGATCTGACACACGCGTGATTACCATAAAAGCTCGCACTCAAGGACGGATCAACATCTTACCGGCAACTGCATGCTCTTTTACTAGAAGCTGCCAACATCCCCGTGGACACACAGACGATCAATGCAAAATGTCCTCAGCATTTTGAAATTGCTTGAGAACTTTCCCCCGATTCAAAGCATTCAGAAGGTCCTGAGGGCTTGCGAAGACCAAATCATTTTTGCGGAGAAAAATATCGTTATTGTGCAACCAGCTTTTTGCAATCCTAATCAATCGTCTGTCAAGCTCTGGGTCGTCGTATGAAGAGGTCCTTGCTAAATAAATTAGGGCCATGATGTGCTGTGTATGGTAGTGATTTTTCCCGTCCTGTTTGGCAAAGTTGGTTGGATAACCACATATCAATTCAGAGTCATCATAATCACTCAAACTAACCTTTACCGCACTCAAATCTCCGTCCAACGCATGTGACTTAAGCTCACGCCACTCACCCGTTCCGTCCGGTGTTGCGCGGTAAGGATCATAACCATCATCACGAATCTTCAGAGTAAATTCACCACGTGAATATACATAAACGTCGAAAAGGCCAGAGCAAGTTAGACCCATTGTAGAGCGCCGCCCGGCCTGCCTCAGAATGCGCACATCGAAGCCGGAGAGAACACGTTCATAGTCACGAACCGGAAACACTTGGTAGTTGCTTAAGCGGGAATCTTTTGCTTTATAAAAAACACCATATTCAGCATTATCTGAAACATGATCCAAAACAACTCGATGAGGAGAAGTATCTGAGTATCTGCTTATTTTTCTTTTATTATCGTACCAAACATCGCTATTATCTGCGAAAAAAACAAGGTTATCGTGAATATATTCAGCAACGTCCTGATCAGCCCGGACGAGGGCATAGTCGTTCAGATGCAATAAAGAGTGCAACCATCCGTTCAATATTATTTCCGGATTCGACTGAAAGAGAGGGAGTTCTAACTGAGCCACACCCAGGTTAACGCCGCCGATATCATGCGGCAGCATCAGCCCCTTCAGAACTTTCAAAAGGGCCTCATCTAGCTGCTTTGTTGGCGTTTTCTTAAATTGATTCAATAATCCAGCGAGGATCTCACTCTGACTAATCGCACTGTACATGAGATGCGGGCCACTCATGCGATTTAGCGCATATCGGTTTGGGTAATAGAAAGCGACACCGCCATTCGGCAAGTCGACGGAAACCTTAGACAAGGCGTTCGAAATCGCCTCTGGGACATTTTGGTTGTATATCCAGCGACCAAAAACCATCGGATGAAAGACGTATTCGTTGGGATTGTCGTTTTGCCAGTATTTAGCGTATGGAACCCCATGATGAAGAACGACCGATTGCTTGTTACCGTACATTTCAAAGTCGGTAGACTTCACTCCGATCTCAACCACCTTATCGGCATAAGCCATAGCCTGCTCTGAAGGTTGAAATGGTCTAGGTGTATAGCAGCTCCCCCCCCCCAAAAGCTCGCATGCCATTTTGTGCATATTCGGATCTCCAAAACCAAGAGATGGAAGGAATAACAATGTCGCTGTCAACAGATTTTTCCGCATACTCATAAAAGCCGGGCCACTGTGCCTTTCAAACAATTGGCAACGCGCTCCATGGAGCTTGACGCGAGATAAGGGTGCATAGGAAGACTAATTACTGCCTCGGCAGCTCGATCACCCCCGGGTAGATATATGGACTGATCGCTCACCGCTGGCTGCTTGTTGAGCGGAATCGGATAGTGGACCGCGGTTGGAATGTCTTCCTCCTTGAGAGCCGCCTGCACCGCCTCACGATCGGAGACACGAATGGTGTACTGCGCCCAAGCGCTACAGTTATGTTCCTTGATAACTGGAGTTTGGCCACGGAATGCTTGGACCGACTCTGAAGAGGGTTCTGTCAGTGGCTGTCCGTGAATGTCCGTGGCCGACAAGAGCTTGTTGTATCGAGCGGCAACCTCGTTTCTAAGCGCCAGCTCTTCTTCCAGGATTTCAAGCTTGGGCAGCAAGATAGCCGCTTGCAGGGTATCCAGGCGGCTATTCACTCCCACACGGAGATGGTGATACCGCCGGTCCTGCCCGTGACGGGCGATCTGGCGAAGTTTTGTGGCCAGTTCTTCATCGTTGGTGAAGAGTGCGCCGCCATCCCCGTAGGCCCCCAAGGGCTTGCTGGGGAAGAAGCTGGTGGTACCGATGGTGGTCAGGTTGCAGGAGCGCTTGCCCTTGTAGGTCGCACCGAAGCTCTGCGCGCCGTCCTCGATGACCGGGATGCCGTGCTTTTCCGCAATCGCATTGATCTCATCGAAGTCGGCACACTGCCCATAGAGCGAAACCGGGATGATTGCGCGTGTCTTTGAAGTGATCGCGGCTTCAATCTTTGCCGGATCCATGTTGTAGGTAACGGGATCGATGTCAACATAGACCGGTTTTGCACCCAGTACGGCTGGCGTTTCCGCGGTGGCGATGTAGGAAAAACCGGGAACGATAACCTCGTCGCCCGGGCCGACACCGACGGCCATCTGCGCAATCTGCAGGGCATCCGTGCCGTTGGCGCACGAGATGCAGTACTTTGCCCCAGTGAAGTCAGCCAGCTTTTCTTCCAGCTCGGCCACTTCCGGGCCAAGGATGTACTTGCCGTGAGCGAGCACCCGCTGGATGTTCGCGTCGATCTTGTCCTTGATGCGTGCCTGCTGCGCGGCGAGGTCGATGAACTGCATATTTTTTGATCTTCGTTTTGGTCTCACGCGAAGGCGCTAAGACGCTAAGGGTTGTTGGGTTCCACGCGTATGGGCTGACGGCACGTCCCTGCCACACCCACTGTCGTTCTTTATTTTGGTGACTGTTTGCCTTAGTCGAGAGTCACTCAGCCGTTACTTGGCCACCGGAGAGCTTATAGCGCCTGCCCGTGTGCTCACAGACTGCCTCACCATCCCCTTCCAGGGGCAGGTCGAGGCGTTCGCCGTATTCGCTCATCCAGCCGATCTGTTTGGCGGGGACGCCGACCATCAGGGCGTAATCGGGTACGTCTCGGTTGATGACGGCACCGGCACCGATGAAGGCATAGCGTCCGACGGTGACGCCGCAGACGATGGTGCAGTTTGCACCTAACGTGGCGCCCTGCTTGACGAGGGTAGGACGGTACTCGTCCTTGCGCGATACCGCCGAGCGAGGATTGTAGACGTTGGTGAAGACCATGCTCGGCCCGCAGAAGACGTCGTCCTCTAGGGTGACGTCGTCGTACACCGAGACGTTGTTCTGCACCTTGACGTTGTCGCCGATCTCGACGCGGTTTCCGACGAATACGTTCTGGCCGAACGAGCACTTCTTGCCGATCCGCGCTCCTCCACAGACATGTACCCAATGCCAGATGCGGGTGCCTTCGCCGAGCTGCGCGCCGTCATCGACGATGGCGGTGGGATGGATGGTTGTAGTCATTGAATTAGCCACGGATGTTCACGGATGGACGCTGATGGTCACGGGTTTTGGGTAGTCACGGATGATCACGAATTCACCTGGATGCCTTACAGGACGAAGCGTTTGATTTGCGCCCGGGACTGGCCGAAGTTGATCAGCAGGCCGAGCGGAATGCCGGTGGCCCGCAAATAGTTGAGCACTTGCGCTTGGTGCTCCGGTGCCAGCTTGCTACAGGCCTTCAGCTCCAGCAGCACGCGTTTCTCGACGAGGATATCGGCAACGTACTCGCCAACTGCTTGTCCCTTGTAGCAGACCTTTACGGGCTGCTGTGTCTGCACCGGGAGCCCCGCATCACGCAGTTCGATTGCCAGGGCGTTTTCATACACTCGCTCCAGGAACCCCGGTCCAAGTTCATTGGACACCGCGAAGACACAGGACCGGATCCGATAGGTCAGATCCTCTTCAACAAGCGTTCCCTGCTCGTCCATATCCATTCGCCCTTCATCCGTTTTCATCCGTGAACATCCGTGGCCGGCTTTTTGCCCTTGGTCGTCAGTAATCCAGCGGCAGAGGCGTCTGGCGGCCGTCGCGGGCGGAAAGATACGTGGCGATGAGAATTTCCAGGGAGCGCAGGCCCTCACGACCATCGGTTTCCGGGTCGGCTTCGCCGCGCAGGCTGTCGATCACGTTTTCGTAGTACGCCGGGTGGCCAAAGCCGTAGACCGAGGTGGTCTCGTAATTGGCCTCCTTCACCTTGGCGTCTTCGGGCTGCTCGTCCGCGAACTCCCAGTGCTGGATCTCGTTCACCGCAACGCCACCCACGCGTACCGTGCCCTTCTCGCCGAGGATGGTGATGGAGCCTTCCAGGTTCTTCGGGTAGGTGAGCATGGTGACGGCCATGCTGCCCAGAGCGCCGTTGCGCCAACGAACGTTGAGCACGCCGGAGTCTTCGACCTCGATCAGGCGATCCTGCGTGGCAGTGTAGGCCTGCACGCTCTCCACCGGGCCGATCAGCCAGTCGAGAAGATCCACGTAGTGGCTGGCCTGGTTCATGAAGGCTCCGCCGTCGAACTCCCAGGTGCCGCGCCATTTCGCGCTGTCGTAGTACTCCTGCGGGCGCGTCCAGAAGACGTTCAGGTTGACCATGAAGATGCGGCCGAAGCGGCGCTGCTCCACTGCGCGTTTGAGCAGTTGCAGCGTGGCGTTACGCCGGTTCTGTTTGACCACGAACAGCCGCACACCCGCATGGTCGCACGCTTCCACCATGGCTTTGGCGTCCGCCCAGCGCGTGGCCATGGGCTTCTCGGTGATCACGTGCTTGCCGGCCTCGGCGGCCAGGATGGCCTGGCGGGCATGTACGCCGCTGGGGGTGCAGAGGACAACGCCGTCCAGGCCCGGGTCCTGTTCGAGAAGATTGCTCAAATGACGATATCCGGGGGCGCCGGTACGCACCTCGGCCTGGGCCAAGGCAGCCGGGTCGATGTCGCAAACGGCGGCCAGTTCGATGTTCTCGGCGTGCTTTTCAAGCGCGTCGATATGCTTCTGGGCAATGCGGCCACAGCCGACCAGGGCCAGGCGGATGCGGCGATCGGTAATGGGCGTGAACTGATGAATCATGGGGTTCCCTGTGTTGGATGGGCTCAGGCGCGAACGATCTTCGGGTCGGTACGATCCCGGTAGACCCCGCGGGTATCGAGGATCAATGGCGCGTATTTCTGGACCTGGTCGTAGTCCACCGCAGCGTGATCGGTGGCGATGAGTACACAGTCCTGTGCCGCCAGGGTTTCTTCGCTGATCGGCGTGTGCTCAAGATCGAACTGGTGCTCACGCATGGGGGGAAAACTGGGCACGTGTGGATCGGAATAGGCCAGGACGGCGCCCTGCTCGCGCAGGTATTCCATCATCTCGACCGCCGGGGATTCCCGCATATCGTCCACGTTCTTCTTGTAGGCGATGCCAAGGATCAGGATGCGGCTGCCGTGGACGGCCTTGCCGCGTGCATTGAGCGCGTCGGCGAGTTTGCGCAGCACCCACTCCGGCATGCCGCTGTTGACCTCGCCGGCGAGCTCGATAAAGCGGGTATTGAGCCCGTACTCACGCGCCTTCCAGGTGAGGTAAAAGGGATCGATAGGGATGCAGTGCCCGCCCAGGCCCGGCCCCGGGTAGTACGGCACGAAGCCGAACGGCTTGGTGGCGGCTGCATCAATGACCTCGTAGATGTCAATACCCATACGGTCGGCGACCATCTTCATCTCGTTGACGAGGCCGATGTTCACCGCGCGGTGGATGTTCTCCAGGAGCTTGGTCATCTCCGCGGCACGGGCACTGCTGACCGGTACCACCCGATCCACCACCTGGCCGTACAGGGCCTGTCCCACCTCCTGACATGCGGGGGAGTATCCGCCGCAGACCTTGGGGATCGTCTGGGTCTTGAAGTCGGGGTTGGCGGGGTCTTCGCGTTCCGGGGAATAGACAAGGAAGATCTCCTCCCCCACCTTAAGTCCACCGGAGCCGATGCGCGGGGCCAACTCCTCTTCGGTCGTACCCGGATAGGTGGTGCTTTCCAGCGAGACCACCTGGCCCGAACGCAAATACGGGACGACGGCATCCGTGGTGCCCACCACATAGGACAGATCCGGTTGGCGATAGCGGTCCAGTGGCGTGGGGACACAGATGATCAGGGCGTCCGCCTGCGATGCCCGTGACATGTCGCTTGTGGCCTCGAACAGACCGCCGCTGACCGCATCGGCAATCTGGTCGCCGTGGATGTGCTCGATGGGGCTTTGCCCCGCGTTCAGCTGCTCAACCTTGGAGGGGTCGTTATCGAACCCGAGCACATGGTAGCCCAGCTCCACATAACGAAGCATGAGGGGCAGACCGACATAGCCCAGCCCAATGATGCCGATGATGGCGCTGCGCTCTTCCAAGCGCTTGATCAGTTCCTGTTGTGCAGACATTCCGTTGTATTCCACTAGATGTTTTGGTTCGTTGGCCCGGTTGGACCGATTCCATTACTGAGAGGACTAACCGCTGAACGTACAGGCTCGGCGCTTCGGCCCAGCCGGGATGGCAAACTAGAGAAGTGGCATGACTCCACCCAGTTTCAGCACGGGCTGTAATTATATTCGGGATCGCCAGGGTACCGCTCTGCACCGCGCGGGAGCCGCAGCAGCTCGTCCTAGTCGCGCATGCCCCCGGGAATAAGTTGCCCCGGCCATTCCCGCCGAACTCCTGATCACCAAGCACGGTTCGCTTTCGTTATTGTCGATGCCTATACACTCGGCCACCCCGAATTCTTCCAGTGCCTGCCGCACCAGTTCGCGCCCGATGGTGCCGCATGCACCCGTGATCAGAATTCTCTTGTTGTTTCAGCTGGTTCAATTTCGCATCCCTGTTTGTCGCAGCGGAGCCAGTCACCCTGCTAAAAAAACTCTTGAACCCCTGCAAGAGTAACTGCTTTCAGGGGAATGTTTATCCAAATACTCCAACTATTCGCCCGCGCCCTCCCGGCGCTGGCGCAGCCTACCGAACTTCACCGATGGACGGAAGCCACACGCTCTCACTACCGCGACTCGTTCCCGGCTCGCTCCAATTGGTCGAGACTATCCCGGATGGGCTTGAGCTTTCTGGTCGCATCGAGGTAATGCTTGGCCTTCAGGTCTCTTTCAAGGTCGGCCGTCAAGGCCGCTAGATCAAGAGTGATATCCGATACATTCTGGAGTAGGGAATCGCCGTTTCGAATCACCTCGGCAGCGTGCTTCAGGTCTTCACTACCCTTGGAGGATGCAGGCCAACCCACACCAGCGGGCTCCATTGCCCAGCGCCCCCAGTGAAGCGCCACACCTGCTCCATCTTGCGTCGCGATCACGGTGGCTGGCTTGAGGTCGGGGTTGTGAAATACCATCGGCGCGTTTCTCAGATGCTCCTGCCATTCAGGCAGGCGTTCGACCAGGGCCCGCAGGTGCTCCTCTGAGCATCCATCCGTGGCAATGCGCAGGGAATCGAGCAAGGGGGCATCCATACGCTGCCAGAGTCGGGCCCGCGACCGGCCATATTGAGCAACCATCGCTTTTCCGGGCAAGAGCTGGAGCAGCCGTGTGCGCACGTCGAGCAGGAGGGATTGCGGATTTTGCGCAGTACTCCCCTGCCCATCATCGAGCTTCAGCACATGGCAGCGATATCCCCGAACCGAGGTCGCACCCACCCACCCCGGGGCCGGTAGCTCCCTGGGGGCGGCGCTCAGCAGTGCGGCTTCATGCCGAGCCTGGCCCACGCTCTTGTCCTCGAAGATCTTGACCAGGTAAGTACCGCCGCCCGCAACCTCGCAGCGCAAAGCGAAAACTCCGGAAACCATCAGTTCTTGCCAGCGCACAACAACGTCCGCAGTCGACGACTCTTCGGCGAGATCGTGCAGAACCACTGGGATCCACTGCGCACGCTCTTCCGGAAAGAGGAGGTCCAGCACACTTTCGCCTTGCGGAAGTGTTGGCGGGTGATAGGCCGAGCGATGGAAGAATAGCGCATCCAGTTTTGGACGCTGCTGATACAGCTGCAGAAGCGAGGGCACCAGACTGCCCAGCCGATTGAACGCTTGACGGGACATCAACAGCGCGATAATGGCCGGTATTAGCCCGGGCGGTTGGCGGAAAAGAAAATCTACCACTAGGTACCCGAACGCGAGCATGAAACCGACCGCTGCGAGCACCGTCGTCCAGCGCGAAAGCGCCTGTTTGAGGTGCTCGCGAAAGCGCCGACTCGCAATCAGCCCGACAACAAGCGCAAGCGTAACGATGGATGAATAGCCCACTATGAGGACCGCCACCGCGGGATAGAGCCAAACCATCAAGGCAATCGCCAGGACAAAGAACACGCCCCCCGCCAGAACCGACGCAAACCGCTTGTACGAGCGGGAGGCCACCCCGTCCTGCCCTTCGAAAAGCACCATCTTGCGGCTTCGCGCCAGCAATCGCGTGGCGCCTTGCTGCGAGCCCCACTCCACCACGCGCTCGGCGATGAGATAGAGCAAATAGAAGGCAACGGTGGCCATGGTCAGCCAGAGAATCAGGTGGTCCCTTTCGACTTGCGCGAAAGCCGGCGGGAAGTAGCGCGGGATACCATCCGACCCCAGCAGGATGATGACCTTCAGCGGGAGGAAGAAGGCCAGCAGCAAGGCCACCTGGGAAACAACCGTCGCAATCACAACAGTGCCCGTGGCCACAGGTACCGCCCAGAAGAACTTGGCGCCCAGGCGGCCGCTCCATTTCAGGCTGTCGAGGATGGCGCGGATCAAGGGGTGGCCGTCTGATTGGATGCCGTTGTTGGTAGCCGGCGCATGATTTGGGCGGCGGCGGCTCCGAGACCTGCAGGGGCCGAGCCCTCTCGGCGATGCGGCGCTGGATGGGTCCGATCGGCCAGGGGCTGGCCTCCTACATTGGGTGGTGTTGGGGCGCAGGTCCCTCGGCGGTTCGGGCGCTGGATAAGGGCGATCGCCCAGGGGGCCGGGCTCCTACGGGGTTGGGGGTTCATTCGCGGGCTTGGTGCTCTGGAGTTCGGCGCGGAGTTGTTCGATCTCGGTCATCAGGGCCTTGTGTTCGGCGCGCTTGCGCTGCAGCAGCGCGTAGGCCAGGCGGGCCTTTTCGTGCAGGCCGCTGGGCGTGAGCTTGTACAGGTAGGCGGAGCGATTGTCGGAGCGGCGAAAGTTCTGCGCCTTGACCCAGCCGCGGTCGAGCACGGCCTTGAGGGCGTAGTGCGTCTTGCCTACGGACAGGCCCAGCGAGCGCGCCAGTTGGCGCTGGCTCATGTCCGGCTCCTGCTCCAGCAGGCGGAGCACCTTGAGATGAAGGTCTTCTTCGATCAATGGGTTACCATCGGCCTGAGCCGCGTTCAGGCACGCTACCGCCGGGACGGTGCGCCCGGATGATGAGCGGGCCCGCCTTGGCTGAATGAATCCCCTGTACTGCGTTCACCCAGTGAACGCAGGGCGCCAGTAGACCACAGCGGCCCGCGCAGTGGCAATGGGACGCGCACGCAAGAAAGGGCAACGGGAGGGGTTGGTTTCGGCCGGCTCCATCGCTGGAGATCCCGGCTCTCCGCTTCGCTGCGGCCGGGATGACCGTTCACGTACCGTGGCTCCGAACCTGTAGGAGGCCAGCCCTCTGGCCGATCGGGCATATCCAGCACCCCATCGCGCAGGGGGCTGCGCTCCTACAATCCGTGGTGGCCCTGGGCCTGTAGGAGCCGAGCCCTCTCGGCGATTGGGGCGTCGGACAGGCCCGATCGCCCAGGGGCTGGGCTCCTACAAACCCAAGGCCATGCACGGGTGTCGATGCGCTTGCGCGCTCTTACCTCAAAACCTGAATGGTAATCCCCAAGTCCAGCTGACCCCATGCTCGGTCGGCGGTCAGCACAGGGAGTGCCTTGTCCATCGCCAGGGCAATACAGGCGCGGTCGGCCATCGACAGCCCGTGCTGCCGGGAAGGTTCCCAGAGTTGTGCGGCCAACGCGGCTTGTTCCGCTGTGAAGGGCTCGAAAAGCAGCCCGACATCGGCAAACTCCTGCTGCATTCCCTGGATGTTCACCTTGCGCTGGAGCGATTTCTGCATCACTTCGGACCAGTTCACGGTCGAGACGCAGCCACCATCCAAAACGGCGGCCACGTGGTCGCCACCCGGCTCGTCATGCAGAAAGGCCAACAATGCCGAAGCATCCAGTACCGTGGTCATGGAGCCTTGCGCTCGCGCGTCGCCTCGGACCGCCGCTCGTCGATCAGCTCATCCACAAGGCTGACGTCCCTGGGGATGTGCTTGAACCGGTCGCGCAACCGTCTCTCGACCAGTTCTCGCCGTTCCAGCACCAAGCTCTCGCCAACCAGACGTGCGACCAAGCGGTCGCCGGCTTGCAGCTTGAGCGTCTTGCGCAACCCCGCGGGAATAACGACGCGGCCCTGAGCCCCTACCTGGACTTCGTTATCTTGATGTGCCATCAATCGTTCCCCATGCCACGAACCTTTAGAAGGTGACACGTACTCGTCCAGCGCGCAAGAACGACGGAGGCCGATCCGTTCTTCACGGTTCTACGTTTCGCTGCGGCCGGGATGACCGTTCACGTACCGTGGCTCCGAACCTGTAGGAGGCCAGCCCCCTGGCCGATCGGGCACATCCAGCACCCCATCGCGCAGGGTGCTGCGCTCCTACATAGGACAGAGGAACGCCGCCGCGTAGGAGGCCAGCCCCCTGGCCGATTTGGGCATCACCAACGCCCATCGCGCAGGGGGCTGCGCTCCTACAGCAATGCCCCCGTAGGAGGCCAGCCCCCTGGCCGATTGGATATGTCCAGCGCCCCATCGGCCAGGGGGCTGGCCTCCTACGGGGAACGCTTCGGGATGTAGTGAACAGCCGGAAGCCCGTCGAAATCCGCGTCCTGGGTCCAAAGGTCGGCCTGATGGGCGCGCGCAGTAGCGTAGATGATGCTGTCGGCAAGCGGGAGACCATGCTGGTTGCCGAGACTGGCAGCGGACAGTGCCAAAAGCCCCGAGAGTTCGACGAGCTCGCCCTGCTGCATCAATGCCGCCGCCTGCAGGGCCGCCGCCTCGCCGCGTTGCTGGAGCACCCGCTTGAAGACTTCGTAGAGGCTGATCGTGGGGACGATCAGTTCGGTCGTGGTCTCGATTGCGTCTGCAAACACATCGGCGTTAGGCCCGTCGGCAAAGTATTCCAGCCACGCGGACGAGTCGACCACGTTCACACGCGATCCTTCTCGCGCGGGATGTCGGGGTCAATACCCTTGAGGAACCCCCGCATCTCGCTCATGCGCCGTTCGGGAATCAGTTCGATGCGGTCGTCGTACGCGACAATCTGGACCTTCTGACCCGCACGCAGGTGCAACGCCTCGCGTACCGCCTTGGGGATGACGACCTGATATTTCGGAGAGATGGTGAGGGCGTCCATTACCGTACCTTGATCGATCGATCGTTCGTTTTACCAATTTAGCATCGATGCTTCCGATCAGCGAACGTTCCTTTGCCCTCTGGCCGATTGGGACATCTGGATACGCCCCATCGCGCAGAGGGCTGCGCTCCTACAGGTCTCGGAGCCACCGCAGGTGTAGGAGGCCTGCCCCCTGGCCGATGGGAGCATGCCCAGCGCCCAATCGCGCAGGGGGCTGCGCTCCTACATAGGGCAGAGGCACGCCGCCGCGTAGGAGGCCAGCCCTCTGGCCGATTGGACGTTCAGCTCAACCCCACTCGTCAGAGCCAGATCGCGTCCCAATGCGGGTAATCACCCAGGTTTCGCACCAGCCCGGCACGCAGCGGATTGGCGGCGATATAGCGAGCCAGCGACGCCAGGTCTTCTTCGCGGCGTACCGCGTGATCGTGAAAGCCGGGCTGCCAGAGCGCCCGCCCGAGCCTGCGGGCGGTGACCGCCTTGACGGACCGCACGACGGGGGACAGGGAGATGCTGTCCCCGAGCGTCATCAGCCAGTGCAGATGATCCGGCATCACCACATAGGCCAGCGTATCCGCATGTCCAAGCGCTTGCGCGTGGCGCAGTGTAGCGACCAGGGCACGCGCGGCGGCGAAGTCGCGGAACACCGGTGTGCGATCCCGCGTGACGGCGGTGATGAGGTAGATGCGCCCGGGCTCGGAATAGCGGCCACGGCGCAGGGCCTGAGCGTGAGGTTTGCCTTCCATGGCATCGCTCCCGTTGTGCTGGTTGTTGTGTCCACCGAGGGGCGGATGGACCGCACTCCTGTAGGAGGCCAGCCCTCTGGCCGATCGGGCTATGTCCGACATCGTATCGCGCAGGGGGCTCCTACAGGATGCCCGGGACCGATCGTAGGAGGCCAGCCCCCTGGCCGATGAGGCCTGTCCAACACCCAATCGGCCAGGGGGCTGGCCTCCTACAGGGAGAGGGATGTGGATACGGGTCAGTCGCTGTTGAAGAGGTCGCGGGTGTAGATCTTGTCGGTCTGGTCGCGGATTTCGTCGGTGATGCGGTTGGCGACGATGACGTCGGAGACGCGCTTGAACTCGTCCAGGTCGCGGATGACGCGGGAGCGGTAGAAGTCGTCATCGGGGAGCTCGGGTTCGTAGACAACGACCTCGATGCCCTTGGCCTTGATGCGTTTCATTACGCCCTGGATGGCGGAGGCGCGGAAGTTGTCGGAGCCGCTTTTCATGACCAGGCGGTAGATGCCGACGATTTTGGGGTCGCGCCGGATGACGGCGTCGGCGACGAAGTCCTTGCGCGTGCGGTTGGCATCGACGATGGCGCCGATGATGTTGTTCGGGATTTCGTCGTAGTTGGCCAGCAGCTGCTTGGTGTCCTTCGGCAGGCAGTAGCCGCCGTAGCCGAAGGACGGATTGTTGTAGTGGCTGCCGATGCGCGGGTCCAGGCACACGCCGTCGATGATCTGGCGCGTATCCAGCCCGTGGATCTCGGCGTAGCTGTCCAGCTCGTTAAAGTACGCCACGCGCATGGCCAGGTAGGTGTTGGCGAACAGCTTGATCGCCTCGGCCTCGGTGGAGTTGGTGAACAGGATGGGGATGTTGTCATCCTCGGCCCCCTCGGCCAGCAGACCGGCGAAGGTCTCGGCCCGCTCGGACTGTTCGCCGACGATGATGCGCGAGGGGTGCAGGTTGTCGTACAGCGCCCTCCCCTCGCGCAGGAACTCCGGCGAGAACAGGATGTTGTCGGTCTCCATCTGCGCCTTGATCTCGCGCGTGTAACCGACCGGCACGGTGGACTTGATCACCATGGTGGCGTGCGGGTTGGTCGCCAGTACGTCGCGGATGACCGACTCCACCGTGGTGGTGTTGAAGTAGTTGGTCTGCGGGTCGTAGTCCGTGGGCGTCGCGATGATCACAAAATCCGCACCCTCGTAGGCCTCCTGCTTGTCCAGCGTGGCCTTGAGGTTCAGCTCGCGGTTCTCCAGGAAATCCTGGATCTCGGCATCGATAATCGGGGAGTGTTTGCGGTTAATCTGCTCGACTTTCTCCGGCACCACGTCCAGCGCGACCACCTCGTGGTGCTGCGCGAGCAGGACCGCATTGGAGAGCCCGACATAGCCGGTTCCGGCGACTGCGATTTTCATCCCTGGATCCTTCGGTTGTTCGATGTTAATTGTTTGGCCTGTGGGCACCGGTTTGCCTGTAGGGGCGGGCCTGCCCGCGAAGCCTCACGCCAAAACTCGAACGCCGGCAGGAGGCTTCGCCTGCAAGCAGGCTCCCACAAAGAAGGGGCCTGGCGGCGTTTGAGCGGAAGAATACACAACCGATGTCGCTTCCAGAGGGAACGGGTCCTCAGTGCGATACTTGCGTCCCGGGAACCGGTTCATATTCCACCACTGCGCGTCTTAGCGCCTGGCAGGCGATCTCGGTGTTCATGTCCCGCTCGGCGACATCCAGGGTGTCCAGTGCATACCGGAGCTCACCGGAATCCACACAGGCCTCGTGCGCCCGCATGATCTTGGGATGCGAAGTCCCGGTCATGTTGTCGCCGATCAGCAGTTCTTCGTAGAGTTTTTCGCCCGGGCGCAGCCCCGTGAAGACGATCTCGATGCCGTTCTCGGGTTCACCGTCTTCCCTCACCTGACGCCCGTGAAGGCGAATCATCCGCCGCGCCAGATCCACAATCCGTACCGGTTCGCCCATATCCAGCACGAAGACCTCCCCACCCTCGGCCATGGCACCGGCCTGGATCACCAGTTCGGCCGCCTCGGGGATGGACATGAAATAACGCGTGATCTCCGGATGCGTCACCGTCACCGGGCCACCATCGCGGATCTGCTGGTGAAAAAGCGGCACGACGGAGCCCGACGAACCGAGCACATTGCCAAAACGCACCATACTGAAGACCGTCTTTGACGCCTCGCGCGCACGGTGCTGCAGGACCATCTCCGCCAGGCGCTTGGTCGCGCCCATCACGTTGGTCGGGCGCACGGCCTTGTCGGTGCTGATCAGGATGAAGCGCTCGACTCCCGCCTCTACCGCGGCGTCCGCGAGGATGGCGGTACCGAAAACATTGTTGCGGACACCCTCGATCAGGTTGGCCTCCACGATCGGGACATGCTTGTACGCGGCCGCGTGGTACAACGTCTGTACTCCGTATTCCTCAAGTACGGCGCGAACCCGGCGCGGATTGGCGACCGAGCCCAACAGCGGGACCAGGAGCACTTCCAGACCCTTCTGATCCGCCAGGGACTCCAGGTCGCGCTCGATCCGATAAAGGGAAAACTCGTTGCGCTCGTAGAGGACCAGCAAGCGGGGCTGCAGGCGCAGTATACGGCGGCATAGTTCAGCGCCTATCGAACCCCCGGCACCGGTCACCATGACCACCCGACCCTGAATGCTGGCCTTCAGCAGCTCCCGGTCCGGGGGTACCGGGTCGCGGCCCAGCAAGTCGGCGATGTCGATATCCTCCAGTTGATCGAGACGCGCCTGTCCGGACACCACGGCATCCATGGACGGCACCGTCTGGATGTACAGCGGATAGGCCTCCAGCCGCTCCAGGATTTCCCGTCGATCCGCTCGACTCGCCGAGGGGATCGCCAGCAGCAGGCGGCGCAATCCGTATCGATTGATGAGTCCCTGCAATGCCTTGGGGGAACGCACCCGAATACCGTCGATCGAGCTGCCCTGAAGGGTTTCGTCATCGTCCAGAAACGCGACGACGCGGAAGCGTCCACCGGATTTGAGCCCCGACAGCAGTTGCACCCCGGCCTCGCCGGCACCATAGATCACGACAGGTTCAACACCCGGGTCAGTGGCGACCATCGAATGGTAGAGCGCGCGCACGAGGAAACGGCTGCCACCCACGTAGATGAACGCGACAATCGCAAAGTTGATCGGCACCGAACGGGGGAAATTGTCGATCTGCGCCAGGGCGACCGCGGCCCAAAGCACCAGTGCCAGCAACACGACGCCGGTGCCCACCGCCCAGATCGCACGTGATCCCATGAAGCGCACCACGGCCCGGTAGAGACCCAGCCGGATAAAAATGGGGATCCCGACCAGCACCACCAGCGGAAACAGCCACCAGGTCTCCAGCATGATCGGCGGGAACGGCTCCGCGAGCCGTATCATGAAGCCCGACCACAGGGCCAGCGGCAGCATGACCACGTCCGCCGCGACCATGAGCCAGCGCTTCTGCGCCCGCGGCAAGCGCAGCAGACGTTCCAGTGCCTGGCTCACCATGCCAAGGGGTGCCGGTCCGGCATATCGAGCTTAACCTCCGTCGTAAAACCTGCTTGGGACAGGCTACCGCATGTGTACACCCCAAGCGCCCACCGCACTCCCTGGCGGCGCGAGAAGCATAAGCAAGCCCTGATAAAAATGCACTCTTGTGCCGGTCGCAGCGCGATAATACTGGGCATTGCGGTCATCCAGCACGGGCAGGAGCATTCGCCTGCAAGCAGGCTCCTTGTGTCTTGCGGTTCACGGATCGCTACCATGAACCGTATTGGGCTCGGGTAACCCGTCAGGCTCCTGAGGTCACGAACCTGTTCTGTAGATTGGCCCCGAGTCCTTTCTCATCTCGAAGTTTGAACGGTATCCAAGACCCCCCTCCGTGACGGACGGGTGAGGCTGTACGGACAAGGCGAGAGGACGAGATGGCTCATATTGGCGTTGATGTTAGCAAGAACAAGCTCGACTGCATGTGGGTCCGGGATCTGGAGGCGGGCAAGGTGAAGCCCAAGGTGTTCCCGAACCGCCAAGACCAGTACCGGGAGCTGCTGCACTGG
>NZ_KB822982.1:0-17101 GCF_000364985.1 Thioalkalivibrio sp. HL-Eb18
GGTCAGGGGCAGCTTCGTTCCCTGCATCACGGTGCCGGCGATCAGCGAGGCCTGATGCCGACAGGCGTTGCACTGAAACCTCTTGCGCGGGCTGCCGTGCAGGACGCAGTGGGCTTGGCACCCGCAACGCGGGCAGCGGAAGCCGGCCGGCCATCGGGCCCGCTCCAGCGCCGCCTCGCACTGGGCCTCGGTGCCGTACTGGGCGATGAATGCCGGCAACGACATCCCCGGCTGAAACTGAATCCGATTCTGCGCCATGAGGCCACTCTCCGCTCACTGTGTAGCCTCAACGTACGCCCGGGGGTGGCTCACCCAGTGAGCCTGGCTGACTCTCGTCGCTAATCAGGAGAAATCATGAGTGTCCTCTTCTTTCCCCCGGGCCCATCCAGAAACTTTCCCGTACACGGAAACCCTGGCACGGCAAGGAAGGGATGGGGTTCCCACTTGAGATCATCCATGCCGATCAGCTCATCCTCGCTGGCAAATCGGGGCATCTGCTCTATAGCGTCGAAGAACTCTGGCGAGAAGACCAGGCAGTAACGGCCGTTTTTCGGCAACTGGTGCGCCAGCATCAACGCGTCGATTTCGGCCTCCGAGAACCCGGCCAGCACAAACAACGCGTCATGGTCAATCATGCCGGCGCCCGCCCGCGGCCGCCCCTGGCTGGCCTCCTGTATGCATCGTTCCTGACTGTTCGCATTCCCTGAATAAAACAAAGTGCTGACGGAACCGACCTGTTTGCAAAGCTCCGGGCGAGCCGCACGTTGCGCCACGGTCGCGAAGCAACGCGAGCGAAGCTGGGCTGCCCTCGTTCCTGGCGAGCTCAACGGCGCGACCGAGATACTGGCCGGCGAAATCAGATAACAGGGTTTTTCAGAAGCAATCTGCCGGGCCAGATCCACGTACAGGTATTCCCTGGCGTCAGGTTCCGAAGGAAACAGTACCCGTTCATCGGGTTGCCCAACCCAACCACAGCCGGCCAACAGGACCGGACCCGCCAGGTATATGGCGATGTGCCACCACTTCATCCGATGCATCCCGTGGGGGCTCCCTTCCCGATTACCAAGACATCAATGGACGTCGGGGCCAGACCTTGCCTTTTGCCCTCCGCCGCCACCTTGCAGAGGCAATAGGCAAAGTCTGACCCCCATAGCAGTACTTCTTATGGCACCGATGGGTGATATGCCAGACATGGCCCGGCAGGTGATGGCGATTTGCCCGTGGCATGGCCTCCTCCCCGGAACGCCCATTGACGGCCAAAATGACCGCTCTAAGCTCGAATCCCGAGCTTGCTAGACCGGTTTCCCTCGGTCTTTCCGTCGGTTACCGAGGTTCGACCCCATTATTTCTTGCTGTCATTCAGAGTTTGGCTCGTACGGGACGTCCGAGCGGCGTGCATTTGGTAGTTGCTCGTCGAGCGACTGCCGATAACGCAAGCAGCCGCGCAGGAATTCCGGCCACGTCGGAACCATGGGTACCGGGTCGGACTTCTCAGGAAGTAGGCCCCACAGGTCTGGATGATGCCAACAAAGTTCATGGCCGCTACTGTCTCGATGAGTCCGAATTCCGTCTCTCAGTCGCTTCACCTCGGCGATTAGCGCCTCGCGCGTCATGGTTTCAAGATCTTCGTCCACGTTACCTCCTACCTGGTCATAGGGACCACGCCGGGTTTCGGACCTCGCTAACCGACGGTTTTCACGACCGTTATCCTGCACCCGACGCCTGGGTCGGACCTCCCTAACCGACGGTTTTCACGAGCGTTATCCTGTTTGCCCCTCACCCATGAAGATGAAGGCCTTATTACCCTCGTTTTGTAGTCAAAACCGCCGATCTATGCCATAACTCGCGACATCCTCACGAACACACGCCGTATCCCCCAACTGTTCAACCTCGCGGCCCGGCGAGCGTACCCCCAACGCCCGCTGCACTTCGTCCACAAATGGCCGGCTCCCCACAGCGACAGCCGTTGACCAGCGGTCATCTCGCGCGGCGCGATCAGACGCGAGCCCCTCCTCGACCCACATCCGATGGCAGTCCCTCAGGTCTGCCAATGAACCTATTCCCAACGACTCCAGCAGCGCCTGTTGATCAACTACCCGATACCGGTCCGGAGGCGCCTGGATTTCCCGATATCCGCTGGCTTCCCACTCCGCGGGATGTTGCACCGCCCCTGCCCGCACCATGTTCAGGTCGATGTACACCAGACAACGGGCCAGATGGGTACCGGTCTCCACCGCGGTGGCATGGTAGCGATCTTCCCAGAACGCCCCCTTCCGTCCCTTGCGCCGGTTGTAGGCCTGTCCGACGCGACCGGCGATCAGCTGAATGGCCCGCGGAATCTCGCCCGCACCCGTATCGCGCACCAGCAGGTGCACATGGTTAGACGTCACGATGTAGTTCAATACGCAAAGCCCATAACGCTGCCGTGCCTGATACAGCCAGTACCGCCAGAGCCTGCGGTCGCGCGCAAACACTTCAGCAGAAACTCCTTCTTATGGCACCGATGGGTGATATGCCAGACATGGCCCGGCAGGTGATGGCGATTCGCCCGTGGCATGGCCTCCCTCCCTGGAACGCCCATTTGATGGCCGAAATGACCGCTTTAAGCGAGAATCCTGCCCTTTCTAGACCGGTTTCCCTCGGGTTTTCCGTAGGTTACCGAGGTCCGACCCCGTTATCTCCCGCCACTTCCCAGGCTCCAAAGCTATGGGCCAACCATCGTCTATATCGAAGTTTGATAGTGCGGAATGCACCCAACCAACCGTTCGCGGAAGCCGCCTGAATCGAACCACGTGCATTACGTAATCGAAAAGTCGAACATGTCTATACGGATAGAGCATAGACACGCGCCCTATGTGAACAGTGCTTCCAGATGGGTTCTTGATCGATATATGCGCACCACACACCACCTCTCCATCCACTTCTTCGATACCGTATATCACGTCGGCTTTGAAACGGGGAGTCGCTCTCAAGATGTTCCATATAAATACAGCCGTTGATAGTGCTTCACCGTATATTGCTAGAGACGGGGTTATATCCAACCTCTCAATCTCATTGTTGTGTTCAGTTGCTACGAGGCGTCTCTCCGCAGTGCATAACGCCCGGTTCAGCGGCGGATCTCAGTGGTAAGAATTTTGCTCTTCATCTTGCAACACAAAATCATGGGTGTCCTCTTCTTCCTTTTCTTCACATGCCGCGCCTTCGGCAGTATTCACTTAGTCGCTGGTATCTGACGTCTCGCGTAAGCTGTGGCGCCGCCTGCCCGATTTCATCCACACATTGCCCGAACTCTCGGGGGGCCCACTGTTGGTCGGCAATGATGGCGTCCAGCAGGCGCAAAGCCTCCGCCGGGTATTGTCGGCACAGGCCAGATTCGCGCAGCAGGTGGGCAACGTAGTGGGGATGCTCTATCGGTTGCAACCAGTCCTGCATCGCTTCCAGGGCCGCCGGGAACTCGCCTCGCGCGGCAATGATCAGTCGGGTCAAGGATTCGGCGATTCGCGGAGTGGCAAGGTCGCGTGACTTGGGCCAGACCTGTTGCCAGAACGGCTGGACACGATTCTTCCAATAGTCCTCGCGCTGATCAGCAGCGCCCTCAAGTGCCTGTGATAGCGCTTGTACACATTCCTCCAGACCTTCTTGAGGTAGCGCGCCAATCGCGGATCGATAGTCATCCACGGTGTATCCATCGGTTGGACCCAATGCTGCGTACGTCAGGAAGGCCGAGAACTGTTGCCGGTGCTCGCCCAGGTCGGCGTAGCGGTTTGCGCACTCCAGAAACTGGGGTTTTAAGGCCTCCAGCAAAGGCTGGTACAAGCGAGGTGACCACAGGAAGCCTTCCCACACAGCTTGCGCTTCGGCCGGACTGTCCCAGTTGAATAGCGGCAACAGGTATTGTTCTGTCCACGGACGGTCCACCCGGAAAAACGCGATCAAATGCGCACTCAGCAGGACCCGTCCGTGGCGGAATCGATCGATCTGTCCATCGCAGAGTTCGATGAAGAAAGGTCTGATGTCGGTTGGAAGCAAATCGTTGTCGTTCGGGTTCCTTTTGAACCATAGGTTGATCAGCGCTTGCGCAACATGCCCCACCGGATGATTGATTGCTTCTGTAACGGGTTGGTTAAGCGGCTCTTCGTTGCGCATCATGCCAGTGCCTGCTTCCAGTGGTAGGGCCAGAACTCGGTGGCACAGGTCCAGCAGAATGTCCTCGTGGCGGTTAATCGCCTTGGATGCGGACTTGATCCACCACGTCAGACTGTGGATGGTCTCCTGGATGACAATGTCGGGCATAGTCCGAACCAGCGGCGCGGCATAGCGCCACGACCGTAGTACCATGCCTTCTTCGGCCCAGACCTGCATTGCTTCACGCCATCGTCCGACCGGCCATACCTCATCACGTGCCAACTCGCATAGCGCGTACAGACTGTGAAAGAAGCGAGTACGGCACACGTCGCGCCACGTATCTTCGTAGAATGGTTTCCGTTCGGACGGCGGCTTTGCCAACCATTGAACGAGCTCACGACGGGTTCGAGGTGTAATGTCGACATAGCTACTTGCTTCATAGTCCGGATCGCCGGTGCCACTCATCCAATGGGAGAACTCATCGCTTTCGTTGGCTGCCAATTGCCATTTCGGGTAGGCATTGGACAGTTCCGCCAACCGAGCCGCTGCGGGTATTCCGAGAGTGAGGCCCGATGCGTTCAACTTGGCCAGATGCAGCCAGATGGAGCGGGCGACGAAGTCTTGCCACTGATCTGCTTCCAGATCATCCAGGTACATCTCGCGCGGTGGGCCTGTCAGTATGGCCGCTTCCAGACGATCTTGAGTCACCCCTGCCAATTGGCGCCCTTGCAGGACCAACAACCGGAATACTTCCCGTCTCGTATCCACAGACCACAGCCACCATGTGCCATCGGCCAGGAGCCAATCCACCCATTGTTCGGGCGGGATGCAGTCATCCTCACTGGCACCGAATAAGGCGAGTCGTTTGAAGGTGGGGTACGGCAACTCGAACCAGCCCAGCGCAATTCGCGCCGCGCGTGCACTGTCGTTGGCGCGAAGCGCCTGCCACGCATCGCGCAGCAACTCGATCAGGGTTACCCAATCGCGGAAACCCCGGTTCTGCCAGTGCGGCCTAATGGACGGCAGATCCCAGTACGATCGGTCGCTGCGGTCATCGGCCTCGCCCAGTTCGCGCAACAAGTCCAGCGCATCGCGTAGCAGTTGCTGGAAGTCCTCCAGCAGTTGCGGCAAGGCGGATTTCCAGTCCTCGTCGGCAAGGTCACGCAAGGCCGAATGCACATGATCGGTGGCCAACACCAGCTCCCAATCCACCAGTTGCCGCAAGCGCGTAGGTTCGTCCGCACTTTCTTCTTCATCGCTCCAGCGGAACGGCTTCTTCAAGGCCACCTGGGGTGCGAGCAGTTCGCGTAACTCCAAGCGCAGCGTAGGGGTCAGGCCCTCCCGCTTCAGTCGATTTCTCCAGCGATAGAGATCGGGGTCGTGCCACGATGACTTGACCCGGCCGCTGAGCAGCAGACGCCACAACGTGCACATAAAGGGGCTAGGAATGGCCTTGGGCGCCTGCGAACGGATCTCATCCAATTCAGCGGTCTTGCCGTCACGCTCCAGCGAGGCCAGACGATCCAGCTCGTGCTCGATCAGCCAAGGCCATCGATCGTGCATCTGGCCGCCACGTTGCGCAATCCAGAGGATCAGCCTCGGGTCATCCAGATGGCGCGTGAGCCAACGGGCCAGATGAAACATCACGTCGTCCCACTGGCTACCGGCGACACCGCCGGAGGCCAGCAGCATCGGCGGCGCACGGTCATAGGGCGCAGGCCGGCGAATCAGGCTGAAGCGCAGTTTGGCGTCTGTCTTGTCGTGCGGCGGCACGTCGAAGCGGGGCAAATCGCTGTGACAATAGCGCTCGTCCGAGAAGGCCTCCAGCAACCAGTCCAGCGATGGAACAGGGTTGAAGTCGGCAAAGCGCTGGGCCGGCAGCCCTGATTTGTCCGACAAGGCCCACAACATCCGGCCAACGAAATCGTCCTGCTGCGTGCTCGCCGACGGTCGTGCCAGGGCGTGGCTGACAACGATGCGCTCCTTGCCCAGTACGCCGTCACGATAGGTGTCCGCCCAGGCGTGCAGGGTTTGGTGCAGCGCCGAATGGTCATGACTACCGGTCGTCACATGGTAAACGATGGGTGTGACGCCCTTGGCTTCCCACTCGATGGTCTTGCCGTGCTCCTGCCCTGGCTCGCAATCGGCCAGCGCCCAGGCCTGAGGCGTGACTTCGCCCAGCATCCGGTCGGCGGCCAGAGCATCCATCATGTAGCGCAGCACCGGGTCGTCGATGCTGTAGCCCACGAAGCAGACTACGTAGTTTCGAAACAACTCGCTTACGAAGCGAGCAGCCCAGCGTTCGGTCAGATAAGCCAGGCCGAAATCGCCACTGGTGACCACCAGACGGTTCAGGCCCGTGTCGTCCGCCTTCTCGGGCAGCAGGCCGTGCAGGTAGACCAGCCCATCCCAGCGGCTGTTCTTCGGGATAGGCAACATCGGTGCCGCATAGACCTGGAATGCTTGGCCAGTGCGTTTGCCCGCAGCATGGAAGACGCGGTCGAAGTTGGTGGTTACCAGCCGCAACGCCCCCTCGCGGCTGGAAGCGAGCCTCAATAGCGTTGCCTGAGTATCAGTGGCGCCTTTGCGGCGCAGCTTCGGGTTCAGCGCCTGTGCCAACGCACGACGAACAGCCAAACGTTGCCCCGGCAGGCGCCTCTCAAGCAGGTCGAGTGTGGCATCGAACTGACCATGGTCGAAGGCCTCGCGCTCGATGTCCGAGGGCTCGGTACCATTCAGCCGGTAGATCTCTTCTACCAGACCCTTGAAGCCCGGCAGCCCGGCAGGGTACGAGATACCCGCACCGCAGAAAAACACCAGGCACCCTTCCTCGTGCGCCTGCAAGAGCGCATCCGGAATATCAGGACCGTGGGTGATGAATTGCATTGTTCCTGCTTCCTATCCAATTCGCGCGCATGCCAGCAACCGAAATCTCAGCAGGTATAAAGTTGAGCTGACCGGTGCGAGACCCAGCGTCCGATTCAGCTAGCACTTATGGTTATCTCGCTTCTCAATAGAATCCCTAGAAGCCTCGGGTAGTTTTCTATAGGTTTCGCTGATGTGCCTCGGAAAAGTAATCATATACTCCACTATAACATTAAGAAGCGAAAATAAGCTGCCAACTGTATCCATAGAGTCGACATCAATCTGCCCCGGATAGACAGCATTGTTTCCCGTGACGCGCACGATATCAAGCGCTTCCTGGACATTAGGTGGAAGGCCACGTTTAACCAGAGAACCTATATCCGTATTTATGTTCTTGCCTGGCTCACCGAGCTCAATGCAGAGCAGTTGAACTGCTAGACGTAGAAGTGCGGCTGCGCCCCGAGGAGACGTAGCTGATATTCTTGCTGCTTCATTATAGCTCTCCCGCACAGGATCCGGCATGTCGAGATTTGGCAAGAATCATGGGTGTCCCCTTCTTTTGCACGCTTCTTTCTCGATCATGGGTGTTCTCTTTTTCCTTACTTGTCATTTGTTATAAACAATAAATCCAATCGCCCAGAGCGCAACGGCAAATAATATAACTGCGCCCCACCAAGTATCAAACGGCTTCTCACGCCGTGAAACCACCACAGAGAGGAAATACGCACAGAACATAATCGCCATCAGAACACCTAGCGCGGCGACCAGGACTAGCCCAGACGGACTAACACTAAAGATCGAATGAGTTAAAGCCACGCCTCCCAGTCCAACGGAAAATGCCAACATCGAACTCAGAATCTGAGTCAGGCGATCGCGAACGTGATCGACAGCACCATCTAATCTGATCTGACCAAAACCAATCGAGATAAGAAAGCTACTGAACGATCCCAAAGCCAGAAGGAAGATAAACAACACGGAGAATGGGACGAACGAAAATAATCCTTCGAAAAGATCCTGCGCTAAGGAATTACTTCCCATTGCTCCCAGACGTTCTAACGGATCATGCAGGGCATAGAGAACCCCTACCGAAACCCCAAACAAACCAAAGAGAATCCAATCCTTCTTTAACTCCTTCACCAAGTCACTACTAGCTTGCGAAATACTCCCTTTCATACTCGACCTCCCTATCCTTTGATCGACTAACGCCTAACGAAGACAAGAGAGATCTTAGGCGTCCTCTTCTCTCCTTTCTTCTCTCTTTTTCTTTTCTTCACTTCATAGCCGCATCAAGCACACTGGTCGCAACGTGCGCTTGCAAAAGAAATCCTACAATAAATAGAGATAGCCCTGAGATCCCCAAGCCCCAAATCCAACTCTCAAGCCTGCCAGGAATCCCTGATGCATCCACATTAACGCCACCCAACGCTAACCTCCATCTCTCGCCGAGACGATAGTCCCGAACAATAATCAACGTCAGAGTCACTACCAACAGTGAGCTGGAGAGAAATAAGACCCACCAAGAGAGCTTAAGCGCCAACAACGCGGAAAAATCAAAAAACAAATCCCGGTGGGACAGAAAGACCGTGATTGAGAGAGATAAAGTACCTCCGGATAGGAGAAATACCGCCCTCGCCAACGAATTCGCCCTGTTCCGAACGTCCGCTTGATGCTCATTGAAGGTTTTTAGCTCTTCGCCCATAGAATTTCGAACCGTGATCAAAGCTCAACCAGAGAGGCGAATTCCATCAGCCTATCTGTTTCCTTTGGGCGGACCTTCATTTTTAGGCGGAGTAGGCACTTTCTGCATCGCTGGTGGGTTCGCACTCTTCGTTTCAAGGTGGGACTGCGAAGGGATGCGCTGCATGGTGGGAATGGACGCACTGTCGCGAACGTGTTTTGGCTGATTTCTGTTCGACATAAAAACAACCTCTATAGTGCTAGTTACGTTATGTTTAAGGTGAAGAAAGCAACGATCAAGAAGATCGATATGACCAAAGCCAATCCGACGGCTCGATTGGCCCAAAGATTCAAAGAATCACAAGGGGTTGATCGATTAAATGAAGCTTCATCGTTCTCAAGATAATATGCCTCAGCGTTTTGAAGACGCGCCGACAAAGCTCGGTTACTAACCAGAAAAGCGGACAATGAAACCGATATGGAAGTCGCAAGCAAAAGCCAGCCGACTACCAAAAGGTAAGATGCCCTCATTTCTTCCATCGAAAACAAAGCACTCGTTGCGCTAAGAGAAAATGCCAATGTTGCAGAGGACAATGTGAGGACCGCCTTGTCGTAAGCTTGGGTATTGGATAGCTCACGGGCCAAGATTTCGCGCCGGATCTCAGCTAGCAGCCTGTGAGCCTCTGCCTGCTCTGCCGGTGATCGATAGTTGTCGTTCATAAATGATGGACTGGGACGAAATTAAAGGGCTAACGATAATTCAATCCCAGCTCAGCGCCCCACCCGTCTGATACTCCGTAACCCGCGTCTCAAAGAAGTTCTTCTCCTTCTTCAGATCGAGCACCTCGCTCATCCACGGGAACGGGTTGTCGGCGCCCGGGTACAGCTCGGCCAGGCCGATCTGCGCACAGCGGCGGTTGGCGATGAAGTGCAGGTATTCCTCGAACATCTGCGCGTTCATGCCGAGCACGCCGCGGGGCATGGTGTCGCGGGCGTACTGTGCCTCCAGCTCGACCGCATCGTGGATCAGGGTGCGCATCTCGTTCTTGAAGTCTTCGGTCCACAGGTGCGGGTTTTCGAGCTTGATCTGATTGATCACGTCGATGCCGAAGTTCATGTGCATGGACTCGTCGCGCAGGATGTACTGGAACTGCTCGGCCACACCCGTCATCTTGTTGCGCCGGCCCATGGAGAGGATCTGCACGAAGCCGACGTAGAAGAAGATGCCTTCGAACACGACGTAGAAGGCGATCAGTTCGCGCAGCAGTTTCTGGTCCGCGTCCGGGGTGCCGGTGCGGAAGTTCGGGTCCGCCAGGTGCTTGGTGAACGGCAGCGCCCACTCGGCCTTGGTGGCGACGGAGGGCACCTCGCGGTACATGTTGAAGATCTCGCCCTCGTCCAGGCCCAGGCTTTCCACGCAGTACTGGTAGGCGTGGGTGTGCAGCGCCTCCTCGAAGGCCTGGCGCAGCAGGTACTGTCGGCATTCGGGGTTGGTGATGTGGCGGTACACGGCCAGCACCAGGTTGTTGGCCACCAGCGAGTCGGCGGTGGAGAAGAAGCCGAGGTTGCGCTTGACGATGGTGCGTTCGTCGTCGGTCAACCCGTTCGGGTCCTTCCACAGGGCGATGTCCGCGTTCATGTTGATTTCCTGCGGCATCCAGTGGTTGGCGCAGCCGTCCAGGTATTTCTGCCAGGCCCACTTGTACTTGAAGGGCACGAGCTGGTTGAGATCCGCGTGGCAGTTGATGATCTTCTTGTCATCGACGCGGATGCGCTCGGCCCCCATCTCGAGGTCTTCCAGGCCGGTGCCGGTCAGGGCGTCTTCGTTCGGCTCGGCCAGCGGCTGGCCGGCGTTTTCCGGCTCCGGCGAGACGCTGGGCGCGGCGCCGGCGGTGCTCATCAGGGCTTCGTTCTCCTGAAAGCCCATGCCGGGGCGGACGGCGGGTTCTTTCTGGCCTTCGCCCTTGATCGCTGCGATGGGATCGTCCCAGTTGAGCATTTCTCTTCCCCTTCCCACGTGATAAATGAGTATGTGGATTTCTAAATAAATGTGGGCTACATTCGTAGCCCGTCCTGCAGGAAGTCATCTTGTACTAGGGGCGGAAAGGTCGGGCTAGAGTTGCACCTCTAGCCCGCCCACTTACCTACACGGCTTCGGTTTCGAACGCCGATGCGGCTTCACCGGAACAGTTTTTGGACCTGGCTTCGGTGAAGTACGCCTTCTGCTAGGCACACAAGCCATAACCGCCTCCTCTTTCCCCTTCCCGCTCCGAGGAAGCCGCCGATCGGGGTTTAACCGACGGCTCCCCATACCATCTCGTTTCAGCCTTACTGGCAGGCCTCGCAGTCCGGGTCGAGGATGGAGCACGCCTTGGGAGCCTCGGGCTCGGACGCCTGCTGGCCGCCGGAGACGGCGTTCAGCTTGTTGGCACGCGAGGAGTCGGCCACGGTGCTCTTCTCCACGTGGGTCGCGCCCATGGAGCGCAGGTAGTAGGTCGTCTTCAGCCCGCGTACCCAGGCCAGCTTGTACAGGGCGTCCAGCTTGGGCCCGGAGGGCTCGGCCATGTACAGGTTCAGGCTCTGGGCCTGGTCGATCCACTTCTGCCGGCGCGAGGCGGCCTCGACCAGCCAGCGGGTGTCCAGCTCGAACGCGGTGGCGTACAGGGCCTTGAGGTCCTCCGGCACGCGGTCCAGCGGCTGCACCGAGCCGTCGTAGTACTTGAGGTCGTTCACCATGACCTCGTCCCACAGCTCGCGATCCTTCAGGTCGCGCACCAGGTACGGGTTGATCACGGTGAACTCGCCGGACAGGTTCGATTTGACGAACAGGTTCTGGTAGGTCGGCTCGATCGACTGGCTGACCCCGCAGATGTTGGAGATCGTCGCGGTCGGCGCGATCGCCATGGTGTTGGAGTTGCGCATGCCGACCTTCTTCACCCGCTTGCGCAGGGTGTCCCACTCCAGGCGCTGGGTGGTGTCCATCTGCAGATACTCGCCGCGCGAGTCAGCCAGCTTCTTCACCGAGTCGATCGGCAGGATGCCCTGGCTCCACAGGCTGCCGGGGAAGCTCTCGTAGCGCCCGCGTTCCTCGGCCAGGTCGGTCGAGGCCTTGATCGCGTAGTAGGACACCGCCTCCATGGAGGTATCGGCAAACTCCACCGCGGCCTCGGAGGCATACGGCACGCGCAGCTTGTACAGCGCATCCTGGAAACCCATGATCCCCAGCCCCACCGGGCGGTGGCGCAGGTTGGAGCGCCGCGCCTGCGGCACGGAGTAGTAGTTGTAGTCGATCACGTTGTCGAGCATGCGCATGGCCGTGTTCACGGTCTGCTCGAGCTTTGCCTGATCCAGCTCCCCGGCCTCGTTCACGTGCGCGGCCAGGTTGATCGAGCCCAGGTTGCACACCGCGATCTCGTCATCCGAGGTGTTCAGGGTGATCTCGGTGCACAGGTTGGAGCTGTGGACCACGCCGGTGTGGCTTTGCGGGCTGCGCAGGTTGCACGGGTCCTTGAAGGTCATCCACGGATGGCCGGTCTCGAACAGCATGCCGAGCATCTTCCGCCACAGGTCCACGGCCTTCATGGTCTTGTGCACGCGCAGCTCGCCGCGCGCGGCCTTCTCTTCGTATTCGCAGTAGCGCTTCTCGAAGTCGCTGCCGACCAGGTCGTGCAGGTCCGGCGTCTCGTTCGGGGAGAACAGGGTCCAGTCGCCGTCCTCGGCCACGCGCTTCATGAACAGGTCCGGGATCCAGTTGGCGCTGTTCATGTCGTGGGTGCGGCGGCGGTCGTCGCCGGTGTTCTTGCGCAGCTCGATGAACTCCTCGACATCGATGTGCCAGGTCTCGAGGTAGGCACACACGGCCCCCTTGCGCTTGCCGCCCTGGTTCACCGCCACCGCGGTGTCGTTGGCGACCTTGAGGAACGGGACCACGCCCTGCGACTTGCCGTTGGTGCCCTTGATGTGGGCGCCCATGCCGCGCACGCGGGTCCAGTCGTTGCCCAGGCCGCCGGCAAACTTGGACAGCAGCGCGTTGTCGCGGATCGCGCTGTAGATGCCGTCGAGGTCATCCGGGACGCTGGTCAGGTAGCAGCTGGACAGCTGCGGGCGCAGGGTGCCGGAGTTGAACAGGGTCGGCGTGGAGCTCATGAAGTCGAACGAGCTCAGCAGGTTGTAGAACTCGATCGCACGCGCCTCGCGGTCGATCTCGTTGATCGCCAGACCCATGGCCACGCGCATGAAGAACGCCTGCGGCAGCTCGAAGCGGGTGCCGTCCGAGTGGATGAAGTAGCGGTCGTACAGGGTCTGCAATCCCAAGTAGGTGAACTGCAGGTCGCGCTCGGGCTTGATCGCCGCGCCCAGCTTGTCGAGGTCGTAGCGGGTCAGCTCGCTGTCGACCAGCTCCAGATCGGCGGCGCGGCGGATGTAGGCACCGAAGTACTCGGCGTAGCGCTCGGCCAGCTGGGCCTGGGTGGCCTCTTCCGGGCGGCCGTGCACGAAGCTCAGGGCCTCGCGGCGCAGGGCGTCCATCAGCAGCCGGGCGGTGACCTCGGAGTAGTTCGGCTCCTTCTCGATCATCACGCGGGCGGCCATCACCAGCGCGGTGGCCACATCCTTCTCGGCGACGCCGTCGAACAGGTTGCGGCGCGCCTCGGTCAGGATCTTCTCGCCGTCCACGTGCTCGATGCCGTCACAGGCCTCGGCGACGACCGCCTGCAGACGCGCCTCGTCCAGCGGGGCCTGGGTGCCGTCGGCGCGGGTCACGTTCAGCGCGGCGGCCGCTTCCTGCTCTTCCGGGGATTGTTCGGCGGCCTCGGCGGCACGCTTCTGCGCCTGCTGCTCGCGGTAGATCACGTAGGCCCGCGCGACCTTGTGGTGGCCGCCGCGCATCAGGGCCAGTTCCACCTGGTCCTGGATATCCTCGATGTGCACCGTCATGCCCTGGGTGCCGGCGCGGCGGAACAGGCTGTCCACCACCTGCCCGGCGACTTCCTTCGACACCTCGTGGATGCGGCGGCTGGCCGCGGCATTGCCGCCCTCCACCGCGAGGAAGGCCTTGGTCACCGCGACCTCGATCTTGGAGGCATCGAAGCCGGTGACCTTGCCATTGCGGCGAATCACCTGGTGCTGGCCCGGGCTGGTCGCCAGGACCTCGGCCGACGGTTCGGCCTGCGGCGGGTACTGGATGCCCTCTTGGGCTTCGGCGGTCTGGGTGTCGCTGTACATGGTGGCGGCCTCACGCGTAACTGTGGGTAGTGGACGTGAAGTACTATAGATCGGGGATCGGGAAGTGCATAGACACAATATCTTGTGCCTGTCAGCCGAATAACCCCTCGGACAACCCGTGGGCAAGCTGTGGATAAAAACCCCAACCCGGCACTCTGCCGCCATTCTTCGGGCGTTCGCCCGGTGGTGGATAAATCGCCCTCGTTGTGATCGTTCGGGCCCACCATCAGCAAACACGAACATGAAAATGTTTTATGGCCCGCGATTACCGAATCGGTATCCGTCGATGGGTCTTCCCAAGGTCGAATCCGGGTGGACCCTCGCGCGCGGTGGCGGTGTTGGACAAAGCCCCGCCGGGTGCCAATAATCCCCGCCTTATCGAACCCGCCTTGCGCGCCGTCGGCCCGACCGGCAGCGCCAGCCGTATTCATCGAATCGACAGGGAGTACCGCATGAGCGACGCCAAGGACCCATCCGACAAGAAGAGCAAGAAGGCCGATAAGAAGGACATGCCCAAGGCCGCCGTCGCCACCGGGGCCGTTCAGGCCGCCGCTGGCGCCGTCTCGCTCTCCGGTGCCGGCGAGCCCTCTTCCAAGGAAAAAAAGGGTGGCGACGAGAAGAAACCGCGCCACTGCCCGCTACTGATCCTGGGTTCCGGCCCCGCCGGCTGGACCGCGGCCGTCTACGCTGCACGCGCCAACCTGAACCCGGTGGTGATCACGGGTCTGGAACAAGGCGGCCAGCTGATGACCACCACCGACGTGGACAACTGGCCGGGCGACAACGACGGCGTGCAGGGTCCTGAGCTTATGCAACGCATGCAAAAGCATGCAGAACGCTTTGACACCGAGGTGATCTTTGATCACATCCATACGGTGCATCTGAAGGACAAGCCCTACCGCCTGGTCGGCGATGCCGGCGAGTACACCTGTGACGCGCTGATCATCTGCACCGGAGCCTCCGCCCAGTATCTCGGGCTGGAATCCGAACAGGCATTCATGGGCAAGGGTGTGTCCGCCTGTGCTACCTGCGACGGCTTTTTCTACCGCAACCAGAAGGTCGCGGTGATCGGCGGCGGCAATACCGCGGTCGAGGAGGCCCTGTACCTGTCCAACATCGCCTCCGAGGTCGTGCTGGTACACCGCCGCGATGCGCTGCGCGCGGAGAAGATCCTGCAGGACAAGCTGTTCGAGAAAGAGAAGAACGGCAACGTCACGATCGAGTGGAACCACACCCTGGACGAGATCCTGGGCGACGACTCCGGCGTGACCGGCATGCGCATCAAGCATGCGCAAAGCGGCGAGACGAAGGACGTCGAGCTGATGGGCGTGTTCATCGCCATCGGCCACAAGCCGAACACCGACATCTTTCAGGGTCAGCTGGACATGGAAGGCGGCTATATCAAGGTACAAAGCGGGCTGGAAGGCAACGCTACCGCGACCTCCGTGCCGGGCGTGTTCGCCGCCGGCGACGTGATGGACCATGTCTACCGCCAGGCGGTGACCTCTGCCGGCACCGGCTGCATGGCCGCACTGGACGCGGAGAAATACCTCGAAGAGAACGGCTGAGTCGTGAGCGCCGAGGGCGACACCCAGGCAACCCCGCCGGAAGACCACGCCGAGCGCATCGAGCTGCGCGATAGCCTGGCCGACGTGGACCCGGGAGCCTGGGATGCCCTGACCGGCGGCACCGAGCCGTTTTTGCGCCATGCCTTCCTGGAGGGCCTGGAGCGCCACGGCTGCCTGGGGCGGCAGTTCGGCTGGTTCCCGCAGCATGTGCTGATCTTTCGCGAGGATCAGCTTGTTGCGGCCGCACCCGCCTACGCCAAGACCAACAACTACGGCGAGTTCGTGTTCGACTTCGCCTGGGAGAGCGCGTGGAGCCGCCACGGGCTTAACTATTACCCCAAGCTGGTCGTCTCCGTGCCCTACACCCCGGCTACCGGGCCGCGCCTGCTGGTGCACCCGGAGGCGGCGGACTTCGATCACCTGCGCACCCTTCTCGTGCGCGCCCTCGCCACCCGCGGGCGCGAGCTGAACGCCTCCGGCGTAAACATCCTGTTCCCGAACGCCGACGATCTCGCCGTAACCCGCGAGCTGGGCCTGGCTGAGCGCATGGGCTGCCAGTACCACTGGACCAACGCCCCGGACGGGGGCTACAAGGACTTCGACGCCTTCCTCGGCGCGCTCAGCTCGAAAAAGCGCAAGAACATCAAGCGCGAACGCCGCCGCGTCGCCGAGGCCGGCATCGAGTTCCGCACCCTGACCGGGGCCACCGGATCGCCCGAGGACTGGGCACGCTTCCACCGCTTCTACGTCGACACCTTCGAAAAGCACATGGGCATCCCGACGCTGTCCGAGGCGTTCTTCGTGGAGACGGCGGCGGCGCTGGGCGATCAGGTGGTGCTGTTCGAGGCAAGACGCCCAGGCGATGCGGGGGACGACGAGACCATCGCCGCGGCGCTTTGCTATCGCAGCCACGACACCCTGTACGGGCGCTTCTGGGGCTGCACCGAGGAGCTGGCCGATCTGCACTTCGAGACCTGCTACTACCAGGGCATCGAGTTCTGCATCCGCGAGGGGCTGGCCCGCTTCGAGCCCGGCGCGCAGGGCGAGCACAAGATCCCGCGCGGCTTCCTGCCCACGCCCACCTGGTCCGCCCACCTGATCCTGACCGAAGGCTTCGACCAGCCCGTGCGCGACTTCTGCGAGCGCGAGGCCCAGCTGATGCGCACCCAGTGCGAACGCCTGCACGAACACTCGCCCTACCGGCAGGCCTCCCAACCAGACGATGCACCTCGCACCTGACCGATCTCCTTCCCCATCCGCCGGTGCCCGCGCGCTAACTACCAGCGCGGCACCACCCGTAGGAGCGGGCTCGCCCGCGAAGCCCCTGCCCGCGCTGGAGCCCGCCCCAGACCATTCGCCTGCAAGCAGGCTCCTTGTGTCTTGCGGTTCACGGATCGCTACCATGAACCGTATTGGGCTCGGGTAACCCGTCAGGCTCCTGAGGTCACGAACCTGTTCTGTAGATTGGCCCCGAGTCCTTTCTCATCTCGAAGTTTGAACGGTATCCAAGACCCCCCTCCGTGACGGACGGGTGAGGCTGTACGGACAAGGCGAGAGGACGAGATGGCTCATATTGGCGTTGATGTTAGCAAGAACAAGCTCGACTGCATGTGGGTCCGGGATCTGGAGGCGGGCAAGGTGAA
>NZ_KB822983.1:0-16862 GCF_000364985.1 Thioalkalivibrio sp. HL-Eb18
GCCCAGGCCGGCCGTAATGGCCCCAGTGCCCTTCCAAAAACGCTTCGGCGGGGCACGGAGCCGGATGCAGGCCCATTGATCAGCGTTTCCTTAGGTAATGCCCAGAAAACTGTCACTCTTGGTGAGTTGTCAGGTTACCCGGTCACCCTCCCTAGCATTGATGAGCAAGAAAAAATATCCAACGAGCTATCTAAAGTTGATCTCAAGATAGACACCTTGGAAAGAGCCCTTGTCAAACTCAAGAAGCAAAAGATAGGCCTAATGGACGACCTCCTTACCGGCCGCGTTCGCGTCACCTCGCTGCTCGACAAAGCCCAGGCCACCACCCCGGCATAGACCGGGGCTCTTACAAGAACATCACAACACCAGGACCACATCGCACAGGGAACCGCCATGACCACCTTCGACAGCACCAAGCGCTCGCTGCCCGAACTCCTCAAGGACATCACTACCGGCAAGATCCAGCTCCCGGACTTCCAGCGCGGCTGGGTATGGGACGACGACCACGTGCAGAGTCTGCTGGTCAGCATTGCGCGCTCGTTCCCGGTGGGGGCGGTGATGCTGATGGAAACCGGGGGCGAGGTGCAGTTCCAGACGCGCCCGGTGGAAGGGATTGATCCGAACGGTGCGGCCGGTGAGCCCGACCAGTTGATCCTGGACGGTCAGCAACGGTTGACCAGCCTGACCCAGGCGGTGGGGCTGGAGACGCCGGTGGATACCCGGACCTCCAAGGGCAAGCCGATCAAGCGCCACTACTACTTCGACGTGCGCATGGCGCTGGAAGGGGAAGACCGCCTGGAAGAGGCGGTGTTCGCGGTGGACGAGAACCGCCAGACGCGCACGAACTTCGGCCGCGACGTGGAAATCGATTTGTCTACCCGTCAGCTGGAGTGCGAGCGGCTGTGCTTCCCCTGCGACCGGATCCTCGACGCCTCCGAATGGCTGCAGGACCTGTTCCGCTACAACCAGGAGGCCATGGGCGAGTTCCTGGAGTTCCAGAAGCAGATCATCAGTGCCTTTTCCTCCTATCAGTTGCCGGTGATCGAGCTGAAGAAGGAGACCTCCAAGGAGGCGGTCTGCCTGGTGTTCGAGAAGGTCAACACCGGCGGGGTTCAGCTTTCAGTGTTCGAGCTGATCACCGCCAGCTACGCCGCCGAGGGCTACAACCTGCGCGACGACTGGTACGGCTCCGATATCCGCAATGTCCCCTCCCGGCAGGCTCGGCTCGCGCAGCATGAACTGCTGGCCGATGTGGAGAACACGGACCTGCTGCAGGCGATCACGTTACTGCACACGCGCGAGCGCAAGCAGGAGGACATCGCCGCCGGAAAGCAGGGCAAGCAGGTGCGGCCGGTGAGCGCGAAGCGCGCCTCGGTGCTGGACCTGCCGCTGGAGGCCTACAAGCGCTGGGCCGACGCGGTGGAGCAGGGCTTCGTCGAGGCGGCCTACTTCCTCAAGGGCGAGTGCTTCTACAGCCGCCGGGAACTGCCCTACGCCACCCAGCTGGTGCCGCTTGCCGCCGTGATGACCCTGCTGGGCAACCGCTGGCGCGAGCCGCGCATCCACAACAAGCTCTCCCGCTGGTTCTGGAGCGGCGTGCTGGGCGAACTCTACGGCGGCGCCGTGGAGACCCGCATCGCCCTGGACCTGGAGGAGCTGATGTACTGGTTCGAGGACGACGACGCGCTGCCACGCACCGTGGTGGACGCCTCGTTCGACCCGGCACGCCTCGATACCCTGCGCACCCGCCTGAGTGCGGCGTACAAGGGCATCAACGTGCTGATCCTGCGTGAAGGTGCCCGGGACTTCTTCTGGAAGGGGGATATCCAGGCGCTGGACCAGCAGGGCGTCGAACTGGACATCCACCACATCTTCCCCCGGGCCTGGTGCGATGGCCGGGAAATCCCGCCCCGGGTGTACGACTCGATCGTCAACAAGACGCCGATCTCGTTCAAGGCGAACCGGATGATCGGCGGCGATGCGCCCTCGGAGTATCTGCAACGCCTGCAGAACCACGAGCAGGTCCAGCTCGGCGACGCGGATATGGATGCCATCCTTGAGGGCCACCGCATCCCGGTCGAAGCCCTGCGCGCGAACGACTTCGATGCCTTCTACCAGCAGCGCAAGCGCCGCCTGCTGGAAATCATCGAAAAGGCGATAGGCAAGAAGGTATTCATGGGCACTGATGAAGGCATCGACACGTACGAAGATGCCATTGCACCGGAAGAGTTCTCTTAACGGGCAGAAACCGGAGCGCTGCCAATGCCGACCTACGGAAACATCCTGCTGCGTCAGGACGGGAGCGTTGCTTTCATGACCGCTCGCCGTTCCGCGTTGGGGTTCACTGATGGCCGGGACGAAGCCTGGCTGCGCGATGTTCTGGTCGGCAATCCGGAACTGCTGCCTATCGAGGAGATCGACCCCTCATTCGCACCTCTGATCCCGCTTTGTACCGAGCTGCAAACCGAGGCGGGCCCGGTGGATGCGGTGTTCATCAGCCCCTCCGGCCGGCTGACGCTGGTGGAGTGCAAGCTGTGGCGCAACCCCGAGGCCCGGCGCAAGGTGATCGCCCAGATCCTGGACTATGCGCGGGCCGTCTCCGGTTGGAGTTACGCCGATCTGCAGCGCCGGGTGGCGGCCGCCACCGGTCGTAAGGGGAATGCACCGTTCGAGACCGCCCGTGAGGTGCAGCCCGATCTGGACGAGGCGGCCTTCGTCGACGCTACAGCCAAAGCGTTGCGGGAGGGGCGCTTTCTGCTTCTGATTGCCGGTGACGGCATCCGCGAAGGCCTCAGCGGCATGGCGGAGCTGATCACCCGCAACGCGGCGCTTGGCTTCAGCTTCGGTCTGGTGGAAGTGGCCCTCTACGAATTCGGCGAGCAGGGCCTGGTGGTGCAGCCTCGAGTCGTGGCGCGGACGGAGACCATCGAACGCACCTTCCTGCGCGTGGGAGATGAGGGAGAGCGCCTTCAGGAAGTGACGGATGATACGGAAGAGGAGGGGGAGCCGGTATCACGCGCCGAAGAACGCGCCTGGTGGGAGCCGCTGACCCGGATCAGTTTTGATGATCCCGAGCAGGAGCCGCCCGTCTACCGTCCGCGAAATCATGTTCGCGTGCAGATGCCGTACTCGGGGGTCTGGATCACGGCCTTCAAGTTGATGTCCGACGGGGTGTGTGGGGTCTTCCTTGCGGGCAGAAAGACCGATCTCCACCAGGCGCTCGACCGGCTGAACGAGGAGCGCGAGGCGATCCTGGCCGAGCTGCCTGGGGTGTCGCATTCTCGATACTCGTACGACCCTGAGCGGCCCGGATTTTCCATCTACGCCGACCTGAACGATTTCGAGACCGACGAGGCCTGCCGGGAGTGGTTGTCCCAGCAGCTCAATCGCTACGTGAACGCCTTTCGGCCCCGACTGAAGGCGATGGCCCGGTGAGACGCACGGTACGCGTGAACCTTATGGAAGCCGAGCGGACATGAGCCGGTATCGAGCGACCGGGCCGGAGGGGAGTGCCGAGCCAGGCTCTGACGGTCGGGTGTTGGCGAACAAGATGGGTATTACCGATCAGCGCGAGCTGGACGAGGCGGAGACCCAGCTGTTGCGAATGCTGTACGAGGAGGTATTTGCGAACCTGGAGCCAGACCAGCCGCTGGATGTGCCCCTGATCAAGCATTGGCACCGCCGCTGGTTGGGCAACCTCTATGACTGGGCCGGTCAAGAGCGGCAGGTCAACCTGCAGAAGGACGGCTTCATGTTCGCCGCGGCTTCACAAGTCCCGTACCTGCTGAAGGAGCTGGACGAGAAGTGGCTGAAGACGCGGACCCCATGCTGTGACATGGCGCGTGACGAAGCGATCCTCGCGATCGCGGAGATCCATGTGGAGTTGATCCTGATTCACCCGTTCCGGGAGGGGAACGGGCGGATCGCACGCCTTCTCGCTGATGCGATGGCGTATCAGGCGGGTATCGGGCCGATGGACTACAGCGACTGGGATACGAACAAGGCTGAGTACATCGCGGCGATTCACGCCGGGTTGGACGGCGATTACCAGCCGATGGTCGAGCGGGTCAGCCGAGCCGCAGGGATTTGAGGCGGGGGTTGGGTTTGCGCAGCCGGGCCTCGATGACCTTGCTGGATTCGCCGGTTTCGACCGCCGTGGAGGTCGCCACCGCCCGGATGATGGCCTCGCGGCTCACCGGTTTGCGGGACGTTTTCTTGGTGGGTGCTTTCATGGCGAACTCCTCGCAGTGCAGTTCTGATTATACGCTTTGGGCCAACTCGTTGCCCATGGTACGGAGGACGAAGTTGGCACAGTTGCTATGCTGATCCCACAGACCACTGGAGCGCGGTATGGCCGGGCCGGAATACACGGACGTTGAGAAGCCGCTGATCGATCAGCTGGTCGGGTTGGGGTGGACGCACCTGGCTGGATCGGTCGAGGATCCGGGCGTGTCCCACCGCGAGAGCTTCGCGCAGGTGGTGATGGAGCCGGTGCTGCGCGAGCGGGTGCGGGCGATCAACCTGCGTGCGGGTGAGCCCTGGCTGGATGAGAAGCGCCTGGATCAGGCGGTGTCGGCGGTTACGCGCATCCCGGCCAGCAAGGTGATGGAGGCGAACCGGCAGGCGACCGAGTTGCTGCTGGGCGGCCTGACCGTGGAGGGCCTGCCGGACTGGGACGGTGGCCGGGGGCAGACCATTCGGCTGATCGACTGGGACGAACCGGCGAACAACCACTTTCTGGTGGTGAACCAGTTCAAGGTGAAGTGCCCGCCCGGGTTCGATGTCGGCAAGGGCCACATCATCCCGGACCTGGTGCTGTTCGTGAACGGCATTCCGCTGGTGGTGGTGGAGTGCAAGAGCCGCACGGTGCCGGAGGGGATCAGCCAGGCGGTGGACCAGCTGCGGCGGTATCACGACCAGCGCTTCCAGGATTTCGAGGTCGAGGAGCACGAGGGCGCGCCGGCGCTGTTCGCGACCAGTCAATTGCTGGTCGCCAGCAACTTCGACGAGGCGCGCGCGGGCACCGTGGGGGCGGCGTTTGCCCACTACCTGAGCTGGAAGACGGTGGTGCCGCGGCGCGAGTCGGAGGTGGCCGAGGCGCTGGGCGTGGCGGAGCTCTCCGCCCAGCAGCGCCTGGCGGCGGGGATGCTGGCGCCGGATACGCTGTTGGATATCGTGCGCCACTACACGCTGTTCATGAACGCGGGCGGGCAGACCATCAAGCTGGCCTGTCGCTATCAGCAGTACCGCGGGGTGACCCGCGCGATCGAACGGTTGAAGACCGGGGCGACCCGCCGCGAAGACGGCGAGGTGGACCGGCGCGGCGGGATCATCTGGCACACGCAGGGCAGCGGGAAGAGCCTGTCGATGGTGTTTCTGGTGCGCAAGCTGCGCACGGACCCGGAGCTGCGCCGCTTCAAGGTGGTGGTGATCACCGACCGCAAGGACCTCCAGGCCCAGCTCTCGGAGACGGCCGCGCTGACCGGGGAGACGGTGGCGACCGCAGTGAATACCGGGCGCCTGAAACAGCTGCTGGCCCGGAAGGGGCCGGGGCTGGTGTTCGGCACCATCCAGAAGTATCGCGACCCCGACACCGAGGGGGAGGGCGCCGCCGGCGAGGCGCCGGGGGACGCGGCGCAGGACGATCTGCGCGAGGTGGCGGAATCGCCCGGCGAGTACGCGACCCGGGCGGCCCCGAAGCGTACCGAACCCTTCGAGGTGCTGAACACCAGCGAGGACATCCTGGTGCTGGTGGACGAGGCGCACCGGACCCAGGCCGGCGACCTGCACGCCAACATGATGCGCGCGCTGCCCAACGCGGCCCGCATCGGCTTCACCGGCACGCCCATCATCATGGGCGAGAAGAAGCGCACGCACGACATCTTCGGCGACTACATCGACCGCTACACCATCAAGGAAGCGGAGCAGGACGGCGCCACCGTGCCGATCCTGTACGAGGGGCGCACGGTGAAGGGCGCGATCAAGGACGGGGCCAGCCTGGACGGCCTGTTCGAGGACCTGTTCCGCAGCTACAGCAAGGAGGAGCTGGAGGCGATCAAGAAGAAATACGCCACCAAGGGGCAGATCTTCGAGGCGCCACAGCTCATCCGCGAGAAGGCCGCGGACATGCTGCGCCACTACGTGACCCATATCCTGCCGAATGGCTACAAGGCCCAGCTGGTCGCCTACAGCCGGCGGGCGGCCGTGCGCTATTTCGACGCCCTGAACGAGGCCCGGGACGAGCTGCTGCAGGAGGCGATGGCGCTGTCGGTGGAGGACAAGCAGCTCGACGATGCGCAGCTGGTGGCCCGGCCGGAACGCGTGAAGGCGGCGATCCAGGCCTGGCGCTATCGCGACCTGCTCCGGCGGCTGGAGTTTGCCGTGGTGATCAGCGGCGGCAACAACGACGATGCGGCGTGGGCGCGCTGGACCGACCGCGGCGCGGTGGAGAACCACATCCAGCGCTTCAAGAAGCCGCTGACGCACGACGACCCCGAGAAGGCCGATCCGCTGGCCTTCCTGATCGTCAAATCCATGCTGCTCACCGGCTTCGATGCGCCCATCGAGGGGGTGATGTACCTGGATCGTTCGATCCGCGAGGCGGAGCTGCTGCAGGCGATTGCCCGCGTGAACCGCACCGGCCACCGCAAGACCCACGGCATCGTGGTGGATTACTTCGGCGTGGCCAATCACCTCAAGGAGGCCCTGGCGGCCTACAGCGAGGAGGACATCGAGGGCGCCCTGCAAAGCCTGAAGGACGAGATCCCCCTGCTGCGTGATCGTCATCTGCGCGCGGTGGACGTGCTGCGCCAGCAGGGCGTGGAGCGGCTTGAGGACGTGGAAGAGGCCGTGCAGGCCCTGACGGATGAACGGGTGCGGGCCGAGTTCACGGTGAAACTCAAGGAGTTCAGCCAGAGCCTGGATGACGTGCTGCCACGCCCGGAAGGACTGGAGTTCGTCAACGATGCGAAGCAGCTGGCCTATATCCACGCGCTGGCCCGCAACCGCTACAAGGATGTGCCGTCGCTGGGGCAGGACGTGGGCAACAAGGTGCGCAAGCTGATCGACGATTACGTGATCTCGCTCGGCATGGACCCGCGCATTCCGCCGGTTCAGCTCACGGATGCCGAGTTCGACAAGCACGTGAACCGTCAGGTGGGCGATCGCGCCAAGGCCTCCGAGATGGAGCACGCGGTCCGCTCCCATATCCGAAAGCACCTGGACGAAGACCCGGTGAAGTACGGGCGGCTGAGCGAGCGGCTGGAGGAACTGCTGCAGCAGCTGGATGGCCAGTGGGCGGAGCAGGTCGATGCACTGGAGGGGCTGATCCGGCAGCTGCGGGAGGATGAGCCCGTGGACGGCGAGGCGCTGCCCGACCTGCCGGCCCACGCCGTCCCGTTCTGGCGTGAACTGGTGCAGAGCACCGGTGCGGACGGCGCTCCGGCCGGGGAGGCCGAAGCGGGCCGGCTGATCGACGTCACCGAGGAGCTGCTCGGGGTGATCCAGGACGAGATCGACGTGCCCGATTTCTGGAAACCGTCCCACATCCCGGACCAGGAGCGGCTGAAGGGCCAGCTGTTCCAGCAGCTGGTGCAGCGGGACGTGGTGCCGGTGGACGAAGTCGAGCCGCTGGTCGAACGCCTGTTCGATCTGGCGCGGGCCAACCACGACCGCCTGGTCAACGCATGACAGAGCTGCGGGTAGAAGACCTGACCTTCCGGGTGCGGGAGAGCCGGCACCGCAAGACACTGGAGATCACCGTGGACCGGGATGGCGGGCTGCTCATCGCGGCCCCTGCGGGGACCGACCCGGAGCAGATGCGAACCTTCGTGGTCGAGAAACGCGGGTGGATCTACCGGAAACTGGCGGAAAAGGCCCAGCGCCACCGGTCACTGCCAAGGAAAGAATACGTGGATGGCGAGGGCTTCCTGTACCTCGGGCGCAGCCACCGCCTGAAGACGGTCCCGGCGGCCACGCAGGCCGTTCCCCTGAAGCTCGAGGCCGGCCGTTTCCGGATCCGCGAGGATGCCCTGAGCGACGCCCGGGGGCAATTCATCCAGTGGTACACCGCGCGCGCGAACGACTGGCTGGGCCGTCAGGTGGATGCCCACGCTCGGCGCCTCGGTCTGTCGCCCGCAGGCGTCAAGGTGCAGGATCTCGGTTTCCGCTGGGGCTCCTGTGGCCGGGGCGACTGGCTCTACTTCCACTGGAAGACGATCCTGCTGCCCCGCACCATCGCCGAGTACGTTGCGGTGCATGAGCTGATCCACCTGCACGAGCCCCACCACACGCCCGAGTTCTGGCGCCGCCTCGAACGCGCCATGCCCGACTACGACCAGCGCAAGCGCTGGCTCGCCGAACACGGCATCGAGGTGGAGGGCGTCTGAGGCATCCGGGCATCTCTGGTGACGCTCAAATCCCATCCGGGGAAGTCGCCAATGGCTGTACTCCGAGGCGATACCGAGCATGTAGCGAGGACATGCGGCGCCAGGTGGTACAAATCCGGGTACAAAAAACGAAAAAGGCCAACCCGAAGGCTGGCCTAAGTCGTTGTGTTGTCTGGCTCCCCGGGACGGGCTCGAACCGCCGACCTAGTGATTAACAGTCACCCGCTCTACCGACTGAGCTACCGGGGAATTGGCCGCAGATCGTAATGGGGGGCGGCCACCCCGTCAAGCTTCAATTGTTGCTTCAGCAGTGAGTCGCGGCGAATTCCCTGAGCCGATCCAGTGCCTTGTCGAGCATGTCGACGCTGGTGGCAAACGACACGCGCACATGACCCGGGGCGCCGAATGCGCTGCCGGGCACCAGGGCGACTCCGACTTCGTCCAGCAATTGCTTGGTGAGGGCGACATCGGTGTCGATATCGGCCGCCTGCATCAGGCCGGTGACCCGTGGAAAGCAGTAGAACGTGCCGTCGGGCATCAGACAGTCGATGCCGTCGATCGCGTTCAGGCCGTCGACCACGTGCCGCGCCCGTTCGGCGAACGCGGAACACATGGCAATTACGCAACCCTGATCGCCATCCAGCGCGGCCTGAGCACCGGCCTGAGCGATCGAGGTGGGGTTGGAAGTGCTCTGCGACTGGATCTTTTTCATCGCCGCAATCAGATTCTTTGGTCCGCCGGCATAGCCGATACGCCAGCCGGTCATCGCGTAGGCCTTGGACACGCCATTGAGCACGACCGTGCGCTCGAGCAGATCCGGTGCGACATTCACGATGTTCACAAACGGTGCGGAGCCGAACCGGATGTGTTCGTACATGTCGTCGGTGGCGATCACCACCCGGGGGTGTTCGCGCAGCACTTCGGCCAGGGCGTTCAGCTCGTCGGCCGAGTAGGCGGCTCCAGTGGGGTTGGACGGGCTGTTGATAAACATCAGGCGGGTATTCGGCGTGATTGCTGCCGCGAGTTGCTCGGCTGTGATCCGGAATCCCGCCTCCTGGGTGGCGCTGACTACTACGGGCCGCGCACCGGCCAGAAGTGCGATGTCGGGGTAGGAGACCCAGTAGGGCGCGGGGATCACCACCTCGTCACCGGGGTTCAGCAGGGCCTGGCAGAGGTTGAAGATGCTCTGCTTGCCGCCAGAGGAGACCAGAATCTGGTCACGCTCGAACGAAAGCCCGTTGTCGCGATCAAACTTGCGGATGATGGCGTCTTTCAGGCCCTGGGTACCATCCACCGGAGTGTACTTGGTTTCCCCGCGGGCAAGGGCGTCGATCGCCGCCTGCTTGATATGCTCCGGGGTATCGAAGTCCGGCTCGCCGGCCCCCAGCCCGACAATATCGCGACCCTCGGCCCGCAACTGCGCGGCGAGCGCGCTGACGGCCAGGGTAGGGGAGGGCTGGATGCGCTGAACGCGATCGGAAAGCTCGATATCCAAGGCGGGCCTCATGCGGGTTGATTTGGATGAACGGCCAGGCGCGAATGCGCAACCGGACGCGGGCTCGCGAAATAATACTGAAATCAGGCGCGGAGGATAAGGCGTGCAGCCAGATGAAGGCGAACAATTCAAGGTGGTATCGCAGTATCAGCCCGCCGGCGATCAGCCGGCGGCGATCCGCGCGCTGACCGATGGCATCGAGGCCGGGCTGGCCCACCAGGTCCTGCTCGGTGTGACGGGGTCGGGCAAGACCTTCACGATCGCCAACGTCGTCGAGAATCTGCAGCGTCCGACCATCATCCTGGCACCGAACAAGACCCTGGCCGCGCAGCTGTATGGCGAGTTCAAGGAGTTCTTCCCGAACAACGCGGTGGAGTACTTCGTCTCGTACTACGACTACTACCAGCCGGAGGCCTACGTCCCGTCCTCGGACACCTACATCGAGAAGGATGCCTCGATCAACGACCACATCGAACAGATGCGCCTGTCCGCGACGCGTGCCCTGCTGGAACGCCGGGATGCCATCATCGTGGCTTCGGTGTCGGCCATCTACGGCCTCGGTGACCCGCGCAAATACCTGTCCATGGTCCTGCACCTCCAGCGCGGCGACCGCATCGACCAGCGGGACCTGCTGCGCCGTCTGGCGGAACTGCAGTACACCCGTAACGACACCGAGCTGCGGCGCGCCACCTACCGCGTACGCGGGGAGGTGATCGACATTCACCCCGCGGAATCCGAGATCGAGGCCGTGCGCATCGAGTTGTTCGACGACGAGATCGAGCGACTATCGTACTTCGACCCGCTGACCGGTGAGCAGCTGCGTACCGTCCCGCGCCTGACCATCTACCCGAAGACGCACTACGTGACCCCGCGCGAGACGTTGCTGGGCGCGGTGGATCAGATTCGCGACGAGCTCAAGGAGCGTCTGGATTTCCTGCGCAAGGAGGATCGCCTGGTCGAGGCGCAGCGCCTGGAGCAGCGCACCCTGTTCGATCTGGAGATGATCCTGGAGATCGGCTACTGCAACGGTATCGAAAACTACTCGCGCTATCTCTCCGGCCGGGCCCCGGGCGAGCCGCCGCCCACCTTCTTCGACTACCTGCCGAAGGACGCGCTGCTGGTGGTTGATGAGTCGCATGTGTCGGTGCCCCAGGTGGGCGGGATGTACAAGGGCGACCGCTCGCGCAAGGAGACGCTGGTGGAATACGGCTTCCGTCTGCCCTCGGCGCTGGACAACCGCCCCCTGCGCTTCGAGGAGTTCGAGGCCCTGCAGCCGCAGACCATCTACGTCTCGGCCACACCGGGGCCGTACGAGCGCGAGCATGCCGGGGCCATCGTCGATCAGGTCGTCCGGCCCACCGGGCTTCTGGACCCGATTCTCGAGGTGCGCCCGGCGGGCAGCCAGGTCGACGACTGTCTGTCCGAGGTGCGCGACCGGGTGGAGCGCGACGAGCGTGTATTGATCACGACGCTGACCAAGCGCATGGCCGAGGACCTGACCGACTATCTCTCGGAACACGGCGTGCGGGTGCGCTATCTGCATTCGGATATCGACACCGTCGAGCGTATGGAGATCATCCGCGACCTGCGCCTCGGGGAGTTTGACGTGCTGGTGGGGATCAACTTGCTGCGCGAGGGCCTGGACATGCCCGAGGTCTCGCTGGTGGCGATCTTTGACGCCGACAAGGAGGGCTTCCTGCGCTCCGATCGCTCGCTGATTCAGACCATCGGGCGGGCGGCACGCAACGTGAACGGCAAGGCCATCCTGTACGCCGACAAGGTCACCGGATCGATGCAAAGGGCGATCGACGAGACCGAGCGCCGGCGGGAGAAGCAGATCGCCCATAACGAGGCGCACGGCATCACCCCGCAGGGCATTCGCAAGAATGTCGCCGACATCCTCGAGGCCCGTAATGCCACGCCGGGCTCCGGTCGCCGGCGTGGCCAGAAAAAGGTGGCCGAAGAGGCGCCGGATTACATCGACGCCCCGGAGCAGGCCGCCAAGGAGATCGAAAAGCTGGAACAGGAGATGTTCCAGAAGGCTCGCGACCTGGAGTTCGAGGAGGCCGCGCGGATCCGTGACCGCATCGAGAAGCTCAAAGCACTCGCGTTCCGCCCGGAAGCCTCGCTATCCTAAAAAGATTGCTCGGGTCACGAGCGCCAGTTGAGTACAGGTTCAATGGCTTCTCCCGTATCCCTGCCCCTGGGGCCGGTCATGCTCGATGTGAACGGTCTGGAACTCACCCCGGAAGACCGTGAACGCCTGCGCCACCCGGCGACAGGCGGCGTCATCCTCTTTGCCCGCAACGCTGGTACGCCGGAGCAGGTGAGGGCGCTCACCGATGCGATACGCGCGGAGCGACCCGGCATCCTGATCGCCGTGGATCAGGAGGGCGGACGCGTGCAACGGCTGCGGGACGGCTTCACCGCGCTACCGCCCATGCGCGAGCTGGGGCATGTCGATGATTACGATCGCAACAAGGCCTGCGAACTCGCCAATGCGACCGGGGAATTGCTGGCGCTGGAGCTGCGCGAGGCGGGCATCGATTTCAGCTTCACCCCGGTACTGGACCGGGACATCGGTGTCAGCGAGGTGATTGGGGATCGTGCGTTCCACCATGATCCCGATGTCATCGCACGCCTGGCCGGCGACCTGATTCGCGGGCTCGCGGCCGGCGGCATGGCCAGTGTGGGCAAGCATTTCCCCGGACACGGGGCCGTCCAGGCGGATTCCCATATCGCACTCCCGGTGGATGACCGCCCGCTGGCCGAGATCGAGGCCGACGATATCGCGGCCTTTCGCCCGGTGCTGGGCGATCTCGATGCCGTGATGCCCGCCCATGTGCTGTACCCACAGGTGGATGACCAGCCCGCCGGATTCTCGCGGATCTGGCTACAGGACATCCTGCGCCGCGAACTGCGGTTCCGCGGGGCAATTCTCAGCGATGATCTGGCTATGGCCGGTGCCGAGGCCATCGGCAGCCCGGCCGAGCGGGCCGCGGCGGCGCGGGCGGCAGGCTGCGACATGGTGCTGATCTGCAACCAGCCCGAGCAGGCAGACGCCATCCTCGAGGCGCAGCAGGCACAGCCGCTCGACGCCCACGCTTTACGAAGGGTCGAGGCGTTGCGAGCACAATCCATCGCGCATGATCCCAGGCGGATTCATGCCCTTCGCGCTCAGCTGCATCACTGGCTTGCGGCCCGGCAGGCAGCGACCGCCTGAAGACCCGCCCCCCGAGCGGAGGAGTTACTCCCGCGGGCACATTGGCGCACAGGCGCTGGCACGCCTATAATGCGCCACCGGTTTGCGCTTGAGCAGCTGTTAATATTCACACTCACCACTGAAGTTGGAGATCAAAAATGGCCGACAAGCTCCTGATCGTCATGGTTAACACCGATCCGAGCAACCCGTCTGAGCTGGGTGCCCCGTTCTTCCAGGCCACCGTGGCCGCCGCGATGGAATATGACGTTGAAGTCGTCATGACCGGTCGTGCCGGCGAGCTGGCCAAGAAGGGCGTTGCCGAAAACCTGTTTGTCCAGGAAGGCTCCAGCAAGAGCGTCTACGACTTCATGAAGGACGCCCACGAAGCCGGCGTGGTGATGAAGGTCTGCACCCCGACTCTGGATCTGTGGGGCAACGACCTGATCCCGGAAATCGAAGAAACCGTGGGCGGCGCCTACGTGATTTCCGAAGCCATGGACGACGACACCGTGACCTTTACCTACTAAGGGTCTACCCGTCCGTCGCTTTGCCATCCGGCCGGCCATTGCGCCGGCCGGTTGCGTTTATGGACCCTGTAAAGCCCGCGCATACCGGACCCAGGCCTTGCCGTCTGTCAGACGCTCGGCCAACATCCTTCCTCCAAACCACCACCGCAGGACCCTTGATGAGCCCGGAACAGGCCCGCGCAACGCTCCGAGATGCCGATTGCCTATACAGCCGCGATGCAGTCGAGACCGCGATCGACCGCCTGGCGGAACGCACGGCACAGGTGCTCAAGGACCGCAACCCCCTGGTCCTGGGCGTGATGAATGGCGGGGTCGTCCTGATGGGCGGGCTGCTGACCCGCTGGTCGTTTCCAATGCAGGTCGATTATCTGCATGCCACGCGCTATCGCGGCGGCACGCGGGGCGGGGAGCAGCTGCACTGGCTCGCGCGCCCCCAGACACCGATCAAGGGCCGTACCGTCGTGATCGTGGATGACATCCTCGATGGTGGCATTACCCTGGAAGGCATCCAGGCTTTCTGCGAAGAGCAGGGCGCCGAGAAGGTCTATTCCGTTGTACTGGTGGACAAGGCCAATCCCGAACGCGATCCGGCCATTACCGTCGATTTCGCGGCCCTGGAGGTACCGAATCGGTACGTGTTTGGCTACGGGATGGATTACCAGGACTACCTCCGCAACGCACCCGGCATTTTTGCCGTCGCGAACCACTAGGGATACCCGCGATATGTCGACACCCCGTCTTGCCGTGATCGGCGGCACCGGCCTGACCCAGCTGAAGTCGCTGGAGATTACCCGCAGACAGGTCATGCATACCCCGTATGGCGAACCGTCGGGACCATTGGTCTTCGGTCGGCTGAATGACACGGAGATCGTCTTCCTCCCGCGGCACGGGGCCCGTCACACCATCCCGCCGCACCAGGTGAACTACCGGGCCAACATCTGGGCCTTGAAGCATGCCGGAGTCGATAACGTGATTGCGGTCGCGGCCGTGGGCGGCATTACCGAAGCCATGAAGCCGGGCATGATCGCGATTCCCGATCAGATCATCGATTACACCTGGTCACGCGCTAATACCTTTTTCGAAGGCGGCGACCTCGAAGAGGTCACCCATATCGACATGACCTGGCCCTACAACCAGGGCGTGCGGGAGACCCTGCTGAACGCGATTGATGACCTGTGCATCGAAGCGGCAGACCGAGGGACATATGGGGCTACCCAGGGCCCGCGGCTGGAGACGGCCGCCGAGATCGACCGCATGGCGCGAGACGGCTGCGACCTGGTGGGAATGACCGGCATGCCGGAGACGGCGCTGGCGCGCGAGCTGGAGCTGAATTACGCCTGCTGCGCCGTGATCGCCAACTGGGCGGCCGGTCGTGCCGAGGGCGAGATCACCATGGACGAGATCGGTCGAAACCTGGATCAAGGGATGGCACGGGTCAAGGATGTGCTCACGCACGTGATCGAGACGTTGTCCTGAACCGCAGGGACGAGGCTGACGAGCGCCGTTTCCGGCGAGGGGGCACGTCGACTAGAACAAGCGGCGGTGCCTCACGGATCCAGGACTTAACATAATATGTATTATGCGTCGTTATGGGTGGCGTTGGTCAAGTGCCCCTGTCACCGGATCCTCAGGTTCATGGTGCTGTTCAGACCATGGCAACGGGAACGCGTGACATGGCCGTTTTTCGTCAGGACCAGATCCAGATACCCCGGCCCGCTGAGTTGTACAACCCTGCAATCCACGCCGATCCCCTCAAATTCCACTTCCAGTGGCACGACGCCTTCGAATTCCACTTCCTCGACGTCGTGGGTTCGGGTGACCGTGCAGGTAATGGAATACGCGGTACCCTCGGGCCCGGAGGCTTGCAGGCCGATACGCGATTCGTTGGGCGATGTCGACATCGCGTGAACACCTCTCCAGGCCAAGGGCAATCCGTCAGGGATCGCCAGGAACATGACGGACCAGGATGCCTGGCCGATCGCGGGTGTCGGGGTCGAGGTAAATTCCGGCATCGCCTGGCAGGCGCTCGCGGGCCCCCTCGGCGGGTGCAGGCACGACGGCGGCCTCCGACCGTTAATCCAACTGCAGTATGGCGGTCGGATTGACGGCAGGCATCAGAATAACGGGTGGTTTTTCGGGAGAGCTTTGTCGGTCGTTATCACGCGAGAAGTATGAGCCATGTGATTGCGAATCGATCGAGGATCGCCGGCTCGGTCAGCCGCTCGTCCTACGCTCCAGATTTGATCGATGGCGCAGGTACATCCGCTCCAGGCATTGCGCCCGCCTCGCCTGGTGAGGACGGTTTGGCAAATACAGCCGCCCTCACCCCATCCCTCCGGCCCGGGGTGCCGGGGGCCAGCGCAGGTTAGACGGCGCGTGCCTCCGTGCGACGACGACGCCACATAACCTGGGGTGGCGGAGCCCCCAGATGATCCTTGGCCCAATTGATCGCCTGCGTGCGGTTCTTGACCTCGATCTTGCGGAAAATGTTGTACAGGTGGGATTTGACCGTGTGCTCACTGATAAACAGCTGCTTCGCGATATTCATGTTCGTTTCGCCTGAACCCAGCATGGCGAGGATTTCCAGTTCGCGCTGGGTCAACCCACAGGCGGGCCGATAGGTGTTGGTCCGTTGCTGACGATACAGCCGCACCAGCCGTGTCATCAGGTGACGGGACATCCAGAAGTCGCCGTTCAGCAGGCACAGGATCCCCTTGCACAAAAGGTCCAGCTGATCCGTCTTGTAAAAAATGCCCTGCAGGTAAAGCACATCCAGGAGTCGGAGTGCCTCGTCTTCGTTCGGAATATTGAATCCGGCGAAGACCGTTTTTGCCCCGTCCGCGACGGCCTGCTGCACATGCCCAATATCGCGCTCGTCCAGGGCGCTGGCGTCAAACAGTGCAAGACTGTAATCCCTGAGCGTCTGGGCGACCTTTGGGGACCCGGGCTCCAGCCCTGTTACCGAGCATTTGGTTTTCTCGGAAACGTACTCGATAAACAGCGCCGACTGGGGGGATGCCGAGGTTACAATCAGTACTTGTGAATCATCGTTTAAATCGCTCATGCCGTCACCTTCTCTCCATATTTGAAGCATTGATATTGGAAAGACGAGGCGGGTCCGAGTCAACCGATTAGATTTGTCAGACTTGCCTCTGGAGCCCTTCCGATGGGCCTAAGGAAACACTGATTTATTCCGCCGTGGGTCCCGCCCACCTGGCGGGTTTGGGATAATGGCGCCAGGTTTCCTGCCC
>NZ_KB822984.1:0-16353 GCF_000364985.1 Thioalkalivibrio sp. HL-Eb18
GGATACCGACAATCTCGATCTCCTCGCCCACCTTGACCACACCGCGCTCGATACGACCCGTCACCACAGTGCCGCGCCCGGAGATCGAGAACACGTCTTCCACCGGCATCAGGAAGTCGCCGTCCACCGCGCGCTCCGGCTCCGGAATCCAGCTGTCCATCGCCTCGACCAGCTTGTAGATCGCCTGCGCGCCCACTTCGCTCTCGTCACCTTCCAGCGCCTTCAGCGCGGAACCGGTGATCACCGGCGTGTCGTCGCCCGGGAAATCATAGGAAGACAGCAGATCGCGCACTTCCATCTCGACCAGCTCGAGCAGCTCGGGGTCGTCGACCATGTCGGCCTTGTTCAGGAACACCACGATGTACGGCACACCCACCTGACGCGCCAGCAGAATGTGCTCGCGGGTCTGCGGCATCGGACCATCGGCCGCGGACACCACCAGAATCGCGCCGTCCATCTGCGCCGCACCCGTGATCATGTTCTTCACGTAGTCCGCGTGCCCAGGGCAATCCACATGCGCGTAGTGACGAATGTCGGATTCGTATTCCACGTGCGCCGTGGCAATCGTAATCCCGCGCGCCTTCTCTTCCGGCGCATTGTCGATCTGGTCAAACGCACGGGCTTCGCTACCGTACTTCTTGCCCAGCACCGTCGTCATCGCCGCCGTCAGCGTGGTCTTGCCATGGTCCACATGACCAATCGTCCCCACATTCACATGCGGCTTCTTACGCTCGAACTTTTCCTTGGACACAGCTCAAACCTCTTTCTACAGTTCTTTCGGATTACGCGATTCGGTTCAGGAGGCCTTCGCGGCCACGGCCTCGGCGACCTGCGCCGGCGCCTCGGAGTACTTTTCGAACTCCATCGAGTACGTAGCACGGCCCTGGCTCATCGAGCGCAGCTGCGTCGAATAGCCAAACATCTCGGACAGCGGGACCTCGGCCTTCAGCAGCTTCTGACCGGCGACATCTTCCATGCCCTTGACCAGGCCACGACGGCGATTCAGGTCACCCATCACGTCGCCCATGTATTCTTCCGGCGTCTCGACCTCGACCTTCATCATCGGCTCGAGGAGCACGGCGCCGGCCTTCAACGCGCCTTCCTTGAAGGCCATCGATCCCGCCACCTTGAACGCCATCTCGTTCGAGTCGACGTCATGGTAGGAGCCATCAAACAGCGTGACCTTCACGTCCACCACCGGATAACCGGCGAGCACGCCATTGGCCATCTGCTCCTCGACGCCCTTGTTGACGGCCGGGATGTAGTCTTTCGGCACGACACCACCGACGATCGCGTTGACGAACTCGTAGCCGTCTCCCGCTTCTTGCGGTTCGATGCGCAGCCAGACATGACCGTACTGGCCGCGACCACCCGACTGGCGCACAAACTTGCCTTCGGTTTCCACGCTCTTCTTGATCGTCTCGCGGTACGCCACCTGCGGCTGACCGACGTTCGCCTCGACCTTGAACTCGCGCTTCATGCGGTCCACCAGGACCTCGAGGTGCAGCTCGCCCATGCCCGAGATGATCGTCTGGCCCGACTCTTCGTCGGTCCGCACGCGGAAGGACGGGTCTTCCTGCGCCAGCTTGTTCAGCGCGATACCCATTTTTTCCTGGTCCGACTTGGTCTTCGGCTCGACGGCAATCGAGATCACCGGCTCCGGGAACTCCATGCGCTCCAGCTCGACCGGATTGTTCGGGTCGCAGAGCGTACTACCGGTGTACAGATCCTTCAGGCCGACGACCGCACCGATGTCACCCGCGCGCAGCTCCTTGATCTCCTCGCGGGAGTTGGAGTGCATCTGCAGGATGCGACCAATGCGCTCGCGGCGGTTGTTCTGCGTATTGAGCACGGTGTCGCCCGCGCTCAGCACACCCGAGTACACACGGACGAAGGTCAGCGAACCGACGTACGGGTCGGTCATGATCTTGAACGCCAGGGCCGCGAACGGCTCGTCGTCCGAGGCGTGCTTCTCGACCGGCTCTTCGGTCCCGGCCTTCACGCCCTTGATCGCCTTGACCTCTTCCGGCGAAGGCAGGTATTCGACCACCGCGTCGAGCATGGCCTGCACGCCCTTGTTCTTGAACGCGGAGCCGCACAGCATCGGCACGATCTCGAGCTCGATAGTGCGATGGCGGATCGCCTGCTTGATCTCTTCCTCGCTGAGGTCGCCCTCGTTGAGGTACTTGTCCATCAGCTCTTCATTGGCTTCGGCGGCGGCCTCGAGCATGTTCTCGCGCCACTTTTCCGCCTCGGCCTTGAGCTCGTCGGGGATATCCTTGTACTCGGAGGAGATCCCGAAGTTTTCGTCGTCCCAGAAGATCGCCTGCATCTTGACCAGGTCGATCACGCCCCGGAAGTTGTCCTCGGCACCGATCGGCAGCTGGATCGGGACCGGGTTCGCCTGCAGGCGCTCCTTCATTTGCTCGTAGACACGCAGGAAGTCGGCACCGGCGCGGTCCATTTTGTTGACGAACGCCATGCGCGGAACCGAGTACTTGGTCGCCTGGCGCCAGACCGTTTCGGACTGCGGCTGCACGCCACCCACAGCGCAGTACACCATCACCGCACCGTCGAGCACACGCATGGAACGCTCCACCTCGATGGTGAAGTCCACGTGTCCCGGGGTGTCGATGATGTTGACGCGATGCTCATCGAACTGCTTGGCCATACCCTGCCAGAAGCAGGTGGTCGCCGCGGAGGTGATGGTGATCCCGCGTTCCTGTTCCTGCTCCATCCAGTCCATCGTGGCGGCGCCTTCATGGACCTCGCCGATCTTGTGCGACAGACCGGTGTAGAACAGGATGCGCTCGGTCGTCGTCGTCTTGCCGGCGTCGATGTGCGCGCTGATCCCGATGTTCCGGTAGCGCTTCAGTGGGGTCTTGCGTGCCACGTTGAGCCTCTCTAAATCGGTTTTACCAGCGGAAGTGGGCGAACGCCTTGTTCGCTTCCGCCATGCGGTGAGTGTCTTCGCGCTTCTTCACGGCGGAGCCCTTGGCATCGGCGGCGTCCATCAGCTCGCCCGCCAGCTTCAGCGCCATGGTGCGCTCGCCACGCTTGCGGGCCGCTTCCACGACCCAGCGCATCGCCAGGGCGTCCTGACGAACCGAGCGCACCTCGACCGGCACCTGGTAGGTGGCGCCGCCCACACGACGAGACTTCACCTCGACACGCGGACGAATGTTGTCCAGCGCGCGTTCCAGTGCACCCATGCCGTCACCCTGCTTGGACTCGATCTGGTCCAGCGCGCCGTACACGACCTGTTCTGCGACCGACTTCTTGCCGTCACGCATCACGGTATTGATGAACTTGGCCAGGCGCTCGCTTCCGAACTTCGGATCAGGAAGGATGTGACGCTTGGGGGCAGCTGCTCTTCTCGACATGTTTCAGTTCCCGCTCTTGTACACGGTTAGGATTTCTTCGGGCGCTTGGTGCCGTACTTGGAACGACCCTGGGTGCGGTTCTGCACCCCCTGGGTATCCAGGGAGCCACGCACCGTGTGGTAACGCACACCGGGAAGATCCTTTACACGACCGCCACGAATCAGGACCACCGAGTGCTCCTGCAGGTTGTGGCCTTCGCCGCCGATGTAGCTACTGACTTCGTAGCCATTGGTCAGACGCACGCGCGCAACCTTGCGCAGCGCGGAATTCGGCTTCTTCGGCGTGGTCGTGTAGACACGGGTGCATACCCCGCGCTTCTGCGGCGAGCCCTGCAGCGCCGGCACGTCGCTCTTCTCGACGGGGCGCTTGCGGGGCTTGCGTACCAACTGATTGATCGTGGCCATGAAACCCTTTCTCCTAGCCTAAAAATAACGACAGGCCGGCGCCGTGACCGGCCTGTCGAGGGAGCGGAATTCTAATCGCCGCCCCCTGAAGTGTCAACAGAAGGGAAGGCTATTCCGAGCCTTCCCCGGTGGTTTCCGAACCCGGGGCATCGGATTCGGTGTCGACGGTAACCGCGGACGCCTCCTCGACGCTCTCGAACTCCGGCATTTCCAGCTCGCGCTTGCGGCGACGCTCCTTGTGGTACGCCAGTCCGGTACCAGCCGGGATCAGGCGCCCCACAATCACGTTCTCCTTCAGGCCGCGCAGATCGTCGCGAGCGCCACGGGTGGACGCCTCGGTCAGCACGCGAGTGGTCTCCTGGAAGGAGGCCGCAGAGATGAACGATTCCGTCACCAGCGAGGCCTTGGTGATCCCGAGCAGCACACGCTCGTAGGTGGCCGGCTGCTGGTCGTCGCCGAGCTTCTCGTTCTCCTCGAGGACGCGGACGCGATCCACCTGGTCCCCCGCGAGGAACTTGGTGTCGCCCGGATTGACGATGTTCACCTTGCGCATCATCTGGCGAACAATGACCTCGATGTGCTTGTCATTGATCTTCACGCCCTGCAGGCGGTAGACGTCCTGGATCTCCTGGACCTGGTATTCGGCCAGAGTAGTCACGCCGCGCAGACGCACGATGTCGTGCGGGTCCAGCTCGCCGTCGACCACGACCTCGCCACGCTCCACGCGCTCGCCCTCGAACACGTTCACGGTGCGCAGTTTCGGGATCAGCATCTCGACCGGATCACCCTTGTCCGGGGTAATCACCAGACGCTGCTTGCCCTTGGTCTCCTTGCCGAACGAGACGGTGCCGGAGATCTCGGCCAGTACGGCCGGCTCCTTGGGACGCCGAGCCTCGAACAAATCCGCCACACGCGGCAGACCACCGGTGATGTCGCGGGTCTTGGACGACTCCTGCGGCAGGCGGGCGATAACATCACCGACCTCGACGCGGGCATTGTCCTCGAGATTGAAGATCGCATTGGCCGGCAGCATGTACTGCGCGGGCATATCGGTACCCGGGATGTACACCTCGTTGCCGTCGTCGTCGACCAGCTTGACGGTCGGGCGCAGATCCTTGCCGGCGCTCGAACGGCTCTTCGGATCCAGCACCACGTTCTGGGACAGACCGGTAAACTCGTCCGTCTCCTTGGTCACGGTGACGTTCTCGACGAAGTCCGCCAGACGGATGTAGCCGCCCACCTCGGTGACGATCGGGTGGGTATGCGGATCCCAGGTCGCGACCTCCTGACCCGCCTCGACCGCATCACCGTCCTTGACGGTGATGGTGGCGCCGTAGGGAATCTTGTAGCGCTCGCGCTCGCGGCCCTGGTCGTCGATCACGCCCAGCTCCCCGGAGCGCGATACCGCAACCAGGTTGTCCGCCTTGTTGGTGACGGTCTTCAGGTTGTGCAGACGCACGGACCCGGCGTTCTTCACCTGGATCGCGCTGACGGTAACCGCACGGCTCGCGGCACCCCCGATGTGGAAGGTACGCATGGTCAGCTGGGTACCCGGCTCGCCGATGGACTGCGCGGCGATCACACCCACCGCTTCGCCCTCGTTGACTTCGTGGCCACGGGCCAGATCGCGACCGTAGCACTTGGCGCAGATGCCCTGACGCGTCTCACAGGTAATCGCGGAGCGCACCAGCACCTCGTCGACCGAGGCCTCGTCCAGCTTGTCGACCATTGCCTCGTCCAGCAGGGTGCCCGCCGGGATCAGGACCTCGTCGGTACCCGGGCGATGCACGTCGACCGCCGTGGTACGGCCCAGTACGCGGTCGCGCAGCGGCTCGACCACATCCCCGCCCTCGATGATCGGTTTCATCATCAGGCCCTGCTGGGTCCCGCAGTCGTGCTGGGTGACCACCACGTCCTGCGACACATCCACCAGGCGGCGGGTCAGATAACCGGAGTTCGCGGTCTTCAGCGCGGTATCGGCCAGACCTTTACGCGCGCCGTGGGTCGAGATGAAGTACTGCAGGACGTTCAGGCCCTCGCGGAAGTTCGCGGTGATCGGCGTCTCGATGATGGAGCCGTCCGGCTTGGCCATCAGGCCACGCATACCCGCCAGCTGACGGATCTGGGCAGCGGAACCACGCGCGCCGGAATCGGCCATCATGAAGATCGAGTTGAACGAGCTCTGCTCGACTGTCTCGCCCTCGGCGTTGGTCACCTGCTCCTTGCCGAGGCGCTCCATCATCGCCTTCGCGACCTGGTCATTGCAGTGCGACCAGATGTCCACAACCTTGTTGTAGCGCTCGCCCTTGGTGACCAGACCCGAGGCGTACTGGTCCTCGATCTCCTTCACCTGTTCCTCGGCGTTCTGCAGGATCGGCTGCTTCTCGTCCGGGATGACCATGTCATCCGAGCAGAAGGAGACCCCGGCGCGGGTCGAGTAGTAGAAGCCCGCGTACATCAGCTGGTCCGCGAACACCACAGTGTCCTTCAGGCCCAGACGACGGTAGCAGGAGTTGATCAGCGCGGAGATGGTCTTCTTGCTCAGCTCGCGGTCGATCAGCTCGAACGGAAGCCCCTTCGGCATGATGCGCGACAGGATCGCGCGACCGACGGTGGTCTCCACCCGCATGGACGGCAGCGGCTCCCCTTCGGCGACATCCGCCATCGTGTCGGCGATGCGCACGGTGATCCGGGCATGAAGATCGACCTGCTTGTGTTCGTAGGCGCGATGCACCTCGTCCACATCGGCAAAGGTCATGCCCTCACCCTTGGCGTTCACCTTCTCGCGCGAGAGGTAGTAAAGCCCCAGCACGATATCCTGCGACGGCACGATGATCGGCTCGCCGTTCGCCGGGGACAACACGTTGTTGGAGGACAACATCAGCGTGCGCGCCTCCAGCTGGGCCTCCAGCGACAACGGCACGTGCACGGCCATCTGGTCACCGTCGAAGTCGGCGTTGAACGCGGCGCAGACCAGCGGGTGCAGCTGGATCGCCTTGCCCTCGATCAGCACCGGTTCGAAGGCCTGGATACCCAGGCGGTGCAGGGTCGGGGCGCGGTTCAGCATCACCGGATGCTCGCGGATCACCTCTTCGAGGATGTCCCAGACCTCGGGACCTTCCTTCTCCACCGCCTTCTTGGCGGCCTTGATGGTAGTGGCCAGGCCACGACGCTGCAGCTTGCCGAAGATGAACGGCTTGAACAGTTCCAGCGCCATGCGCTTGGGCAGGCCGCACTGGTGCAGACGCAGGGTCGGTCCGACCACGATCACGGAACGACCGGAGTAGTCGACACGCTTGCCCAGCAGGTTCTGGCGGAAGCGGCCCTGCTTGCCCTTGATCATGTCGGCCAGGGACTTCAGCGGGCGCTTGTTGGTGCCGGTGATCGCACGGCCGCGGCGGCCGTTGTCCAGCAGCGCGTCCACGGACTCCTGCAGCATGCGCTTTTCATTGCGCACGATGATGTCCGGGGCATTGAGCTCCAGCAGGCGACGCAGACGATTGTTGCGGTTGATTACCCGGCGGTACAGGTCATTCAGGTCGGAGGTCGCGAAGCGGCCACCGTCCAGCGGCACCAGCGGGCGCAGGTCCGGCGGCAGCACCGGCAGCACGGACATGATCATCCACTCCGGCTTGTTGCCGGATTCCAGGAACGACTCGATCAGCTTGAGCCGCTTGCCCAGACGCTTGATCTTGGTCTCGGACCCGGTCTCGGACAGCTCCTGGCGCAGCTTCGCGGCCTCGCCCTGCAGGTCCATCTCCTTGAGCAGGGACAGCACGGCCTCGGCGCCCATCATCGCGGTGAAGTCGTCGCCGTGCTCCTCCATCGCCTCGAGGTATTCCTCGTCGGTCAGGAGCTGGCCCTTCTCCAGCGTGGTGAAGCCCGGGTCGATCACGATGAAGGACTCGAAGTAGAGCACCTTCTCGATGTCCTTCAGGGTCATGTCGAGCAGCAGCCCGATGCGCGACGGGAGGCTCTTCAGGTACCAGATGTGCGCGACCGGCGAGGCCAGATCGATGTGCCCCATGCGCTCGCGGCGCACCTTGGTCTGGGTCACCTCGACGCCGCACTTCTCGCAGACCACACCCCGGTGCTTCAGGCGCTTGTACTTGCCGCACAGGCACTCGTAGTCCTTCACCGGACCGAAGATCTTGGCGCAAAACAGGCCATCGCGCTCCGGCTTGAAGGTCCGGTAGTTGATGGTCTCGGGCTTCTTCACCTCGCCGAAGGACCACGACCGGATCTGGTCGGCGGAGGCCAGGCCGATGCGGATTGCATCGAACTCTTCCGGCTGAGTCTGCTGCTTGAACAGATTGAGGAGGTCTTTCATTCGCTATGCCTCACAAAGCTTTGGGTCGAGGGGTGCCCTGCACCCCTTCGGATCACATTCGGATCGGAGGAGATCAGTCCTGCTCCAGCTCGATATTGATGCCGAGCGCCTTGATCTCCTTCATAAGCACGTTGAACGACTCGGGGACGTTGGCCTCCATGTGGTGCTCGCCGTCGACGATGTTCTTGTACATCTTGTTGCGGCCCTGCACGTCGTCCGCCTTCACCGTCAGCATTTCCTGCAGGGTGTAAGCGGCACCGTAGGCCTCCAGCGCCCAGACCTCCATCTCGCCGAAGCGCTGGCCACCAAACTGCGCCTTGCCGCCCAGCGGCTGCTGGGTCACCAGCGAGTACGGGCCGGTCGAGCGCGCATGCATCTTGTCGTCGACCAGGTGGTTCAGCTTCAGCATGTGCATGTAGCCGACGGTCACCGGACGATCGAAGGAGTCACCGGTGCGCCCGTCGAACAGTTCGGCCTGCCCCGTCTCGGGCAAATCGGCCAGACGCAGCATCTCCTTGATCTCGGCCTCCTCGGCACCGTCGAACACCGGCGTCGCCATCGGCACGCCACCGCGCAGGTTGCGGCAAAGCGCAATGATCTCGGCGTCCGACATGGAGTCGAGATCGACCTTCTTGTCGCGGTGGTTGTAGATCTTGTCCAGGAACTCGCGCAGCTTCGCGATCTCGGCCTGTGCCTCGAGCATGCGGTTGATCTTGTCGCCCAGGCCCTTCGCGGCCCACCCGAGGTGAACCTCCAGCACCTGCCCGACGTTCATGCGCGAGGGAACGCCCAGTGGGTTCAGGACCACGTCCACCGGGGTCCCGTCCTCGAGGAACGGCATGTCCTCTTCCGGCACGATCATCGAGATGACGCCCTTGTTCCCGTGGCGGCCGGCCATCTTGTCGCCCGGCTGCAGACGACGCTTCACGGCCACGTAGACCTTGACCATCTTCTGCACGCCCGGCGGCAGGTCGTCGCCCGCGGCAACCTTCGCCTTCTGGTGCTCGAACTTTTTGTCGAACAGCTCGTGCTGCTCCTGCAGCTGGCGACCGAGGTCCTCCAGCTGAGAGTTCACGGCGTCGTCCTTCAGGCGCACCTCGAACCACTGGTCGCGGGACAGACCCTGCAGGTACTTCTTGGTGACCTTGGAGCCATCGCCCAGCCCTTCGGGACCACCGGCGGCGGCCTTGTTGACCAGCAGCTTTTCCACTCGTGCGTAGATGTCGTCCTCGTAGATACGCAGCTGGTCCTTCAGGTCCTTCTTGACCGCGGCGAGGTCGTCTTCCTCGATCGACTTGGCGCGCGCGTCCTTCTCCACACCGTCGCGGGTGAACACGCGTACGTCGATCACCGTGCCCTCAATGCCGGACGGCACACGCAGGGAGGTGTCCTTCACGTCCGAGGCCTTCTCGCCAAAGATGGCCCTCAGGAGCTTCTCTTCCGGGGTCAGCTGGGTCTCGCCCTTCGGCGTGACCTTGCCCACCAGGATGTCGCCCGGGTTCACCTCGGCACCGACATAGACCACACCGGACTCGTCCAGCTTGGCCAGCAGCGACTCGGAGACGTTCGGGATATCCGCGGTGATCTCTTCCTGGCCCAGCTTGGTGTCACGCGCGACACAGTTGAGCTCCTCGATATGGATCGTGGTGTAGCGGTCTTCCTGCACCACGCGCTCGGAGATCAGGATGGAATCCTCGAAGTTGTAGCCGTTCCAGGGCATGAACGCGACCATCATGTTCTGCCCCAGGGCCAGCTCGCCGAGATCGGTCGAGGACCCATCGGCCAGCACGTCGCCGCGGGCGATCTCGTCGCCCACCGCGACCAGCGGACGCTGGTTGATGCTGGTGTTCTGGTTGGAACGCGAGTACTTGGTCAGGTTGTAGATATCCACGCCTGGCTCGCCGGCGACGGTCTCGTCGTCGTTCACGCGCACCACCACGCGGGCGGCGTCCACGGAATCGACCGTACCGCCGCGCTTGGCGACAATCGCGGACCCGGAGTCGATCGCCACGGTGCGTTCGATACCGGTCCCGACCAGCGGCTTGTCCGCACGCAGGCAGGGCACCGCCTGACGCTGCATGTTCGCACCCATCAGGGCGCGGTTGGCATCGTCATGCTCCAGGAACGGCAGCAGCGCGGCCGCCACGGACACGATCTGCTTCGGCGAGATATCCATGTACTGGATCTTGTCCGGCGAGGAGATCGTGAACTCCTCCTGGAAGCGGCAGGAGACCAGGTCGTCGGTCAGACGCCCTTGCTCGTCCATCGCCGCATTCGCCTGGGCGATCACGTACTGGCTTTCCTCGATCGCGGACAGATACACGATCTCATCGGTGACCTTGCCGTCCTCGACCTTGCGGTACGGGGTCTCCAGGAAGCCGTAACGGTTGGTGCGGGCATACACGGCCAGCGAGTTGATCAGGCCGATGTTCGGACCTTCCGGCGTCTCGATCGGGCAGACACGACCGTAGTGGGTCGGGTGTACGTCGCGCACCTCGAAGCCCGCGCGTTCGCGGGTCAGGCCGCCCGGGCCCAGCGCGGAGATACGGCGCTTGTGAGTCACCTCGGACAGCGGATTGTTCTGGTCCATGAACTGCGACAGCTGACTGGAACCGAAGAACTCCTTGACCGCGGCCGCCACCGGCTTCGCGTTGATCAGCTCCTGCGGCATCAGGCCTTCGCTCTCGGCGACCGTCAGGCGCTCCTTGACCGCACGCTCGACGCGCACCAGCCCCAGACGGAACTGGTTCTCGGCCATCTCGCCCACGCTGCGGATGCGGCGGTTGCCCAGGTGATCGATATCGTCGGTGCGACCGTTGCCGTTACGCAGGTCGATCAGGACCTTCAGCACGTCGAGGATGTCCTCGGGCGACAGCACGCCCGGGCCCTCGTCGGTATCGCGTCCGACACGGCGGTTGAACTTCATCCGGCCGACGGCCGACAGGTCGTAGCGGTCCTCGGAGAAGAACAGGTTGGAGAACAGGTTCTCGGCGGCGTCCTTGGTCGGCGGCTCGCCGGGGCGCATCACGCGATAGATCTCGACCTGGGCCTCCAACTGCGTCTTGGTCGGATCCAGACGCAGGGTGTCCGACATGAACGGGCCATGGTCATAGTCGTTGGTGTAGATGGTCTCCACCGACTTCACGCCCTCGGCGCGCAGCTTGTCCAGGAGTTCCTGGGTCAGCGGATCGTTGGCGGCCGCCATCAGCTCGCCGGTCGACTCGTCGACTACGCCCTTGGCCAGCACGCGGCCGAGCAGGTACTCGTCCGGCACGCGCAGGCGGTTGATGCCGGCCTTTTCGATCTCGCGGATATGCCGCGGGGTAATCCGGCGCCCGGCCTCGACGATCACGTTCTTGCCGTCGGTGATGTCGACCACGGCGGTCTCGCCGCGCAGGCGCTCGGGGATCAGATCCAGTTCACCGCCGTCTTCATCGAGCGTGATCTGGTTGAATTCAAAAAAGGTGGACAGGATCTCTTCGGTATCCATGCCCAGCGCACGCAGCAGAATCGACGCCGGCAGTTTGCGGCGACGGTCGATACGCACGTACACCCCGTCCTTGGCATCGAACTCGAAGTCCAGCCAGGAACCGCGGTACGGAATAATGCGTGCGTTGTAGAGCAGCTTCTGGGCGCTGCCCTGGGTCTTGCCACGGTCGCTGTCGAAGAACACGCCGGGCGAACGATGCAACTGGGAGACGATCACTCGCTCGGTACCGTTGATCACGAAGGTCCCGTTCTCGGTCATGAGCGGCATCTCGCCCATGTAGACCTCCTGCTCCTTGACCTCCTTCACCACGGTGGAGCCGGCCGGGGCCTCCTTGTCGTGGATCACCAGACGCAGCAGGACACGCAGCGGGGCCGCGTAAGTCACGCCACGGATCTGGCATTCCTTCACATCGAACAGCGGCTCGCCCAAGCGGTAGCTGACGTACTCGAGCTGGACATGACCGGAATAGCTAACAATCGGGAACACCGACTGAAACGCCGCGTGCAGGCCCAACGCGTGACGCGCCTCCGGACCCTTTTCGGCCTGCAGGAAATCCCGATAGGAGGTCAATTGGGTTTCCAGCAGATACGGGACGTCCAGGATCTGGGGACGTTTCCCGAAGTCCTTGCGGATACGTTTCTTTTCGGTATAACTGAGGGCCATGGCTTACCTCGGCGGCTAGCTGAACAACGCGCGAAAAAACCCGCGCCACCACGGGCTGAGGCTGACGACCAAAAGGCCGCCAGCCTCAGGGATTCGTGATGTACACGAAAACAACAGGCGCAAGCGCCTTTTACTTCAGTTCGACAGTGGCGCCAGCCTCTTCCAGCTCCGCCTTCATCTTTTCGGCTTCGTCCTTCGCCGCGCCTTCCTTGACGGTTGCCGGCACGCCTTCGACCATCTCCTTGGCCTCCTTCAGGCCCAGACCGGTCAGGCCTCGGACGACCTTGATCACGCCAACCTTGTTTTCGCCAAAGCTGGACATGACGACGTCGAACTCGTCCTTGGCTTCGGCAGCGGCGGCTTCACCACCACCAGCGGCAGCCGGGGCAGCCGCGACGGCGGCAGCGGCGGAAACGCCGAACTTCTCTTCCATCTCACTGATCAGGTCCACGATTTCCAGGACCGTCATATTGCCGATGGCTTCCAGGATGTCTTCTTTCGAAACGGCCATTTTTACTCTCCTAACGGGGCACACCCGTATTCATTCAGTACTTGCTCAGAAACGGCTTGATGAGATTCAGGCTGCCTGTTTCTGGTCACGAATTGCTGCAACGGTACGCACGAGCTTGCCCGGGACTTCGTTCACCGTACGGGCGAACTTGTCGAGCGGCGCCTTCATGGTGGCGAGAAGCGTTGCGAGTGCTTCATCGCGTGTCGGCAGGCTGGCGAGGCGATCGAGATCGTTCGCACCCATCAGCTGCCCACCAAACGACACCAGCCGGACCTTCAGCTGTTCGTTTTCCTTGGCGAAGGACTTCACCAGTCGCGCGGCGGAGCCAGGCTCCTCTTCACTGAAGGCCAGGATCAGCGGGCCCTGCAGCTCGGGCTGCATGCACGCGAAATCCGTACCCTCGATGGCACGCTTGGCGAGGTTGTTCTTCACCACCCGCAGATAGACCCCGGAATTGCGGGCCTGCCGACGAAGGTCGGTCATCTGCGCGACCGAGAGACCCCGGTATTCCGCGGCGACCGCGGAATGCGCCGAGGCAGCAACCGTAGCCAGCTCCGAGACAATCGCCTTCTTGTCGTCGAGATTCAAAGCCACGTTGACTCTCCTCTAGTAAGACCACCCGAAGGCGATCGTGAAACCGGGCGAACCCGGTACTTCGGTGCTCCCGTCGCAGGTACTTCCTGAATCGGGTGACACCATCTGCGCAGGCTGGTGGATTAAGCCACCCCGCGAACGGGGCGGCGCCTGCGGTCTTGGATGGCGTGCCGCTTGCGCGACAGCCGACCAAAAACCAAAAAAACTTCTTACAGTGACAATGACGCCTGGTCGACCTTCACCCCCGGGCCCATCGTCGTGGAGATCGTGACCCCCTTGACGTACTGCCCCTTGGACGTCGCCGGCTTCATCTTGACCAGATCCGCCAGCAGGGCGTTCAGGTTCTCGGCCAGCGAGCTGGAATCGAAGTCCGCCGCGCCAATGGTGCAGTGCACGATCCCGCCCTTGTCGGTGCGGTAGCGGACCTGGCCGCTCTTGGCGTTGGTCACCGCGGTCGCGACGTCCGGCGTCACGGTGCCGACCTTCGGGTTCGGCATCAGGCCACGCGGGCCCAGGATCTGCCCGAGCTGACCGACGACTCGCATCGCGTCCGGGGAGGCGATCACCACGTCGAAATCCATCTGGCCGGCCTTCACCTGTTCGGCGAGGTCGTCCATGCCCACCACATCGGCACCGGCTTCCTTCGCGGCGTCGGCATTGGCGCCCTGGGTGAACACGGCCACGCGCACGCTTTTGCCATTGCCGTGCGGCAGCACCGTGGAGCCCCGCACGACCTGATCGGACTTGCGCGGGTCCACGCCGAGATTCACGGCCACGTCGACCGACTCGCGGAACTTCGCCTTGGGCAGCTCACGCAGCAGGTCAAAGGCCTCGGTCACCGGATACAGACGGCCCGGCTCGACCTTTTCGCGGATGGCCTTCATTCGCTTGGTCATTTTCGCCATGTCTACAGACCCTCCACTTCGAGGCCCATGCTGCGGGCACTGCCGGCAATAGTGCGAACCGCTGCGTCCAGATCGGCGGCGGTCAGATCCGGCTCCTTGGTCTTCGCGATTTCCTCGAGCTGCGCCCGGGTCACGGTGCCGACCTTGTTGGTGTTCGGCTCGCCGGAACCCTTCTGCAGGCCCGCGGCCTTCTTCAACAGGATCGACGCCGGCGGCGTCTTGGTGATGAAGGTAAAGCTGCGATCCGAATAGACGGTGATCACCACCGGAATCGGCAGACCGGGCTCGATCTCCTGGGTCTGGGCGTTAAACGCCTTGCAGAACTCCATGATGTTCACGCCGCGCTGACCCAGTGCCGGCCCGACGGGCGGACTCGGGTTGGCCTTTCCGGCAGGCACCTGAAGCTTGATATATGCTTCGATTTTCTTCGCCATGATGACTCCCTCGGGTGCAAGCGCCTCGCGGCTCCCCGATTAGCAGTGGTTGACGTTAGTACGTCAGGTTTTCTCGACTTGGTGGAACTCGAGTTCCACGGGTGTCGAGCGACCAAAAATCTGCACGGCCACCAGGAGGCGGCTCTTCTCGTAGTTCACTTCCTCGACGACGCCATTGAAGTCGTTGAACGGGCCGTCGGTGACGCGAACCATCTCGCCAACCTCGAACAGGACCTTCGGACGCGGCTTCTCGGCACCTTCCTGCATGCGCTGCAGGATGGCATCGGCTTCCTTGTCGCTGATCGGGGCCGGCCGGTCGGCGGTGCCACCGATGAAACCGAGCACCCGCGGAACGGCCTTGACCAGGTGCCAGGCCTCGTCGTTCAGATCCATCTGCACCAGGACATACCCCGGGAAGAACTTGCGCTCGCTCTTGCGCTTTTGGCCGTCCTTCATCTCGACGACCTCTTCGGTGGGCACCAGGATCTGACCGAAATGGTCCTGCATGCCGAAACGCTCGATGCGCTCCTCCAGCGACCGCTTCACCTGGGCCTCGAAGCCCGAGAATGCCTGTACGACGTACCAGCGTAATGCCATGGAGAGAATCCTGTGACTAACCGATGAAGCGACTGATGGACCAACCCAGGAACATGTCCAGGAGCCAGAGGAAGATCCCGATAATGATCACGACGGCGATGACGATCAGCGTGGTCTGGGTGGTCTCGACCCGGGTCGGCCAGACCATCTTGCGCACCTCGGTGCGTGCATTGCCCATAAAGGCCGCCAGCTGATGCCCCTTCGCCGTGGTCATGCCAATCGCCACGGCCACGCCGACCACGGCCAGCAGCCCGAGCACACGAATCAGAGTGGACTCGTCCGAGAACCAATAGAAGCCCATAACGCCAGCAATCAGCAGCGCCACGGCTACCGCGAGCTTGAAAGTATCCAGCCCGCCGGTCTGTTCCGATTGTTCACTCATGAATACGTATCACCCGGTACTCGCCGCCATCGGTGAAGATGGCAGGCCAGGAGGGACTCGAACCCCCAACCTGCGGTTTTGGAGACCGCTGCTCTGCCAATTGAGCTACTGGCCTAAAAATCGAATCGACAAGAAACAAACGCGAGAGACGACGCACCAGGCGCCGCCTCTCGCGGTCGATCGTTCAACTTATCTACTGTATCACTCGATGATCTTGGATACGACGCCGGCGCCGACGGTACGGCCGCCTTCGCGAATCGCAAAGCGCAGACCATCTTCCATCGCGATCGGGCTGATCAGCGACACGGTCATCTTCACGTTGTCACCCGGCATCACCATCTCGGTGCCTTCCGGCAGCTCCACCGAACCCGTCACATCGGTCGTGCGGAAGTAGAACTGCGGGCGATAACCATTGAAAAACGGGGTATGACGACCACCCTCGTCCTTGCCCAGAATGTACACCTCAGCCTCGAAATGCGTGTGCGGCGTAATCGAACCCGGCTTGCACAGCACCTGACCACGCTGCACTTCGTCGCGCTTGGTACCACGCAGCAGAATGCCCACGTTGTCGCCCGCTTCGCCCTGGTCCAGCAGCTTGCGGAACATCTCGACACCCGTGACGGTGGTCTTCTGGGTGTCGCGGATACCGACAATCTCGAT
>NZ_KB822985.1:0-12061 GCF_000364985.1 Thioalkalivibrio sp. HL-Eb18
TGTATCGAGGGTTCGAATCCCTGTGTCTCCGGGGCCGTACATGCGAAAGGGGCCACTCGAGCCCCTTTGCTGAATCTGGCGGAGAGGGAGGGATTCGAACCCTCGATACGGGGTTACCGTATACACACTTTCCAGGCGTGCGCCTTCGACCGCTCGGCCACCTCTCCGGTTTGTCCCGCGAAGGCACTGGCCGACGCGAAGCGCGAAAGGTTAAACCAGCGGCGATCGGTTAGCAATGCAGAACCCTGCCGCGGGCACCATCAGCTGTCCGAGGGCCTGCCCGGGCCGCGGCCTGGCAGCGACGGGAAGGCGTGGACATTACCACTGTCCTGACTGGCATCGCGGATGCGCGGGGTGCCCACAGCGGCCACTTCGTCAATCCGGATCAGCGCGTGCATCGGCACATGGAAGCGCTCAACCCCCTCGAACTCGGTACGCAGGCGCTCCTCGGAGGGGTCGACAACGACCTGCGAGCGCTCGCCAAACAGCAGGCCCTCGACGGTGACAAAGCCGTAGAGCTCGTCCTGATAGACCTCACGGGCAAAGATCTCGTAGACCTTGCCCTGGTTGAGGAAGCTGACGCGATAGCGTGTGGTGGGCATATTCACTTGACTCATATTGGGGTAGCAACCGCAGATTGCAACGGGTTGGCGTTGGTCCGGACCGACAATGCCGGTATGATTCGGTCGTTTAACCGCCCAGCGCCTTCGGTACGCCTTCGATGAATTCCTCGCAGGAGCTGCTCGATCACTTGAGCCGCAACAGCCAGCCGTACGAGGACCCGCTCACTCACGTGCGCTGGGATGCGCTGTCGCTGGACGATTTCTGGATCCCGGAGGAGGCCGTATCACTCTTCGGCACCCCGGAATACTCGGCGCTGGACGATGCCCGCAAACGGCGTCTGTCGCAATACGAGTTTCTGTATTTCATCAGCGGGGCGCTGTGGCTGGAAGGCCTGTTCATGGAGCGCATCTCGCGGATCTCCATGCACTCGACCGGTCGCCTGGACCGGCTGAATTATCGCCTGCACGAGCTGCGCGAGGAAGCCGGCCACAGCCTGATGTTTATCGAGTTCATGCGCCGCAGCGGGCTGCCCCTGCCGGAGCGCCGTTTCCCCAAGCCGAAGCTGGCCACCCTGGTCGGGCGTTTCTCGCCGTTTGAATCCTCGATCTTCTGGATCGCGGTGATGATCGGCGAGGAGGTCCCGGACCGCATGAACCGGCTGATCCGCCAGCACAAGGACTCGATCAGCCCGACGGTAGACGACATCGTGACCCGGCACATGATCGACGAGGCCCGCCACATGGCGCATGCCCGCGACACGCTGGAGTCCTGTCTCGACACGCTCCCGTCCTGGCAGAAATGGGCCTATCGCCCGCTGATGCGGCGCGTATTCCGCCAGTTCGTGCATGCGTTTTACTACCCCACCCGCGACATCTACGAACTGGCCGGCCTGCCCGAGGGGCCAGACTATCGCCGCATCGCCCGCGAAAACCCGCGCCGTGCCTCCTTCATCGACACCTGCGTCGACCCCGCGCTCAAGATCCTGCGCGACCAGGGTCTGGTGCTGAACTGGCGCTAGGAAACACGGATGAATGTACACACTCGCGTTGGCACCCCAGGTTTTCCGAGACCAGGCGCGTCGTGCAGCGGGTAGTGGTTCTACCCGCCCGTTTTTGATCGATTCGGGGCGCAACGCCGGATCGGGGAACCTGGGGTGCCAACCCCGAAGGGGCTCGGCCGCCCGTTGTGATCAAAAATGGGCATGCGCACGGCATTGCGGCTCCCTTGTGCAGAATGACTGCACGGCAGTCGCCGCGCCTTGTTCGCACGCAAAAGCTTTGAGGCAGCGAGCGGGTACATTCATCCGTGTTTCCCTACCATCCCCGGTGACCACCGGGGCAATTGGATATGATCCAGTGCCATGGGCACGCATCTGAAACTCCGCCCCCCGAGCAGCACCTGGCGCCAGATCGAACTGGGGCTCTTCATCGTGTTGCTGACCGCCATCGTGCTGCGGGTGTACTACAACCCGCCAGCGGCACTGGAGCAGCTCACCTTCCGTGACGAGCTGCGAGTGGCCCTGGTCGAGAGCCCCCTGGGCCGCTCCGAGCTCGCCTCCACTGCGGGGCAAGACCAACTCGAGCTGGAGTTGCTGCACGGTCTGGCCGAGGAACTCGGCACGCGCCTGCGCGTGACCCGCGTGGACGACGCCGCCACAGCCCATCGCCTTCTGCGCCAACGCCGCATCGACATCGCCGCCGGCCTGCTCGTACCGCCACACGACCCGTTGATTGAAGCCGGTCCGGAAATCCTGAACGTGAAGCACGTCTTGGTCTTCTGGAACGAAAACGAGCGGGCATCTCCGTTGCTCTCGCTGACCGACGTACCGGCCGGGGCGCGCGTCGGCATGACCGCTCAGGCTCCCGTACCCGAAAGCCTGAGCCAGCCCTTGCTGGCCGAGGTCAGCATGGAACCGGAAACCCCACCGGATGCGGCAACCGAGGCCGAGCCAGCGCCCGAGGAGGGGCCGGTCGACCTGATTTCGACACCCCCGGACCGCGAAGCCGAACCGGATCCGAACAATGGCGAACTCATCCTCTACGCCAATGCCGAGGCCCTGCGCGAAGCCCTGGAGCGTGGCGAGATCGACTACGCAGTGATGAATTCCCTGGAGTACCGTCGCCTGCGGCGCATACACCCGAACCTGCGCCAGGCACACGAGCTGGAACGCAGCGCCGAGGTCCGCTGGCTATTCCCGGCAGGCTTTGATCGTAGCCTGATTGACGCAGCGGAAGCGTATATCGCGCGGCTGCGTGACAACCGCGAGCTGGAGTTGCTGCTCGATCGCTACCTCGGCCATCTGGAGACCCACGATCTGGTCGATGCCCTGACCTTCGCGCGCCGCGTCGAGCATCGCCTGGAACAGTTCCGCCCGCTGTTCGAGGAGGCCGGAGAGACCTACGATCTCGACTGGCGGTTCATCGCCGCGGTGGCCTACCAGGAATCGCACTGGAATCCCGATGCGGTTTCCCCCACCGGCGTGCGCGGACTGATGATGCTGACCCAGGTAACCGCCGAAGGACTGGGCGTCGACGACCGCACCGACCCGGCAGCCAGCGTGGACGGTGGCACGCGCTACCTGATCGACCTGCGCGAGCGGCTGCCGGATTCCATTCCCGAGCCCGACCGCACCTGGATGACGCTGGCCGCCTACAACGTGGGGCTCGGGCACCTCCACGACGCTCGGCGCCTGACGGCTGCCAACGGCGACGACCCGGATCGCTGGCTGGATGTGATGCAATGGCTGCCGCGTCTGGCCCAGTCTGAATGGTACGAACAGACCCGCTACGGCTACGCCCGCGGTTGGGAGCCGGTCCACTACGTGCGGAACATCCGCAGTTACTACGACAAGCTGGTGCAGCGCTTCCCGGAATCCGAAGAACTCAAGCCACCCGCCCCCGAGCTCTACCGCCGCACCCCGCTGGCGCTGTAACGACGTAACAGCGGGCTCACGGGCATGGCCTCTGCCGGATGGCGGACGCGGGCTATTCCCCTATAATCGCGGGCCGAATTCCCGATGAAAGGAATCTGGATGAGTCCGTCCACTCGCGCCTCGCTGCGGGCCGCCATCGGCCCGGGGCTGCTGATGGCCGGTGCGGCCGTCGGGGTCTCACATCTGGTCCAGGCCACGCGGGGCGGGGCGGAGTACGGGCTTCTGCTGATCCCGATCGTACTGCTGGCCTGCCTGTTCAAGTACCCGTTTCTGGAGTTCGGCCCGCGCTATGCCGCCGCCACCGGGCATCACCTGCTGACCGGCTACCACCGCCTCGGCAACTGGGCCCTGGGCCTGTACATCGCGGTGACCGTAGGAACGCTGTTCACCATACAGGCGGTGGTCACACTGACCACCGCCGGGCTGGTCACGCTGGTGTTCGACCTGGATCTCTCGGTCACACTGGTCTCGGCGCTGGTGCTCGCCGCCTGCATCGCCTTCCTGATGATCGGCGCCTACCGCGGCCTGGACCTCGGCATGAAGATCATCATGGCCGCGCTGAGTGTATCCACCGTGGCCGCGGTCGCGCTGGCCTTTCGCGAGGCCCCGGACCTGGCCACCCTGTCCGGGGCCCAGGAGTGGTCGAACCTCTGGACGCTGGCCGGCTTCGCCTTCATCCTCGCGCTTCTGGGCTGGATGCCCATCCCGCTGGACGTCGCCGCCTGGCACTCGATCTGGACCCAGGAGCGCGCCCGCCAGACCGGTCACGCCCCGACCGTTCGCGAGGCCATCTTCGACTTCCGCCTGGGGTATCTGGGGGCGGTAGTCATTGCCGTGGCGTTCATGCTGCTGGGTGCGGTCCTGATGTACGGCAGCGGCATTGGCTTTGCCGCCGGGGCCGCCGCATTCTCGGCCCAGCTGGTGGACCTGTACGCCCAGAGCCTGGGCGAATGGAGCCGCACCCTGATCGCCGTGGCGGCCCTGACCACGATGTTCTCGACCACCCTGGCCGTCACCGATGCCTATCCCCGCGTGATCGTGGCGATCATCCGTACCCTGCGCGAGGACGGCCACGCGCCGCAGACCATGGACCCGTCGCGCAAGGGCGAGCGTGGACTGGAGTGGTGGGGCTACCGGATTGCGTTGCTGGCCGTCGCCAGTGGTGCGCTGCTGCTGATCTCGCAGGCCGGGGAGCACTTCACACGGCTGGTGGATATCGCCACGCTGTTGTCCTTCCTATCAGCGCCGGTGCTGGCATGGATCACCTTCAAGGTGGTCATGTCACCGGACATGCCGGAGGCGGCCCGCCCGGGGCGTGGCCTGCGCGGTCTGGCCTGGGCCGGTATCGCGTTCAGCCTGGTCTTTTCGCTGCTGTATATCCTCTGGCGTCTGTTCGGCTGACCTCGCGCGTCAATCCCTGGTGCCCTCGCCGCGGGCATGGAGGCAGAAACGCGCCAGGATCGCGACATCGTGGTCAGCCTGCCCGGCCTCCAGCGCCTTGCCTACCGCGTGCCGCACCGGCTCCAACCCGCGCAGGCTCAGGCCCACCTGCTCGCCCAGACCGGCCACGATGCCCAGATCCTTGTGGTAGAGCCCAGCCTGAAACCCGGGCTCGAAGTCGCCATCCAGCAGGCGTTGACCGTGCACCTCGAGGATGCGCGAGGCGGCGAAGCCACCCATCAGCGCCTCGCGCAGCCGCGCCGGATCAACCCCGGTCTGCTCCGCCAGCGCGAAGGCCTCGCCAATAGCGACCAGGGTCTCGCCGACCACCAGCTGGTTACAGGCCTTGGTGATCTGACCGGCCCCACTGGCCCCGACATGCGTCAGTGTCGAACCCACGATGTCGAAGATCGGCCGCAGCCGATCGACTGCCTCCTCCGGACCACCAACCATCAGGCTGAGCGTGCCGCTGCGCGCCCCCGGCTCTCCGCCGGACACAGGCGCATCCACAAAGGTCACCTCCCGCTCCGCTGCCGCCTGCGCAATCGCGCGCGTGCGGATCGGGTCGATCGTACTGTGATCGATCACCAGCAGCCCCGGGCGGGCATGTTCGAGAACCCCGTCCGGGCCCAGCATCAGCTGCTCCACATCCGGGGTATCGGAGACGTTGAGTACCAGCACGCGCACGCTGGGGACCAACTCCGCCAGACTGGAGGCAGCCCCGGCCCCCTCCGCCACCAGGGCCTCGGCCGCCTCCGGCCGACGTGCCCAGACCCGGATATCCGCCCCGGCACGCAGCAGATTGCGGGTCATCGGGGCCCCCATGATACCCAGGCCCACGCAGCCGATCGGCTGCAGTGCTTCGGGGAGGTTGGATGCAGTGGTCATGGCGAGGGCTCCTGGCGAGGGACGTGTATCGAACATCCGTCCCGTTGATTTAAAAACCCCACACTCTAGCAATCCACACCGCGAGAGGGTGAGGACGCGACCGATCGCAAACGCCAGCCGGATCGGCTCGCCCCTGGCGCTATCAGCGTCATCGCGGGGTCTCGCCTTTGCCCAGCAGACTCACATCGACCGCACTCCGCCTCGTCTTTGCGCCCTACCTCCGCCACACCGTTGCGACCTCCCGGAAACGAAAATCCCCGCCATATGGCCCCACCGAAATCAACGAATACAGTTAATCATAATGTTGTTATTTACCGTATTTCGTAATTCAATTATCTCTATTTGGATCGGAATAATTACCCCGCGTTCCCGTCCTACCCACAACTGGATTCAAAAAGCCACGGAAGAAAAAGAGTCCAGTGTGCTTCCTGGAAGCGCGGCATACGCCATACCGCATATTTCAAAGAACATAAAAACCGCGAGGAGCCAATCAATGAAGAAAGCCTTTATCCTGCCTCTGGCCCTGACCGCCGCCGCCATGCTCACCCTTCCCGGCGCCGCCATGGCCGACTACGGCGAACAAAAAGTCGTCTATCACGTGAACTACAACGACATGGACCGCCACATGGCCGCCATGGGCAACATCCAGAACCACATCAATGCCGTGGGCGCGGAAAACATGGAGATCCGCGTGGTCATGCATGGCCCGGGTCTGCACCTTCTGCGTAACGCCAAGGAGAACGAAGACCTGGCCGCCCGCATCGAAGAACTGAAAATGCAAGACGTTGATTTCAATATCTGCAATGTCACCGTCACCCGGGGCAACGTGGACATCTCGGAAGAGCTGTTCGATGCCACCGAAGACGACCTGGTACCCAGCGGGGTCGGCGAGATCGGCCACCTTCAGACGCAGGGCTTCGTCTACCTGCGCCCGTAAGTACCACATTTCCTCCAGGCCACCGAGTGTTCTCCCTGTGGCCCTTTGGGCTCAGCCTTGGCCGGGCCCTTTTTCTTGAGCGGAACCCGGTTTCCCGAAGGAAATACGCAACCAAAGTTCCAGTCTTTATTTGAATATAGAACTACTCACAAAAATCAGCCGGATCAGCCGGAATAAGCACCCCGTTAACGCGTCATATCAAAGGGGCCAAGCAGCCCCAAAGGGGAGCACCGGCTGCAAAATAAAAGGAAAATCCCAACCGGGACCTTGAACGAGGAAAACGCGTCATGAAGCACCTGCATATTATCGCGCTGGCACTGGTCTCCTTCCTGCTGATCGCCCCGGCGACCGCGCTGGCGGAATACGGCGACCAGAAGGTGGTCTATCACGTGAACTACAACGACATGGACCGCCACATGGCTGCCATGGGCAACATCCAGAACCACATCAATGCCGTGGGCGCCGACAAGATGGACATCCGCGTGGTCATGCATGGCCCCGGCCTGGGCCTTCTGCGCAATGCCAAGGAGAATGATGACCTGGCCGGCCGCATCGACGAACTGAAGCTGCAGGGGGTTGATTTCAACATCTGCAACGTCACCGTCACCCGCGGCAACATCAGCATCGCCGACGAGCTCTACGATGCCTCCGAGGACGACATCGTCCCCAGCGGGGTGGCCGAGATCGCCCATCTGCAGCACAAGGGCTTCGTCTACCTTCGCCCGTAAAACGACACCTGCCATCACACGCACGTTTGTCGTCAGAAGGCCCGGCAGCTCTGCCGGGCCTTTTTTGTGCCCACGCCAGAACCCCGGCGTACGCGCGAATCATATTGGGCTATCCGCGGCAAACCGGTAAGGTATGCACTCCTTTCTTCCGCGAGCCGCCTGCTTGCCCGCAATCCGCATCCAGTCCCTGTGCAAACGATACGATGGCACAGCCGTTGTCGATGGCGTGAACCTGGAGATCCCGCGCGGTGAATTCTTCGGGCTGCTGGGACCCAACGGCGCAGGCAAGACGACGACCCTGCGCATGTTGCTGGGATTGACCCCGATCGACAGCGGTCAGGTGGAGGTACTGGGCCTGCCGATGCCGGAGGGCGAGCGCGAGGTACGCAAGCGCTTGGGCATCGTGCCGCAATTCGACACGCTGGACCCGGACTTCACCGTGATCGAGAACATGCGCACCTATGCCGCGTATTTCGGTCTTTCCGGCGCTATGGTCCAGGCGCGCATCGATCACCTGCTGGAGCAGGTCAACCTGAACGACAAGCGCGGTGCGCGCATCAATGCCCTGTCCGGTGGCATGAAGCGCCGGCTGACCCTCGCACGCGCCCTGATCAACGAACCCGAGGTCGTCGTCCTCGACGAGCCGACCACCGGGCTGGACCCACAGGCGCGCCACCACCTCTGGCGCCAACTCCGGCAGCTGCGCGCCTCCGGCGTCACCCTGGTGCTGACCACGCATTACATGGAAGAGGCCCAGGAGCTGTGCGATCGCATCGCGATCATCGACCACGGCCGCATCATCGCCTGTGACCGACCCAGCCGCCTGATTGCCGAGCACATCGAACCCTGGGTAGTCACTGTCGGTGGTTCCGAGGCCGGCACCGCGATCGAACAGGAAATCGGCCCCCGGGATCGCGCCCATCAGGTGGCGGATACCTGGCTGGTGTACACGGCCGAGCCGGACCGGCTGCGCGAACGCCTGCGCGCACGGGGCCTCGAACCCACGCTGCGCGAGGCGGACCTGGAAGACGTGTTCTTGAAACTCACCGGCCACGAGCTGCGCGACTGATGCCCGACCCGACCTCGACCTGGCTCCCCCGCCCCAGCCTGCGCTGTGTCGCGGTCTGGCGGCGCAACCTGCTGGTCTGGCGCAAGCTGCTGGTGCCATCGATGCTCGGCAACTTCGGCGAACCCATCCTCTACCTGCTCGCGTTCGGCTACGGCTTCGGCCGTCTGGTGGGCGACCTCGACGGCATGAGCTACATGGTGTTCATCGCCTCCGGGATCATCTGCTCCTCGGCGATGTTCACCGCCAGCTTCGAGGGCATGTATTCCGCCTACACGCGCATGGCGGAGCAGAACACCTGGCTCGGGATGCTGGCCACACCGCTGACGCTGGACGACATCGTGTTCGCCGAGGCGATCTGGGCCGCCAGCAAGGGCCTGATCAGCGCCACCACCATCCTCGTCGTCGCCTCCGTCCTGGGGCTGGTGAGCGACGCTCGCGCCCTGCTCGCCTTGCCGGTGATCTTTCTCGCCGCGTTCACCTTCGGCGCGCTGGCCCTGGTCATCACCGCGCTGGCGCGCAGCTACGACTTCTTCCTGTACTACTTCACCCTCGCGGTGACCCCGATGCTCCTGCTCTCCGGGGTGTTCTTCCCGCTGCAGGAGCTGCCCGACTGGGTGCAGACCCTGGCGCTGGCCCTGCCGCTGGCACACGTGGTCGAGATCGTGCGCCCGCTGATGACCGGCAGCTGGCCGACCAGCGTCTGGCCACACCTGGCCGTGATCGTGGGCTACGGCGCGGCCGCCATCATCCTGGCGACCGCGCTGATCCGGCGCCGCCTGCTGCGCTGACCCCAACGGCGGCTGTGGCAAGATAGGCCCCCGTCCCAGGAAGACACCGCATGGCCACGCCCGAGAACGAACCCAGCACCCCGCAGGAATACCGCGCCACCGTCGCCCGCGGGCTCGGCCCCCTGCTGGCCGAGGAACTGGCCACACTCGGCGCCACCGACGCGCGCGAAGAAGGTGGCGCGGTGCATTTCTCGGCCGATCTCGAGATGCTGTACCGCGTACTGCTGGGCAGCCGCATCGCCAGCCGTATCCTGCTGCCGCTGGCGCGCTTTGATCAGCCCGACGGCGACGGCTGCTACACCGCCGCCCGCGCGATCGACTGGCCCGCGCTGCTGGACCCCGGCGCGACCTTCGCGGTCGAGGTCGGCGGCAAGAGCCACCACATCCGCCACACCCACTTCGCCGGGGTTCGCATCAAGGACGCGGTGGCCGACGCCTTCCGCGAGGCGACCGGCGCCCGCCCGGACGTGGACCCGAAACACCCGGATGTGCGCATCCTGCTGCAGTTGCAGGGCGATCACGCCCGCCTCTCCGTGGATATCGGCAATGGCGGCCTGCACCGGCGCGGCTACCGCGGCGCCGGCGGGGCCGCCCCGCTGCGCGAGAACCTCGCCGCGGCCCTGCTCGCCCGCGCCGGCTGGCCCGCGCGCGTCGAGGGCGACCCGCAACAGGCACAGCTGCTGGACCCGTTCTGCGGCAGCGGCACCGTGGTGATCGAGGCCGCCCTGATCGCCACGCGGACCGCGCCCGGACTGCTGCGCCACGACTTCCGCCCGCAGGGCTGGGCCGGGCACGACGCCGCCCTGTGGCAGCGCTGTGTGGACACAGCCCGGGCGGCGGTTCGCCCCTGGCAAGGCCCGACGCTGCTGGGGTCAGATCGCGACCCGCGCGCGGTGCAAGCCGCTCGCCAGGCGGCCCGGACGGCCGGGGTCGCCGCCTGCACCCGGTTCGAGGTCGCGGACGTACTGACCCTGACACCCCCCGCACCGAATGGGCTCCTGATCAGCAACCCGCCTTACGGCGAGCGCATCGGCGACCAGCCTGAACTGATCAAGCTCTACAGCCTGCTGGGCGAACACCTGAAACAGGCCTTTGGCGGCTGGCAGGTGGCCCTGCTGGTCGCGGACACGACTGACTCGCGCCGCCTCGGGCTGAGGGCCACGCGCAAATACCGCGTGCACAACGGCCCGATTGACTGCCAGCTGCTGGAGTTCGACATCCATGCCCGCGAGGGGCAGGCCGAGGCGGCACCCCCGGCACCCGAGTTCGCCAACCGCCTGCGCAAGAACCTGAAGCACCTGGATCGCTGGGCGCGGCGCCAGGGGGTCACCTGCTACCGCATCTACAGCGCCGACCTGGACGAATACCCACTACTGATCGACCGCTACCAGGCCACCGATGGCTCCGTGCACCTGCACCTGCAGGAGTTCGCGGCTCCGGCGTCGGTCGAACCCGCACGCGCCGAGGCGCGCCTGCGCGGGGCGCTGGCCGCGACCCTGGAAGTCACCGGCGTCGCGCCCGCCCACCTGCACTACAAGCAGCGGCGCGCCCAGAAAGGTCGCTCGCAGTATCAGCGTGCCGAGACCGCACAACCCGCCCCCTTCTGGGTTGAGGAACATGGCTGCCGGCTCAAGGTGGAGCTGGATGCCTACCTGGACAGCGGACTGTTCCTGGATCACCGCCCGATGCGGCGCCGCCTGCAGGAAGAATGCCGCGGGCTACGATTGCTGAACCTGTTCTGCTACACCGCCGCGGTCAGTGCCCATGCCGCCGTGGGGGGTGCCCGCCAGACCGTCTCGGTGGACCTGTCCAATACCTACCTCGACTGGGCCGCCGACAACCTCGCGGCCAACGGTTTCGAGGCCACCGTGCGCGACGGGCGCAGTCGGCGCCGACCGGATACCCACGCCCTGCTGCGCGCCGACTGCATCACCTGGGTGCGGGAGGCCGCCGACGACCCGGCGCTGCGCTTCGAACGGATCTTCCTCGATCCCCCGACCTTCTCGAACTCGAAACGCACCGAGGCGGACTTCGAGGTCCAGCGCGACCATGTCGAACTGATCCGGGATGCCGCGCGCCTGCTGACCGAGGACGGCATCCTGTACTTCTCGACCAACCGCCGCCGTTTCGAACTGGATACCGAGGCACTTGCGGGGCTCGAGGCCCGTGACATCACGCGCGATACGCTGGACGAGGACTTCCGCCGCCCACCGCCACCCCATCGCTGCTGGGCCATCTCGAACGCAACGGACTGATCCACCACGAGACCCGGCCACACCCACGGGTAATGTGCTGGCAACGGGCAGGCTCGTGAAGCGGACGCGGGTCGCCCGGCTACACCGGGGCGCCATAAAAAAGGTTCATCGAGCATTACCGGGGAATGCGGCGCGGATTTTGAGGAAGAAGTAGTCCTGGTCGCGGTAGCCGTAGGCGCGGCGCTTGATGACCTTGATGGTGTTGTTGATGCCTTCGACGACGCTGGTGTTCAGCCGATGCCGGCAGCGCGAGACGATGCCGGGGAGATAGGGCTCCAGCAACCGCGCGAAGCGCTGCAGGGCATGGATGCCGCTCTCCTGTGCCTGTTGTACCCAGTGTCGCCAGGCCTGCCAGGTCTGTTCCGGACGGCGCTGGAACCAGAGCCGCTTGAGCTCGTCGCGTAACAGATAGACTGTCAGCAATGCCTGGTTGGCTTGCAGCAACTCGTCCAGGTGGACC
>NZ_KB822986.1:0-8639 GCF_000364985.1 Thioalkalivibrio sp. HL-Eb18
CTCCCGGTACTGGTCTTGGCGGTTCGGGAACACCTTGGGCTTCACCTTGCCCGCCTCCAGATCCCGGACCCACATGCAGTCGAGCTTGTTCTTGCTAACATCAACGCCAATATGAGCCATCTCGTCCTCTCGCCTTGTCCGTACAGCCTCACCCGTCCGTCACGGAGGGGGGTCTTGGATACCGTTCAAACTTCGAGATGAGAAAGGACTCGGGGCCAATCTACAGAACAGGTTCGTGACCTCAGGAGCCTGACGGGTTACCCGAGCCCAATACGGTTCATGGTAGCGATCCGTGAACCGCAAGACACAAGGAGCCTGCTCGCAGGCGAAGCCCCTGCCCGCGTCCGACCTTGGTAGGGGCTTCGCCTGCGAGCAGGCTCCTACGGGGCGGGGTGCTCGTCGAGGGCCTCGGCGATTGCCCGGATGCGCTCGCGATCCAGCGCCTGGCCCAGTGCCTTGCCCTTGAGTCCCTCGGTCATCAGGGCCTGCGGTTGCACCCCCTGTGCCGCCGCGACGGCGCGGCGTACCGCATCGGCCTGGGGGTAGGGTTTGTCCTCCCAGCCGGTGCGGCCGCGGAAATCCGCCTCCACCGCGAGCAGGAAGGGCTCGACATTCTCGGGTCGACGCAGGGCGTCCAGCCCGTCTACCAGTTTCATCACCGTCTTCGGCCTGAGCTCGAAGACCCGGTGTACCAGTCCGTGGTAGCGCGAGACCCGCACGGCCAGATCACGATAGCGGTTGGGGATACGCAGGCGTTCGGCCAGTGCGCGGATCAACAGGACTCCCCGCTCCTCGTGCCCATGGTGGCTGGGCAGGATGTCGGGATCGGTATTGCCCTTGCCCAGATCATGCACCAGCGCGGCGAAGCGGACCTCGGGGGATTCGGAGAGGCGGGTCGCCTGGTCCAGCACCATCAGGGTATGCACGCCGGTATCGATCTCGGGGTGATAGCGCGCGGGCTGCGGGACGCCGAACAGGCATTCGATCTCGGGGAACAGGCGGGCCAGTGCCCCGGCGTCGCGCAGGACCTCGATAAAACGGCGCGGGGCGGGGCTCTTCAGCGCCTTCTCGCACTCGGCCCAGACGCGTTCCGGAACCAGCGCATCGACCTCGCCGGAGGTGACCAGCTCGCGCATCAGCTCCCGCGTGTCGTCGGCCACGCGAAAGCCCCAGGGCTCCAGCTGCGCGGCAAAGCGGGCCACGCGCAGCAGGCGTACCGGGTCTTCGGAGAAGGCGGGCGAGACATGACGCAGCAGACGCGCCTCGAGGTCGGCCTGCCCGTTGTAGGGATCGAACAGATGCCCGTCGGCGTCCTCGGCCATCGCGTTGATGGTGAGGTCGCGGCGTTCGAGGTCGTCTTCCAGCGTGACGTCGGGCGCGGCGTTGAACTGGAAGCCGTGGTAGCCGCGCGCGGTCTTGCGCTCGGTGCGCGCCAGCGCGTATTCCTCATGCGTCGTGGGGTGCAGAAAGACCGGGAAATCGCGTCCCACCGGGCGGTACCCGGCGGCCTCCATCGCCTCCGGCGTGGCGCCGACCACCACGTAGTCGCGTTCGTGCACCGGGCGCCCCAGCAGCCGGTCGCGCACCGCGCCCCCGACGAGATAGGTCTGCATGGCGTCCGCGCGGCCGCTAGCCGCGGTCGACCTCGCGCGTATGGGTGCGCAGGGCCTGCTTGCGGGCCTCGAGGCCGCCCCCGAGGTATTCCGGCGCGATCGACTCGAGCCGGGTCGGGCAGGGCAGGCGGTTGTCGCCCTCGCAGATGCTGTCGATGGTCAGCGAGGCGAAGTTGTCGCGGGACAGCGGCTTGCCGGGCACGAACTCGAACACGCTGGCCTGCAGTTTGCCGGCCCAGTCGGGCAGCTTGATCACCGGGCGGCGCCGGCCAATGAGACGACCGACATAGCGCACCAGCTCCTCCAGCGTATAGGCCTTCGGGCCGCACAGTTCATAGCCCTCGCCGAAGGTCTCGGGGTCCTCCAGGGAGTCTACGAAGTGTTCGGCAACATCCCCCACGTACACGGGCGCGAACTTCGCGTCGGCGCGCGCCAGTGGCATGAATGGCGAGATCTTCAGCAGGGTGGCGAAACGGTTGAGGAGGGAGTCGTCGCGCCCGAAGATGACCGATGGCCGGAATACGGTGACCGCGAATGCGTCGCAGGCGAATACCAGCTGTTCCGCCTCTCCTTTGGTGCGCAGGTAGTGGCTCGGCGGGTTCTCCATGTCGGCCTTCAGCGCGCTCATCTGCAGGAAGCGGCGTACCCCGCAGCTCTCGGCGGCGGCCAGGGCCTTTTGCGTCAGCTCCACATGCGCGGCGCGAAAACCCGAGCCGTCGCGGCCGCGTTCATTCAGGATGCCGACCAGATTGATCACCGCATCCTGGCCCGCAAAGGCCCGCTCCAGAGTGGCCGGATCATGGGCGCTGCCCTCGATCAGATCCACCTCGGGATTCACCAGCAGGTCCCGGTGTCGATGCGGGCGGCGCGACAGCACGCGCACGCGGATACCGCGATCGATCAGGCGGCGGATGATCTGGTGGCCGACAAAGCCGGTGCCGCCGAGCAGGCAGACAGAGCGAATCGAATCAATCGACATGGTCCCAAGGTCCTTCCGAAAGCCAGTGGGGGTGGTCTTATACTCGGGTGACTGTCAATCTTCAAACCGGGTTCCGCAACCGTTCCCCGCCACCGAGGTTTCGACATGAACGACCTGACCGCGATCAATCCCGCCACCGGCGAAACCCTGGCCCGGTACCCGCGCATGGGCCCGGAGGCCCTGGAGGCCGCGCTGGCGCGGGCGGCCAGCGCCCAGCAGGACTGGGCGGGGCATCCGGCTTCGGTACGCGCCCAGTGCCTGCGCGATCTGGCTGCCGTGCTGCGTGATCAGCGCGAGGCGCTGGCGCGCACTGCCACGCAGGAGATGGGCAAGCGCCTGGTCGAGGCCCGTGCCGAGGTCGACAAGTGTGCGAATGCCTGCGACTACTACGCCGACCGCGGTCCGGACTTTCTCCAGGACACGATGATCGCCTCCGACGCGAGCCGTTCGTTCATCGCCTGGCAGCCACTGGGCACCGTGCTGCTGGTCATGCCCTGGAACTTCCCGTACTGGCAGGCCTTCCGTCAGGCGCTCCCGGCGACCCTTGCCGGGAACACCGTGCTGCTCAAGCACGCCTCCAATGTCCCGGGCTGTGCCGAACACCTGGAACGTGTGTTCACCGAGGCGGGCCTGCCCGAGGGCGTGTTCCAGAACTTGCCGGTGGGGTCGGACGCGGTAGAGGGCATTATTGCCGATACCCGCGTGCAGGGCGTGAGCCTGACGGGATCGGAAAGGGCCGGGCGCGCGGTGGGCGCGGCGGCCGGCAAGGCGCTCAAGACTTCGGTGCTGGAGCTGGGCGGCTCGGATGCCTTCGTCGTGCTGGCGGACGCCGATCTCGACCACACCGTCGAGCAGGCGGTGCGCGGACGTTTTCAGAACAACGGCGAGACCTGCATCGCCGCCAAGCGCTTCATCGTCGAGGAATCGATTGCGGACGCCTTTGTCGAGCGATTCCGGACGGCCATCGAGGCGCTGGTAATCGGCGACCCGATGAGCGACGACACGAATATCGGGCCGCTGGCGCGCGATGACCTGCGCGACGAACTGCACGACCAGGTCCGGCGCAGTGTTGCCGCCGGCGCGCGGCTCGTCACCGGCGGCAAGCCGCTGGAGCGGGCGGGCTATTTCTACCCGCCCACACTGCTGGATGCGGTCGAGCCGGGCATGCCGGCTTTCGACGAGGAGACCTTCGGTCCGGTCGCCGCGGTGACCCGGGCGCGCAACGCCGATCACGCAATCACCCTCGCCAACCGTTCGCGCTTCGGCCTGGGCGGCAGCGTCTGGACCGGCGATCCGGTACGCGGCGAGGCCCTGGCCCGTCGCCTGGAGTGCGGCTGCGCCTTCGTCAACGGCATCGTCAAGAGCGACCCGCGCCTGCCCTTCGGCGGGGTCAAGGACTCGGGCTACGGCCGCGAGCTCTCCGAACTCGGCATCCGCGAATTCCAGAACGCCAAGACCATCTGGGTGGGATAGAGCCAGCTCCTGGCCAGGAGTGCTCTCTAGTGTGCGGGAGCGCTCCGGGGTCTGGCGCGGTACAGGCCGAGCTCGAGGCGGCCTTCCCAATAATTCATCACTCAGTTAGCTGCCGCACAGGCAGCTAACTCCGGCAGGTAGGGGCCAAGGGCGGCCTGGGCTTTCTGAGCTGCCTGTGCGGCAGCTAACGCCACCAACGGCCGCCTGGCCGTCGAGCTCAATTTCTGAGCTGCCTGTGCGGCAGCTAACGTTTTGGGGTATGAGCGGATCGCCGAAAAAAACTTTCTGAGCTGCCTGTGCGGCAGCTAACCAGGGCAACGTCGCCGTGGTCGCCTTCGAGATTTTCTGAGCTGCCTGTGCGGCAGCTAACGCTTGTATCGCTGGGGCGGTTGCGATAGTTTTTTTCTGAGCTGCCTGTGCGGCAGCTAACTTAGGGCGTTAACGCAACGTAACAGTACAAGGTTTCTGAGCTGCCTGTGCGGCAGCTAACATTGAACCGAACGACCGGCGGGCCGACTGCATTTTCTGAGCTGCCTGTGCGGCAGCTAACTTTCTGGAGCTGCTGAGAGGGAAGGGGATTCCTTTCTGAGCTGCCTGTGCGGCAGCTAACATGAATGACGCACTCGAAACAGTAGCAGTTATTTTCTGAGCTGCCTGTGCGGCAGCTAACGCTTCGCCGACGCCGAAATCGTTGGCGGATTCTTTCTGAGCTGCCTGTGCGGCAGCTAACGGCACTCGTCGAGGACAATCAAAGAGCCGTCGTTTCTGAGCTGCCTGTGCGGCAGCTAACCTGGATAACGTTTTCGGCTGTACCTTTCCCGATTTCTGAGCTGCCTGTGCGGCAGCTAACTGGTCGTGTTCGGTCTGATTCGTCGGGCGATGTTTCTGAGCTGCCTGTGCGGCAGCTAACGGATCGGACGATCGCGCGGGGTCTGTTCCGGTTTTCTGAGCTGCCTGTGCGGCAGCTAACAAGGCCCGCGCGGCACCTTCGCCCTGCGCATCTTTCTGAGCTGCCTGTGCGGCAGCTAACCGGTGCTGGTCGCCGTCGCTCCGGCGCAGGGTTTTCTGAGCTGCCTGTGCGGCAGCTAACGGGGATACGGTGCCCATCCGCGACCCCTGGGTTTTCTGAGCTGCCTGTGCGGCAGCTAACCCTCGGCGGTGTCGCAGTCTGCCCGCACCTCGTTTCTGAGCTGCCTGTGCGGCAGCTAACTGGGCGATCACGCCGGTGTAGCGGTCGCGGTCTTTCTGAGCTGCCTGTGCGGCAGCTAACCGTCTCGCCCACCAGGTCGAGCCCGGTGATGTTTTCTGAGCTGCCTGTGCGGCAGCTAACGCCACGGCGGGCCAGGCGGTGCGCCTGGATGATTTCTGAGCTGCCTGTGCGGCAGCTAACGTGTCCGGGCGTTCGAAGACGGCGGATCTGGTTTTCTGAGCTGCCTGTGCGGCAGCTAACGGCTTCAGGTCCGGACCGAACCGCCGACCGTATTTCTGAGCTGCCTGTGCGGCAGCTAACAAGGCGTAATGAAACAGCGGGTTCCCGTTGGTTTTCTGAGCTGCCTGTGCGGCAGCTAACGACAGGCTGCTTTCGGAGCGGTGGGCGTCGGTTTTCTGAGCTGCCTGTGCGGCAGCTAACCTCGCGTCGCGTTTAGATCCCGACCAGTGGCATTTCTGAGCTGCCTGTGCGGCAGCTAACCGCTTGCTGTCGTTCTGCCGCGTTGCACCATTTTTCTGAGCTGCCTGTGCGGCAGCTAACGGTCGGGGGCGCAAGCACAGGGGAGGCGCCCATTTCTGAGCTGCCTGGGCGGCAGCTAACTCGTCTTGTCGGGCCTTGCCGCTGAGCTGAAGTTTCTGAGCTGCCTGTGCGGCAGCTAACTTCTGGCCATTCTCGACCGTGCCGATCAGGTTTTTCTGAGCTGCCTGTGCGGCAGCTAACAAACTACCCGCCGCATCGGCGGCTTTCACGTGTTTCTGAGCTGCCTGTGCGGCAGCTAACGCCACCAACGGCCGCCTGGCCGTCGAGCTCAATTTCTGAGCTGCCTGTGCGGCAGCTAACGTGTCCGGGCGTTCGAAGACGGCGGATCTGGTTTTCTGAGCTGCCTGTGCGGCAGCTAACGGGATGGCGCGGGTGTCGCTGTCGGTGATGGTTTTCTGAGCTGCCTGTGCGGCAGCTAACACCATGTGGTACCAGTAGTCACCGGGGCGGGTTTTCTGAGCTGCCTGTGCGGCAGCTAACCGCTCCAGCAGCCGCTCGCGCAGACGGCTCAATTTCTGAGCTGCCTGTGCGGCAGCTAACACAATCAAAGCGCCGTCGGGTACCTCCATCCATTTCTGAGCTGCCTGTGCGGCAGCTAACATCACCGCCCGCGCGTGGCTGTCGCGTCTACTTTTCTGAGCTGCCTGTGCGGCAGCTAACCCGATCTACAACCGCCTGCAAGACGCGGAGAATTTCTGAGCTGCCTGTGCGGCAGCTAACGCCGGGTACGTAAATGCGATACGGGCCGAAGTTTTCTGAGCTGCCTGTGCGGCAGCTAACGAGGGAGTCGCGTAGCTCACGCTGCACTTGCTTTTCTGAGCTGCCTGTGCGGCAGCTAACGGCACCTATCCCTCCTTACGCCGGACGGATGTTTTCTGAGCTGCCTGTGCGGCAGCTAACTGCTAGACACGGGCAACCTCCCGGAGCCGCAATTTCTGAGCTGCCTGTGCGGCAGCTAACAAGAGCATGTTGATTCTATATCGCTGATTTTTAAAGAGCTATTGGGTAGTGGTTGGTTTTCACCCTTTCTCGGAGGGGTGGCGTATCTCGCTGATTTCCGGGCGCAACATGGGTGCGCTCGGAAAAAGGGTCAAAACCACGGAACGGTGGCGTCCTGGCTTAGCCCGTAAGTGTTGAAGCGGCCGGGCGAGGCGTGTTGCTGGGGCGGCCCGTGTTCGATGAATAGGCTGAAGCGTTGTCCGGTGCTGGAGCTTTGCACGCTCAGGAACGGGGTGTTGACCCGCCGCTCGACCGCGTCGGGGATATGCTGCCGAGCTTCTTCGTAGCTTTCTCCATGCCGGCGCATTCGGCGTCGGCGCAGGCGCTCCGCACTGGTCTTGTACTGACGGCGCCGAACGGGACGATAGGTGACCTGGTCGGGGACAGGTTGTACCGGGGTGGCATCCACCAGGCTTTGCATGCCGCCAAGCCATTCGTCCTGCATGAGTTCGTTCAGGCGTCCCCGAGTGCCGTGGACCCGTAGTCGACGGCCGAGTGGGGGCTCCTGCTCGTGGTCGGGGAGGCTGATACCGATGTCGTCGGCTGAAAGGCTGACGAGTCGGCGATGCAGTTTGCTTACCAGCGCCCCGATTAAGGTGGTCTCTTTGAATTCGGGGTCCGGCATGACTCGAAGGTCGAGGTAATGATCCATGGTTCAGTCCGCCTTCTCGCCGAACACGCCGCCGCGAACGATGGTAGCCAGCACGAAGTGCTGCTGCTCTTCCGGCGGCTCCTGGTCCTTGAGGATCCAGTTGTCCAGCAGTGTGTAGAAGTCCGCCTTTTCTTTGGGCTGACGGAAGGCGGTCCCCTGTGTCGTGACCGAGCCGTAGGGCTCCACCGCGATCGGCCCCATATCGTGTTCTGCCGCACGTGGGTACCAGGTATCAATGGTCCGGAGTGCGTTACCCAGTTTCTGGGAATGGATGCCGGCGACGCCATCAACGGTGTAGAGGGTCTTGCTCTTTTTGTGCTGGTCGCGGTCGAGAATCAACTCCTGCGAGGGGAACACCTCCTGGCCGGCGCCCATGCGGGCGAATGCGGTGACTTCCAGGAGGACAAAACTTTCGCCGGAAAGACCCTGCCGGATTACCTCGGCCAGCTCGCCCAGGGCGCGTTCGGCGTCGCCTTCCGCCGTGAAGCCGCGCAGGGGGATCTGCAGTGCATCGAACGTCCAGCTGCTGTTGGTTTCGCCTTCTTCCTTTCGATTCACCCGGATCTCCACGGCCTCCGCCGCCATGCGGTTGCGCCACAGGAACCGCGCGTTGGCGATGTTCTGGGCATACCGGCGGGCCAGGGTCGAAAAGCCGTGGTTTTCAACGTACCCGCGGACGATGGTCTGGAGCTTTTCCTGGTAGGGGGCGCTGTTGCAGGCCGAGGGCTTTCCGGTACCACCCAGGACCTTGAGTGTGAAGCGGCACATGAGGGTGTCCTGGTCAGCGGGCAGGGCTGCCACGTCCACGGTCTGCAGGTTCGGGTTCTGGATCTGCGCATCCAGTTTCCTGATTAGCGACGAGAGTCAGCCAGGCTCACTGGGTGAGCCACCCCCGGGCGTACGTTGAGGCTACACAGTGAGCGGAGAGTGGCCTCATGGCGCAGAATCGGATTCAGTTTCAGCCGGGGATGTCGTTGCCGGCATTCATCGCCCAGTACGGCACCGAGGCCCAGTGCGAGGCGGCGCTGGAGCGGGCCCGATGGCCGGCCGGCTTCCGCTGCCCGCGTTGCGGGTGCCAAGCCCACTGCGTCCTGCACGGCAGCCCGCGCAAGAGGTTTCAGTGCAACGCCTGTCGGCATCAGGCCTCGCTGATCGCCGGCACCGTGATGCAGG
>NZ_KB822987.1:0-7711 GCF_000364985.1 Thioalkalivibrio sp. HL-Eb18
CTCGTCCTCTCGCCTTGTCCGTACAGCCTCACCCGTCCGTCACGGAGGGGGGTCTTGGATACCGTTCAAACTTCGAGATGAGAAAGGACTCGGGGCCAATCTACAGAACAGGTTCGTGACCTCAGGAGCCTGACGGGTTACCCGAGCCCAATACGGTTCATGGTAGCGATCCGTGAACCGCAAGACACAAGGAGCCTGCTTGCAGGCGAACGGCTTTTGCCAGGGGCCGGCGTGGGCAGGGGCTTCGCCTGCGAGCAGGCGCCTACAGGGACGGCGGTGACGGGCTGTTCGGGCCTGGTCACGCTCAGGCCGTAAGCGTGTACCATTCTACCCGCGAATGCCCTGACCGTGGATCACGCCGAACGTGCGACTCGCCCGAATCAAACTGGCCGGCTTCAAGTCCTTCGTGGATCCGACGACACTGGTGCTGCCCGGAAACCGCGTGGGCATCGTGGGGCCGAACGGCTGTGGCAAGTCGAACACCATCGACGCCGTGCGCTGGGTGATGGGCGAGTCCTCGGCCAAGCACCTGCGCGGCGACTCCAGCGAGGACGTGATCTTCAACGGCTCCTCCAGCCGCAAGCCGGTCGGGCAGGCCTCGATCGAGCTGATCTTCGACAACTCCGACGGTCGCCTGGGCGGCGAGTACAGCGCCTATGGCGAGATTGCCGTACGCCGTGCGCTGACGCGCGACGGCCAGTCCAAGTACTTCCTCAACGGCCAGCGCGCGCGCAAGCGCGACGTCGTGGACCTGTTTCTCGGCACCGGTCTGGGCCCGCGCAGCTACGCGATCATCGAGCAGGGCATGATCGCGCGCCTGATCGACGCACGGCCCGAGGAACTGCGCGTCTATCTGGAGGAGGCCGCCGGCATCTCCAAGTACAAGGAGCGCCGGCGCGAGACCGAGAATCGCGTGCGCCACACCCGCGAGAACCTCGAGCGCCTCGACGACGTCCGCGACGAGGTTGCCAAGCAGGCCGAACGCCTCAACCGCCAGGCCGCCACCGCCGAGCAATACCAGACCCTCGCCGCCGAGCGGCGGCAGAAACGTGCCGAGGCGATCCTGCTGCGCCTGCGCGCGCAGGAACACGAGCTGGAGGCGAGCCGCCGCCGTCTGCAGGAGGCCGAGACCCAGCTGGCCGGCACCCAGGCCGAGGCGCAGAAGCTGCGTACCGAGACCGAGCAGCAGCGCCAGACGCGCGTGGACCTCGAGGCCGCCACCACCGAGGCACAGTCGGCCTACTACGACCGCGCCGCCGAAGTCTCGCGCCTGGAGCAGTCGATCCGCCATGCGGAGGACGAGCTGGCCCGCGAGCGCGCCGAACTGAAGCAGCTGGAACAGCGTCTGCAGACGGCCGACGAGGCGTTCGCGGTGCTGGAGCAGCGTATTGCCCAGGCCGAAAGCGAGCGTGACCAGCGCCAGCAGGAGGCGGAGACCGCGGAGGCGGAGCGGGAACGGCTGGAGGCCGCGGCGGAACAGGCGGAAACCGAGTTCCAGGCGGCGCGCGAGGCGCAGTCCGAGTGGGAACGCGCCCTGGCCGAACCGCGCCAGAATGCGCAGCTCACGCGTTCGCGCATGGATCATGCCGAGCACCAGCTCGCGCGCCTGGAGCAGCGCCGCGAACGTCTCGACGCCGAGCGCGCGGCCCTGCCTCAGACCCACCCGGGCGAGGAGGCCGAACGGCTGCAGGGCGAGCGCGATGCCCTGGCTGAACAACTGGAGCAGCTGCGCCAGCAGTGCGAACAGCAGCAGGAACACCTGAACCAGCTCACCGAGGCCCGCCGCGACGCGCGCGACGCCCTGCATCAGGCCGAGCGCGAGGCGCGCGAGGTCGCGGGGCGTCTGGCGGGGCTGGAACACTTCGCCGGCGAGGACGACCCGGCCCAGACGCGCGAGCGTCGCGAGGCCTGGGCACGCGAACAGGGGCTGGACCTCACGCGGCCCCTGGTGCAGCAGCTGGAGGTCGACGACGGCTGGGATGCGGCCGTGGAGCTGGTGCTGGGGGCCTGGCTGGAGGCCGCCGTGCTGGACGCCCCCGAGGCCACGCAAGACTGGCCGGATGCCGCGCTGCGTCTGGTGAGTACGAAGGCGGGTGCCGGTGCCGCCATCTCCGACGACTCGCTCGCCGCCCGCGTGCGCGGCTCCGCGGCGGTGACACAGTGGCTGTCACGAATCCACTGCGTACAGGATCTGAACGAGGCCCGGCGCCGCGTCCCCCGTCTCGCACCGGACGAGAGCGTGATCACACCCGACGGTACCTGGATGGGGCCGGGGTGGGTCGCGCATCGCACACTGGAAGGTGGTGCCTCCGGGGCGGTCGCGCGGGTGCGGCTCGCGCGCGAGCTGCGCGAACAGGAGCAGCAGCTTCAGGCACAGGTCGAACAGCACCAGGCGACCCTTGCCGAACGCGGTGAGGCCATCGACGCTGCGCAGGCGGAGCGCGACCGGCTGGATGCCCAGCGGCGCGAACAGCAGGGCGAGATCGATGAACGCGACCGGCGCGTCCAGCGCCTGCGCGATCAGGCCCGGCAGCTGGAACAACAGCAGGCGCGGATCGACCGCGAGGCGGGCGAGCTGGAAGAAGAGACGACACGCGCACGGGAACAGTTCGAGACCGCACAGCAGGAACGCAACCAGGCCCTTGCCACGCTGGAAACGCTGGAGGCGGACCGCGGCACACTGGAGGCCCGGCTGGAGGCCGCGCGGGAGGCCCACAATGAGGCGCGCGATGCGGTGCGCGAGGCGCGTGATGTCTCTGGCCGGGCACGAATGGCGGAGCAGGAGGCGCGCCACCGGCTGGAGCGCGAGCAAAGCGAACGCGAACGCCTGGAACGCCAGCGCGCAGAGGACCGCGAGCGCCTGGAGAAGCTGCGGCAGGGACTGGCCGGGCGTGAGGCGCCGCTGGAGCAGTGGCGCGGAGACCTGCAGGCCGCCGCGGAGCAGCGCCAGCAGGCGGAGGAGCGCCTGACGCGGGCGCGCGCGGATCTTGAGGCCTGTGATGCACGCCTGCGCGAACTGGCCTCACAGGCCAGCGAACTGGACAGCCGCGTCGAGGCCCGGCGCTCCACCTGCGAGGAACTGCGCCTGGATCAGCGCGAACGCTCGGTGCAGATCGACCAGCTCAAGGGCCAGTTTCAGGAGTCGGGCTTCGAGGCCGCGGCGCTGGTCGAGGGGCTGGAAGAGGATGCGACGGTGTCGGCCTGGGAGCAGGCGATCGCGGAGCTCGACCGCAAGATCGAGCGCCTGGGGCCGATCAACCTGGCGGCGATCGACGAGGCGCGCAGCCTGGAGGAGCGCTCACGCTATCTCGAAGAGCAGCACGCGGACCTGATCGAAGCCCTGGAGACGCTGGAAGCGGCGATGCACCGCATCGACCGCGAGACGCGGGCGCTGTTCAAGCAGACCTTCGATCAGGTGAACGCCGGGCTGGGGCAGAAATTCCAGCGCCTGTTCGGCGGCGGCGAGGCGCGCCTGGAGATGACCGGCGACGACCTGCTGGACACCGGCGTGACCATCATGGCCCGCCCGCCGGGCAAACGGCTCTCCACCATCCATCTAATGTCCGGAGGCGAGAAGGCGCTCACAGCATCGGCGCTGGTGTTCGCTATCTTTGAATTGAATCCGGCACCCTTTTGCATGCTGGACGAGGTGGATGCGCCGCTCGACGAGGCCAACGTCGGGCGCTTCTGCGAGCTGCTTCAGGACATGTCCGAGCAGATCCAGTTCATTTTTATCACCCATAACAAGGCCACGATGGCGATGGCGGAACAGCTGATCGGCGTTACCATGCACGAACCGGGGGTCTCGCGTCTGGTGAGCGTGGACATCGACGAGGCCGTGGAACTGGCCGAGGCCTGAGCGGTTCCGTCCGAATTCGCGCGGCCGCACAACACGAATGACGAGGTATTGAGTGGATTGGATGCGCATCAGTCTGGTGATCCTGGGCATCGTACTGGTCGCCGGTATCTGGATGGCCCACCGCCTGCGCACGCGTGAACGCGGGCCGGATGTCGATGACGACGCCGCGGACTGGAGCGACGATGCCGTACACATTCCCGCGCAGGGCGATGCCCGGCCGAGACACCGTGAGAGGGAAACCGACAGTCTGGGGGCGGAGGCGGGTTGGGCCGATCCACTGGAAACCTCGCGCGAGTACACGCGGGATGCCGACGAAGTGGAGTCCGATGAAGGCTTCGACGATGTACGCATTCCCCAGCGCGAGCGTGCAGAGCCGCATCTGGGTGTGACCTCGGCGGAGGACGACGAACCCCTGGCCAGAGGCGAGCGGCATGCCGACCGTGCGCAGGATATCTACGGCGTCCTGGACAACGACGAAGAACGGGTTCCGCCACCGCCGCATGGCGCATTCGAACCGGACCCGGAGGATGCGCCCCGTCGTCGCCCCAAAGCACGTGCCGCGCAAACCGCGAAGAGCATGATGGACGAGCTGGGTGGTCGTATGCGCTCCGGGATCGCCGCGCTGCGGAGTGTTCGTCTGCGTCGCCCGCGTGCAGAAGAGACGCTGGGCGAGCCATTGCACCCGGATCACGAGGTGGACCCCGAACTGATCGAGGAACCATCCCCCGACATGGAAACACTGGGCGAACATGTGTCCGAACCGCGTGTGGTCGGCCGCAATCCGCTGCGCGGTGGCCCGGGCTCCGACGAGAAGATCCTGCTGCTGCATGTGGTCGCGCCGCGCAACCGGCCGTTTACCGGCGTAGCCCTGGGGGCCGCACTGCAGCGCGCGGGTCTCAAGCCGGGCGCAATGGACATCTATCACTACCACGATGCCGAGATCGACAGCCGCCAGGCGCTGTTTTCCGCCGCGAACATGGTGCCGCCGGGCACACTGCGCGAACAGGATCTGACGGACACGATGACGCCTGGCATCACGTTGTTCGTGCAGGTGCACGCCAGTGCCGATCCGCAACGCGCGTTCGAGGCGCTGCTGGAAAATGCGCATGCGCTGGCACGCGACCTCGGCGGATCGATCCTCGATGCCCAGCAGTCCACTGCCACCAACCAGACGCTCGCCTACATGCGCGAGGACCTGAACGAGTGGCTGATGCGCCACCGTCCGGACCTGCTGCGGCGGCGGAGGACGCGGTGAGCTCGCCCTCCGCGTCGCCGGAGGGCACGACGGGCGCGGGTGGCAAGACGGCCGAGCGGATCGAACAGCTCCGACGCCAGATCGAGCACCACAACTACCGCTATTACGTCCTCGACGACCCCGAGGTCTCCGACGCCGAGTTCGACGCCTTGATGCGCGAACTCGAACAGCTCGAGGCCGAACATCCCGACCTCGTCACCCCGGATTCCCCCACACAGCGTGTTGGCGGTGCCCCCGCCGCCGGCTTCGACACCGTGCGCCACCGCCTGCCGATGCTGTCGCTGGCCAACGGCTTCGAGGCCGACGAGATCCGCGACTTCGACCGCCGCGTGCGCGAGCGCCTGGCCAAGCAGACCGGCGAGCCTGCGCGCACCGAACAGGCCGTCACCTACATGGCCGAGCCCAAGCTGGACGGCCTGGCCATCAGCCTGATCTACGAGCACGGCCGCCTGGTGCAGGCCGCGACGCGCGGCGACGGCGAGACCGGGGAGGACGTGACCGGCAATGTCCGCACCGTGCGCCCGATCCCGCTGCACCTGGGGGATCGCTATACCGACGATGCCCCCGGAGTGCTGGAGGTGCGCGGCGAGGTATTCATGCGCCGCTCGGATTTCGAGCGCCTGAACCGGGGCCTGGAGGCCGACGGCCAGCGGGGTTTCATGAACCCCCGCAACGCCGCCGCCGGCAGCCTTCGTCAGCTGGACCCGAAGGTGACGGCACGCCGCCCGCTGAGTTTCTTCGCCTACTCGGTGGGGCACGTCGAGGGCGGTACGCTGCCCGATACCCAGTCCGGCACGCTGGACTGGCTGCACCAGCTGGGCTTTCCAGTCTGCCCCGAACGCGCGGTTCTCGAGGGTGTGGAGGGCTGTCTCGCGTATTACGAGCGCCTGGCCGAACGTCGCCACGAGCTGGACTACGAGATCGACGGCATCGTCTACAAGGTCGACTCGCTGGCCGATCAGCAGCACCTGGGGTTCGTCTCGCGCGCGCCGCGCTGGGCGATCGCGCACAAATTCCCGGCCGAGGAGCAGACGACGACCCTGCGCGCCGTCGACTTCCGCGTCGGCCGCACTGGGGCGCTGACGCCAGTCGCGCGGCTGGAGCCGGTACTGGTCGGCGGGGTGACGGTCAGCAACGCCACGCTGCACAACATGGACGAGATCGCGCGCAAGGACATCCGCATCGGCGATCGCGTGATCGTACGCCGTGCCGGGGACGTGATCCCCGAGGTGGTCGGCCGCGCCGGCGGCGAGCGCCCGGCGGACACCCGCGCGATCGAGATGCCGTCCCGCTGCCCGGAATGCGACTCGCACATCGAACGCCCCGAGGGCGAGGCCGTCGCGCGCTGCACCGGTGGGCTTGTCTGCCCTGCACAGCGCCGCGAGGCCCTCAAGCACTTTGTCTCGCGCCGGGCCATGGACATCGAGGGCTTCGGCGAGAAACTGATCGAGCAACTCGCCGATGGCGGTATCGTGCAAAGCCCGGCCGACCTGTTCGCGCTGGATGCCGAACGCCTGGAGGCCCTGGAGCGGGTCGGCCCCAAGCTCGCCGAGAATCTCGTCAACGCCCTGGAGCAGGCGCGCGAGACCACGCTTGCGCGATTCATCTTTGCCCTCGGCATCCGCGAGGTGGGCGAGGTCACCGCCCGCAACCTGGCCACGTACTACGGCGACCTGGATGCCCTGATGCAGGCCGATGCCGAGGCGCTGCAGGAGGTTCCCGATGTTGGCCCCATCGTCGCCGAGCACATCGCCAACTTCTTTGCCGAGCCCCACAACCGCGACGTCATCCAGGCGCTGCGCGACGCCGGCGTCCACTGGCCCGATCCGCCTGCGCGACCGGCAGCGGAGGAGGGCGATGCCGCCCCGCTGGCCGGCAACACCTACGTCCTCACCGGCAGCTTCGACACCATGACGCGCGACGAAGCCAAGGCCGCCCTCGAAGCCCGCGGCGCCAAGGTCACCGGCTCCGTCTCCAAGAAGACCACCGCCGTCATCGCCGGCGCCGACCCCGGCTCCAAGGTCACCAAGGCCGAATCCCTCGACATCCCCATCCTCGGCCCCGACGACCTCGCCGACCTCATCGCCTGATCACCCGCGCCGTTGTAGAAGCCGCCTCGGCGGCGAAGCCCCTGCCAGAGCCCGGTGCGGGCCGGGGCGTTCGCCTGCGAGCAGGCTCCTACGGCGGGCTGGTCGTGCGTTGGGGTGCCCCTGTAGGAGCCGCCTTGGCGGCGAAGCCCCTGCCAGGGCCTGGCGCGGGCTGGGGCGTTCGCCTGCGAGCAGGCTCCTTGTGTCTTGCGGTTCACGGATCGCTACCATGAACCGTATTGGGCTCGGGTAACCCGTCAGGCTCCTGAGGTCACGAACCTGTTCTGTAGATTGGCCCCGAGTCCTTTCTCATCTCGAAGTTTGAACGGTATCCAAGACCCCCCTCCGTGACGGACGGGTGAGGCTGTACGGACAAGGCGAGAGGACGAGATGGCTCATATTGGCGTTGATGTTAGCAAGAACAAGCTCGACTGCATGTGGGTCCGGGATCTGGAGGCGGGCAAGGTGAAGCCCAAGGTGTTCCCGAACCGCCAAGACCAGTACCGGGAG
>NZ_KB822988.1:0-6994 GCF_000364985.1 Thioalkalivibrio sp. HL-Eb18
CAGGCGTTGCACTGAAACCTCTTGCGCGGGCTGCCGTGCAGGACGCAGTGGGCTTGGCACCCGCAACGCGGGCAGCGGAAGCCGGCCGGCCATCGGGCCCGCTCCAGCGCCGCCTCGCACTGGGCCTCGGTGCCGTACTGGGCGATGAATGCCGGCAACGACATCCCCGGCTGAAACTGAATCCGATTCTGCGCCATGAGGCCACTCTCCGCTCACTGTGTAGCCTCAACGTACGCCCGGGGGTGGCTCACCCAGTGAGCCTGGCTGACTCTCGTCGCTAATCAGGTCAATCGATGCATAGCCTTCTGGCTGCGCTCCCGGCGTGACTGTCGTATCGTATGTTGGTAGGAGGCCCAGGCATGCATCCATTGATTCAACAACATCGCAACGCGCTCGAATCGGCATGCCGTGACTTCGGTGTGTCAAGGCTGGACGTTTTCGGGTCTGCAGCTCGCGAGGAAGATTTCGACCCTGAACGTTCGGACGTGGATTTCCTCGTGGAATTCGGGCCGGAGCAGACCGGATTGTCCCTCGAGCAATTCCTCGGTCTGCGCAGAGAGTTGAGCAACATTCTTGGACGGCCCGTGGACCTGGTGACGCCGCAAAGTGTGATCAATCCGTATGTCCTAGCGGATATCGAACGAACCCGGGAGGAGGTCCATGCGGCGTGATCCGCGGGCGTACCTTTGGGACGCACGTGAGGCCGCGAGACACGTGGCGGAATTCGTGAAGGACGCGAACGAAGAGGACTACATAGCCAGCGATCTGATGCGCTCCGCCGTTGAGCGGCAGCTGGAGATTCTGGGCGAGGCGCTGGGCCAGCTGGAAAGGGCGGATCCCGATCTGGCCCGACAGATTCCACAATTGAGGGCGGCCGTGGATCTGCGAAACCTGCTGATCCATGGTTATGCCAAGATCGATAGCCGCATTGTCTGGAACACTGCCACGACTGACGTCCCGGTTATGGCCCGGGAACTGGACAGTTTACTGCGGCAACTGGATGGGTGAGGCCTGCAATGGCGTCTGTCAGGCTCAACCGCTAGCTGTTTGGGAAACCTTGCATGTATTGCCTCTCGGCGAATCGCCACATACAGGATCTGGACAAACGTTTTGCAATTCCCGGGGTGACAAAGAACCTGGTTCCAGTGGACGAGACACGAAAAAGCGCCCGGCGAATGATCCGACCGGGCGCGGCTTTTTGCCTTGCCCACTGGCGGGGCGTTGGCGTCGGCCTTACGCCGAGGCGGCGCGGGAGGCCTTCTTGCGTTCGTGCTCGAGCAGGAACTTCTTGCGGATGCGCAGGCTTTCCGGGGTGACCTCGACGAGTTCGTCTTCGTCGATGAACTCGATGGCCTGCTCCAGCGTCATGCGGATCGGCGGGGTGAGCTGGATATTCTCGTCGGTGCCGGAGGCGCGCACGTTGGTAAGCTGCTTGGCCTTGAGCGCGTTCACGACCAAGTCGTTCTCGCGCGAATGTAGGCCGATAATCATGCCTTCGTAGACCTCTTCGCCGGGGCCGATGAACAGCTTGCCGCGACTCTGCAGGTTGAACAGGGCAAAGCCCGGCGCCTGGCCGGCGGCATTGGCGATCAGCACGCCGTTCTGGCGCGAGGCCACGGCACCGGGCTGATACGGACCGTAGTGGTCAAAGATGTGGTGCAGGATGCCGGTGCCGGAGGTCGCGGTCATGAACTCGGTCTGGAAACCGATCAGTCCGCGCGACGGAACGATGAAGTCCAGGCGCACACGGCCCTTGCCGTCCGGAACCATGTTGGTCATGTCGCCGCGGCGTTCGCCGAGCTTCTCCATGATCGTGCCCTGGTGCTGCTCTTCGACATCCACGGTAACCGCTTCGTACGGCTCCTGCTTCACACCGTCTACTTCCTTGATCACCACCTCGGGACGCGCGACGGCCAGCTCGTAGCCCTCGCGACGCATGTTCTCGATGAGGATACCCAGGTGCAGTTCGCCACGACCGGATACCTTGAACTTGTCTGGATCCTCGGCCGGCTCGACTCGCAGCGCGACATTGTGCTTGAGCTCTTCCTGCAGGCGATCGCGCAGGACGCGCGAGGTGACGTACTTGCCCTCGCGTCCGGCAAATGGCGAGGTATTGACCTGGAAGGTCATGCTGACGGTCGGCTCGTCGACGGTCAGCGGCTCCATCGCCTCTACATGGTTCGGGTCACACAGCGTGTCGGAGATGAACAGCTCGTCCATGCCGGTGAAGGTGATGATGTCGCCGGCGTTGGCCTCAGTGACTTCCACGCGCTCCAGGCCGTGGAAGCCCATGATCTGCAGCATGCGGCCATTGCGCACGCCGCCCTCGCGGTCCACCACCTTGACCGGGGTATTCGGCTTGATGCGCCCGCGCTTCACGCGGCCGATGCCGATCAGGCCCTGATAGGAGTTGTAGTCCAGCGAGGAGACCTGCATCTGGAACGGGCCGTCGGCGTCGACGTTCGGCGGGGACACATGCTTGACGATCGTCTCCAGCAGGCAGGTCATGTCGCCTTCGGTGACGCTGGAATCCAGCCCGGCAAAGCCGTTCAGCGCGGAGGCAAACACGATCGGGAAATCGAGCTGCTCGTCGGTCGCGCCGAGGCGGTCGAACAGGTCGAAGACCTGATCCACGGCCCAGTCCGGGCGGGCACCGGGGCGGTCAACCTTGTTGACCACCACGATCGGCTTGAAGCCCATGGCGAAGGCCTTCTGGGTCACGAAACGGGTCTGCGGCATCGGGCCGTCGACCGCGTCCACCAGCAGCAGCACCGAGTCGACCATCGACAGCACACGCTCGACCTCGCCACCAAAGTCGGCGTGCCCGGGGGTGTCGACGATGTTGATGCGGTAGTCCTGCCATTCGATAGCGGTGTTCTTGGCGAGGATCGTGATCCCGCGTTCCTTCTCGATCGCGTTCGAATCCATGATCCGCTCGCCGTGGTCGCCGCGCGCGTCGAGCGTGCCGGACTGGCGCAGGAGCTGGTCGACCAGCGTGGTCTTGCCATGATCGACGTGGGCGATGATGGCGATGTTGCGAAGCTTCTCGGTCATGGAATACGAACTCTGGATACTGGCAAAAGGGCCGACACTATACAGACTTATGCGCGAGCGCGCTGCGACTTCCCTGTTTTATGCGCAGGCTCCTTCGTCGCCAAGCGCCGCTGGCACGGCTCATCACCATCCTTGCCCCGTATCGGTAACCTAACCGGCGATCCCGGCCGCAACCGATTCGCCTCGTTACCCCTCCCGCCGTCACCCTGCCCCGGTCATCCCGGCCGCAGCGCAGCGTAGAGCCGGGATGACCGTGCGGAGGCTTCGAGGGTCCAGGGCGGCCCGAACGAAGGTCGGCTCGAGCGGGTTGGCCACGCGATGTGCGGGCGGCCACAGGGAAGGTCAGGTTCCGGATTCGTCTTCCGGGGGTGGGAGCTGGAGATGAAAGCCCTGCTCCTTGAGGTTGGCCAGGACCTTTTGCGGGTCTTCCCGGGCCAGGGTGCGCTCCGGGGTCAACTCGAACTCCAGGGCAAACTCGAGGCGACCGAGTGCGCGGGTCAGGCCATCGGGGAGCTCGGAGAAGTCGTCCTTCTGCGGGAGGTAGACGTAGGTATCAGCGCGCCGGGTCGCGCGGTAGACATAGCACTGCATCGGTTCAGTCCTCAAGATAGGTATAGCCGGTCAGGCCCTGTTCCAGCTCGGCCAGCAGCCGGCCCGCGGCCTCGCCACGCAGGCCGGCGGCGTCGATCTTGGCACGGAAGGCGCGGCGCAGGTCGTCCGGGGCAAAGTGCACGTAGCTCAGCAGTTCGTCCACGGTGTCGCCGCGTTCCGGGTCGACCAGACGGTAGCCGCCCTCGGGCAGCAGCTCCACGTTCACGGTGTCGGTGTCCCCGAACAGGTTGTGCAGATCGCCCAGGATCTCCTGGTAGGCACCAACCAGGAAGATGCCGAGATAATACGGTTCGCGGTCGTTCCACGGGTGCAGGGCCAGCGTGGTGTGCGTGCCCTCGCGCTCCACGTAGTGCTCGATGTGGCCGTCGGAGTCGCAGGTCAGGTCCTGCAGTACCGCGCGCCGGGTCGGTCGCTCGTCCAGCCGGTGCAGCGGCATGATCGGGAAGATCTGGTTGATCGCCCAGGTGTCCGGGATGGACTGGAACACGGAGAAGTTGCAGAAGACCTTGTCCGCCAGCTTGTCGGTCAGCTCCGCCTGGATCTCCGCCGGCAGGGCCTCCGGACGCGCCAGCAGGCGCTGACACAGGGCAAAGTAGATCGCCTCGGCACGGGCACGATCCGCCAGCGACAGCATCCCGCGGGCAAAGCGCGCCTGCACCTCGGACAGGCCATAGGCGGCGTCATGGTAGATCTCGGAGGCCGGGCGCTCACCGTCCTCCAGCAAGGCGCGCATGGCGGCGATCTCGGGCAGCTCGCCATCCTCGGCGGGCGGGACGTCGCCATCCCCGGGGGCCGGCTCGCAGTCGATCACGTTGGTGATCAGGACCGCGTGGTGCGCGGTGAGCGCCCGCCCGGATTCGCTGAACACCTCGGGCATGGCGAGATCATGTTCCTCGCAGATGCGCTTGAGCGGACGCAGGATGTTCAGCGCGTACTCCTCCACCGAGTAGTTGATGGAGCATTCGTTGCGCGAGCGCGAGCCCTCGTAGTCGATGCCCAGGCCACCGCCAACATCCACCACCCGAAGCGCCGCGCCGGCCTCGGTGAGCGCGGCGAAGTAGCTGGCCGCCTCGCCCATGCCGTTCTGGATGTCGCGGATGTTCGCGATCTGCGAGCCCATATGGAAGTGCAGCAGCTGCAGCCGGTCCAGCCAGCCAAGACCGCGCAGGCGCTCGAGCATGCCCAGCACATCCGCTGCGGACAGGCCGAACTTGGCCTTCTCGCCGCCAGTGTTCTGCCATTTGCCCTTGCCGATCGAGGCCAGGCGCACGCGCAGCCCCAACAGGGGCGCGATATCCATGTTCTCGGCCTGGCGGATGACCTCCTCCAGCTCCGAGGGCTTCTCGATCACGATGTACACGCGATGCCCGAGCTGGCGTCCGATCAGCGCCAGGCGCACGTACTCGCGGTCCTTGTAGCCGTTGCAGATGATCGCCGCCCCCGGACGCGACTGTGCCAGCACGGCCATCAGCTCCGGCTTGCTGCCCGCCTCCAGCCCGACCCGCGGGGTGAGGCCGTCGGCATCCGGTGTATCGCCCGCCGCCAGGATCTGATCCACCACGCTGCGCTGCTGGTTCACCTTGATCGGATAGATCGCGGTGAACGTACCTTCATATTCCAGCTCGCGCGCGGCGGTGTCGAAGGCCCGCGCCAGTCGCCGTACCCGGCCGTCCAGCACATCCTGAAACCGCACCAGAACCGGCGGGCCCACATGCTCCTCGCGCAGGCGCCCGGCGAGCTCGTACAAATCCACACCGGGATGCTCCGGCCAGTCCGCACGGCGCATCGCCACGTGGCCCGCAGCGTTTACCTCGAAGAACCCACCGTTCCAGTGATCAATCCCGTAGGTGGCGCGGGCCTCGTCCAGATTCCAGGGCGTGTCAGACATGGCGATTCCTTGGGCTCTACGAAGACATCTCGCCCGTCATTGCGTACATGGACGCCCCCGGTTTGCCAAGCGTTTGAGTAGATGGTTTCGGGGCGACGATTGCTCCCGTACATTCGGACTGCGTGTGCGGCTTTCATTCGCCACGGTCCCGGATGGATTCCGCGGGTGGAGGGTCCCAGCGAGGTCGCGCACTCGAGGTGCTTCGCAATGATCGGACTGGCCCCCACCGGGATCGCTCCCGTTGCCATCATGCTCAATCGCTTGCGCAATCGAGGGTTGGGTACGTAATAACGCGTTCGCTTCTCCGTTTTTTCAGGCTTACGCGGCGGCGCCGCGTAAGCCGGGGTCAAACGTCCGGTCATGGGCCATCAGGGCCCAGACCGTGCGGGCATTCTTGTTGGCCAGGGCCACGGTGGCCACGTTGGAACCGCGCCGCTGGCGTAACCCTTCGAGCCAAGGGTCGCCGCCCTCGCCGCGGCGCTGATCCGCCAACAGGGCGGACCGCGCCCCGTGGATCAGCAGCATGCGCAGGTAGCGGTCGCCGCGCTTGCTGATCCCCAGCAGGTTCGACTGGCCGCCACTGGAGTGCTGCTTGGGCACCAGCCCCATCCAGGCGGCCAGCTGGCGACCGTTCTTGAAGTGCCGGGCATTGCCGATCGCGGCGACCAAGGCGGTCGCGCTGATCGATCCGATCCCCGGGATCTCGGCCAGGCGCCGGCTGACCGCATGACTTCGATGCCAGGCCTGGATCTGGCGCTCCTGTTCCTTCACGGCCTGGTCCAGTCGCCGCAACTCGTCGAGCCGGTCGGCCAGCAGCGTGCGGAACAGATCCGGCAAGCCGTTCTCCGCGTCCTCCAGGATCCCCGGGAGCTCGCGGAACAGGGTCGTCATCCCCTGGGGCACCACGATCCCGAACTCAGCCAGCAAGCCGCGCAACTGGTTGGCCTGCGCGGTGCGCGCCTTGATCTGGCCCTCGCGCACCCGGTGCAAAGCCAGTACCGCCTGCTGGTCGGGCGTCTTGATCGGCACGAAACGCATGTTCGGGCGGGTCACCGCCTCACAGATCGCCTCGGCGTCCGCCCGGTCGTTCTTGTTCGTCTTCACGTAGGGCTTCACGAACTGCGGCGCCATCAGCCGCACCTCGTGCCCCAACGCCTGCAACTCACGGGCCCAGTAATGGGCACTCCCGCAGGCCTCCATGCCCACCCGGCACGCCGGCAGCTGCGCCAGGAACGCAAGCAGCTTCTTCCGCGTGATCGCCTTCGAAAACACCTTCCGGCCCTGCGCATCCACGCCGTGGACCTGAAACACGTTCTTCGCGAGATCAATGCCGAGTGTTGTAACCTGCATCTGGACGCCTCCGTCGCTTCGAGTGAGAGTTCACACCCCCACTCTGGCACATCGCGATGCCGTAATAGGGCGGGGGCGTCCATTCCATTG
>NZ_KB822989.1:0-6451 GCF_000364985.1 Thioalkalivibrio sp. HL-Eb18
CTTCACGAACTGCGGCGCCATCAGCCGCACCTCGTGCCCCAACGCCTGCAACTCACGGGCCCAGTAATGGGCACTCCCGCAGGCCTCCATGCCCACCCGGCACGCCGGCAGCTGCGCCAGGAACGCAAGCAGCTTCTTCCGCGTGATCGCCTTCGAAAACACCTTCCGGCCCTGCGCATCCACGCCGTGGACCTGAAACACGTTCTTCGCGAGATCAATGCCGAGTGTTGTAACCTGCATCTGGACGCCTCCGTCGCTTCGAGTGAGAGTTCACACCCCCACTCTGGCACATCGCGATGCCGTAATAGGGCGGGGGCGTCCATTCCATTGAGGAGCGCAGCGACGCGGCAACCTCCGAAAGCGGGCAGTGCGGGGGAATCAGCATCCGGTGGTTTCGGATGGAAATTGCTTCGTCGCTGCACGCCTCGTGATGACGGTGCCCTCGATATGCGGTCGGGGCGGGCGCCGAAAAGCCGCCGCCACCCGTCCGGGCTTTCGCGAAGGAGGTATTTGGGTGTACAATTAGTTTCGTCTGCGGGTGCCCGACAATGCCCGCACACCGTTCTGGAAGAGTTCTGCGATCGCGAGTCGATTGGCAGACGCCGAAGGCGCAACATCCGCCCGGAATCGCTCAGGCTACCGGACCGGAACGGTGCAGGAGACACACTCTGGAGAGCGGCCGGCGACGGCCCACCGAAGGGGGCGGCCCTGCAGCGAGAAATCGCTGGCAAGGCGCAAACTCTCAGGTTTCAGGACAGAGGGGCGGCTGGCAGGTAGACCCTGCTGGCCGCCCTTTTTTTATGCCCCGCGTATACGCCGGGGCTGCGGCGGGCCGGGATGCGGCCCGTCTCACGAACACGAATGCAAGGCGACAAAAGATGAGTCTGAAGAAAACGCCGCTTCACGCCGCGCACCAGCGCGCCGGGGCCAAGCTGGTCGACTTCGCCGGCTGGGAGATGCCGCTGCACTACGGCTCCCAGATGGAGGAGCACAAGATGGTGCGCGCCGGAGCCGGCATGTTCGATGTCTCGCACATGCAGGTCGTCGATGTCCATGGCCCACAGGCGCAGGCCTTCCTGCGCTACCTGCTGGCCAACGATGTCGCCAAGCTGAAGACCGAGGGCCGCGCCCTGTACACCTGCATGCTGAACGAGGCCGGCGGGGTGATCGATGACCTGATCATCTACTGGACCGGGGGTGACACCTACCGCGCCGTGGTCAACGCCGCGACCGCCGAGGGCGACATCGCCCACATGCAGCAGGTCGCGAAAGATTTTGACGTGAACGTCGAGCCGCGCCCGGAGTTCGCACTGATCGCGATTCAGGGCCCGCAGGCGGTGGAGAAGACGCTGCCGCTGCTGCCGGACGATCTGCGTTCGGCCGGCGATCTCAAGCCGTTCTCCGCCGTCTGGAACGATTCCTGGTTCGTTGCCCGTACGGGCTACACCGGCGAGGACGGCTTCGAGGTGATGCTGCCGGCGGAGCAGGCCGATGGCTTCTGGGAAAAGCTGAAGGACGTCGGCGTGAACCCGGTCGGCCTGGGCGCGCGGGATACGCTGCGCCTGGAGGCCGGCATGAACCTCTACGGTACCGACATGGACGACCAGACCAATCCGCTGACCGCGAATCTCGGCTGGACTATCGCCCTGAAGGATGCCGAGCGCGACTTCATCGGTCGCAAGGCTGTCGAGCAGTGGAAGGCCGAGGGCGTGCCCGAGCGCATGGTCGGGCTGGTGCTGGAGGGGCGCGGCGTGTTGCGCGGAGGTACCCGTATCGAGACTCCCGCCGGCGATGGTGTGGTCACCTCCGGCAGCTTCTCGCCGAGCCTGGGCGTGTCGGTTGCGTTCGCGCGCATCCCGGCCGCGGTGGATGCCGAGGAACTGCAGGCCGACATTCGCGGGCGCATGCTGCCGGTACGGGTGGTCAAGCCGGTGTTTGTACGTAACGGCGAGCCGCAGATCGAACGGCCGAAAAACTGAATCGAGGATTGCCTCATGCCGCCCGCGCGAGACTAAACTGCGCAGGCGGGATCCAAACGAAAAAGGAAGACGTCATGAGCGAAGCACCGAAGGACCTGAAGTACACCAAGAGCCACGAGTGGGTGCGCCAGGAGGCCGACGGCACCGTGACCATTGGCATCACGGATCACGCGCAGGAATTGCTGGGCGATCTGGTGTTCGTGGAGGCCCCGGAGGCGGGCGCGTCGGTCGAGGCCGGTTCGGCCTGCGCGACGGTCGAGTCGGTCAAGGCCGCCTCGGACGTGTATGCCCCGCTGTCCGGCGAGGTGACCGAGGCCAACGAAGAACTGGCCGACAGCCCCGAGAAGGTCAACGAGTCCCCGTTTGACGAGGGCTGGCTGTTCAAGATGAAGCCCTCCGACGCGAGCCAGCTCGACGCCCTGATGGACGCCGACGCCTACGCCGCGCACGTCGAGGCCGAGTCCTGATCCGACGTTCCCGACGGGGCGGTTTCTGACGGAGCCGACCTGGCAGGAGCGATAAGGCGCCCCGGGCATCCGGCCCGGGGCCCGATCCGAACTTCGCAGTAGCGAAAGCGAGTACGACATGCCCTTTATCCCGCATACCGAAGAAGACATCCGCGCGATGCTCGACCGCATCGGCGCTGATTCCATCGAGGATCTGTTCGACGAGATCCCGAAAGAACTGCGTGCGCCGGCGCTCGAAAAGGTCCCCGAGGGCCTGAACGAGATGGCGATCTCGCGCCTGATGCAGGAGCGCGCGGCGCGGGATGGCATGGCGTCCAATTTCATCGGGGCCGGGGCCTATGAGCACCACATCCCGGCGGCCGTGTGGCAGATCGCTACGCGTGGTGAGTTCTACAGCGCCTACACGCCGTACCAGGCGGAGGCCAGCCAGGGCACGCTGCAGCTGATCTACGAATACCAGACGATGATCAGCCGCCTGACCGGCATGGAGGCCTCCAACGCCTCGCTGTACGACGGCGCCTCCGCGCTGGCCGAGGCCGTGCTGATGGCCGTGCGCGTGAACCGCCGCTCCAAGAGCAAGAAGGTGCTGGTGCCGGGCGCGCTGCACCCGGACTATCGCCGTGTGATCCACACCCTGATCGGCAACCAGGGCATCGAGCTGGTCGAGATCCCGTTCGACGAGACCTCCGGCCAGACGCCGGTCGAGGCGCTGGCGCCATTCGCGGACGACGACGTGACCGCGATGATCATCAGCCAGCCGAATTTCTTCGGCATCCTCGAAGATGTCGACGCGCTCACCGGCTGGGCCGAACAGCGCGAAATCCCGTTGATTGCCGTAGTCAATCCGGTTTCGCTGGCGCTGCTGAAGCCGCCGGGCGAGTGGGGCGAGAACGGCGTGGATATCGTGGTGGGCGAGGGTCAGCCGCTGGGCGCGCCGCTTTCGTCCGGCGGGCCGTATTTCGGCTTCATGACCACGCGCAAGAAACACATCCGGCAGATGCCGGGGCGCATCGTCGGCCGTGCCGAGGATGCCGATGGCAAGCCGGGCTACGTGCTGACGCTGCAGGCGCGCGAACAGCACATCCGCCGCTCCAAGGCGACCTCGAACATCTGCACCAACCAGGGTCTGGTGGTCACCGCCGCGACCATCCACATGTCCCTGCTGGGTGACGAAGGCCTGACCCGTGTGGCCGAGGCCTGCTACGCCAATACCCACGCCCTGGTGGACAAGCTGGCGGCCAAGGGCATCAAGCCGCGCTTTACCGGCGAGTACTTCCACGAGGTCGCGCTGGACTTCGGCGGCAACGTCGCGGATCGCGTACAGGCGATGGCCGATGCCGGCGTGCTGGCCGGCTACCAGCTGGGCCGCGACTATGCCCAGCTCGACGGCTGCGTGCTGGCCTGCGCGACCGAGACCAAGACGGATGCCGATCTGGAGCAGTATGTGACGATCTGCGAGCAGGCGAAGGCTGCCTGACGCGGGTCGCACCCGACGCGCCATACACCACAAGCCTGAGGAGGCACGCCATGGCCGAAGTCAAACTGAAGGGTAATCCGATCCATACCAACGGCGACCTGCCGCACGTCGGCTCGCCGGCGCCGGATTTCAAGCTGACGACCAAGGACCTTGAGGACGTCTCGCTGGCCAACTTTGGCGACAAGCGCAAGCTGGTCTACATCGTGCCGAGCCTGGACACCCCGGTCTGTGCCGAGTCCACCAAGAAGTTCGAGGACATGGTCAAACAGCGCCCGGATCTCGAGATCCTGGTGGTGTCCGCCGACCTGCCGTTTGCGATGGGTCGCTTTTGCGCCGCCGAGAATCTCGAGCGTGTGACCGTGCTGTCGATGATGCGCGATCGCAACTTCGCCAAGGACTACGGCGTGCTGATCCAGGACGGCCCGCTGGAAGGCATCACCGCGCGCGGTGTCGTGCTGCTGGATACCGACAATCTGGTGATGCACGCGGAGCTGGTCTCCGAGATCGGTGACGAGCCGGACTACGACGCCATCTTCAAGGCCCTGGACGACCGGGCCGATCTGAGCCCGACGCAATAAATCATGGGCTACAGGCGGCGGGGCCGGGTCACCCGGGGCCCGCCGCCTTCCACGAATTCCTTAAGCGAGAAACCGCTATGAGCACCATGGAAAACCACCTGATCTTCGAACGTTCGCGTGCCGGTCGCTCGGCCGTGGCCCAGGCGCCGCGCGCGCATGCCACGACCGCCATCCCCGCGAACCTGCAGCGCAAGTCGGCCCCCGGCCTGCCCGCGGCTTCGGAGCTGGATGTGGTGCGTCATTACACGCGGTTGTCGCAGAAGAACTTCTCCATCGACACCGAGTTCTACCCGCTGGGCTCGTGCACGATGAAGTACAACCCGCGCGCCTGTAACAGCCTGGCGATGCTGCCCGGTTTCCTGAACCGGCACCCGCATGCCCCGGCCAGCCACAGCCAGGGCTTCCTGCATACGATGTTCGAGCTGCAGGAGATGCTGAAGGACGTGACCGGGATGAAGGCCGTTTCGCTCGCGCCGATGGCCGGTGCGCAGGGCGAATACACGGGTGTGGCCATGATCCGCGCCTACCACGATGCGCGCGGCGATACCGAGCGCCGCGAGATTATCGTCCCGGATGCCGCGCACGGCACCAACCCGGCGACGGCCATCATGTGCGGCTACGAGGTGCGCGAGATCCCGACCGACGCCATGGGTGACGTGGACCTGGAGGCGCTGAAAGAGGCCGTGGGCCCGCAGACCGCCGGGATCATGCTGACCAACCCGTCCACCGTGGGCGTGTTCGAGCGTCGCATCTCCGAGATCGCGAAGATCGTCCACGAGGCCGGGGGCCTGCTGTACTACGACGGTGCCAACCTGAATGCCATCCTCGGCAAGGTGCGCCCGGGCGACATGGGCTTCGACGTGATCCACATGAACCTGCACAAGACCTTCTCCACGCCGCACGGCGGGGGTGGTCCGGGTTCCGGGGCGGTCGGCGTCGGCGAGCGCCTGCTGCCGTACCTGCCGGTGCCGCACGTGATCGAGAACGGCGAGGGTGGCTACCGTTTTGCCACCGAGACGGACTATCCCGAGACCATCGGCCGCCTGTCTGCGTTTGCTGGCAACGCCGGCGTGCTGCTGCGCGCCTATGTCTACATGCGCATGCTGGGGCGCGAGGGCATGCAGCGCGTGTCCGAGTTCGCCACGCTGAACGCCAACTACCTGGCGCGCGAACTGGAACGGGCCGGGTTCGACCTGGCCTATCCCGAGCGTCGTGCGACGCACGAGTTCATCGTCACGCTGAAGAAGCAGGCCAAGGAACTGGGGCTGACCGCCGGCGACGTCGCCAAGCGCCTGCTGGACCACGGCTACCATGCCCCGACGACCTACTTCCCGCTGCTGGTGCCGGAGTGCCTGCTGGTCGAGCCGACCGAGACCGAGTCGAAGGAGACGCTGGACGGCTTCGTCGAGGCGATGGCCGCGATCCTGGAAGAGGCCGGCCGCGACATCGACACCATCAAGGCCTCGCCGCACAATCTGCCGAACCGTCGCTTCAACGAGGTGGCCGCGGCCAAGGCCCTGGACGTGGTGTACCAGGAGCCGCGTGCGGACGAGGGCGAGCCCGCCCCGCGCACGGGCACCAGCGGGTAATTCGGTCACGCCGTTTGTGCTGTCACTGGCCCCCGGTTTCGCCGGGGGCTTTTTTCTGGTTCATCGAAGGATACCGGGGAGGTATTCGTGCGCTGAAGGGCATCGTAATCTCGCGTGGAGCCGGGTTGGACACGGGAGAGGGGGATGCTGGACAAGAAGACGCTGCAGAAGCTGGGCGGCTGGGAAGGCTATCGGCTGGAACGTGCGGTATGGCCGGACGAGGCGGGCGGCACGCTGGAGTTGCACCTGAAGCCGACGCGGCAGTGGATGCACTGCGAACGCTGCGGCCACCGGACGCGTCAGGTGCACGAGACGACGCTGCGGCGGGTTCGGGATCTTCCCCTGTTCGAGTACCGGGTGG
>NZ_KB822990.1:0-4806 GCF_000364985.1 Thioalkalivibrio sp. HL-Eb18
TCGCCTGGCTGTCGTAGACCGCATCCTCGATCCCTTCATCCGACAGGTTGAAGCACTGCTGGGCCACGTACATCCGCAGCATCCGTTCCAGACCAATCGGCGGACGACCCCGCTTCCCCTTCGGGTAGTGCGGCTCGATCGCCTCCACCAGCGCCGCCCAGGGCGTGATCGCATCGATCTCCCCCAGAAAGCGGTCGCGCCGCGTCTGCTTACGCTTGGCGGAATACTCGAGATCGGAAAAGCTGCGCTGGGACATCGGCCATCACCTTGGGCAGGAAACCTGGCGCCATTATCCCAAACCCGCCAGGTGGGCGGGACCCACGGCGGAATAAATCAGTGTTTCCTTAAGAGGGCTTGGAAGCTCGCTTGGTTCCTGGGGGTCCGACCCCGCTATGAAACCGACGATCACCGCGTTCTTCTTTCGGCACTTATAAGGCCGGAAATTGCCTGTTTAAGCGCTTGTGGCGTCCCGAAAGAGAACATTAGCACCTTACGTTCAGTGGCTTATCAAGGCCCGACCCCGTTGGTTCCGTTGGCTATGGCCATCGCGTTCAGGCGGAACCCGGATTCCTCGCAATGGTCCATCGGTATGTGTTCGGGGCAGGGTATCCGGCAGGCCGACAAACACCGGTTGTTAGCACATCAAGCCGGAAGGACGGTGGACGTGATACGGAACAGGATCTGCGCATGCCCCATGGTTCTGGTGGCCGTGGCGTTTCTCGTGTTCGGCCTGAGCGGCAACGCGGCCGCCGGGGAACGGGAGGCCGAGATCGTGCAACTGGTGGAAGGCCTGGACGAGGACGAGCTCATTGTCTTTGAGCCGGACGACGCCCAGTACACCGTGACGGTCTTTACCGACGTCAACTGCCCCTATTGCCGCGAATTCCACCAGCAAATCGACGACTACCTCTTATGGGACATCCGCATTCGCTATGCGGCGTTCCCCATCATCGGCAACGCCTTCGAGCAGATGGAGGCGGTGTGGTGCAGCGACGACCGGCAGGATGCCATCACCCGGGCCAAGCTGGGCGAGACCATAAAGGCGGAAGACTGCACGAATCCCGTGGCCGATCATCTGGCCATTGCCCGGGAGCAGCGGTTCCGGGGCACCCCCACCATCATCACCCCCCAGGGCCGGATCAGGTACGGCCTTGCATCCGCCGCCGAACTCGTGGACATGCTGGAAGCCGAGGCGGCCCGGTAAGCAGCGTATCAAGAAGCTCAGTGTCCTCTTCTACCCCCGTCTGGGTCGCTACGCGGAATTCACAAGCCGAGCGATGTCCTCCACATCGCCTGGTGTCGCCGTCCGATACACCAAATCGACCATGACCTTCTCTGCGGCTCTAACAGTGACTAGGTGGATTGGTTGGGCGTGCCCACTACATATCTTGAACGAGCGGAGGGAGAGACCGTTTGCCCGCCCGTTAGTGGGCCATTTTCGCGCCTGAAATTGTCCGTCTAAGGCATCTCATTGGGGTGGAAAACGCGATAACCGCCTGTCTTTCAGTCTTTTACCGTGGTCCGACCCCGTAGTGCCTAGTGACAGAAACTTGGCCCCAGCGCTCTCCCATCCACTTCGATCGGTGCCTCCGGGCGCCGAGTTCGATTCCGGGCAGGTCCGCAGAAAGTGGGTGTCCTCTGGTGTCCTCTAATCGAATCGGCGCCTCCCGAGGCCGATTCGTTCCTGCTTCAATCCAGGTCCTTGCTGGGGTACGTAACAGCCATGGCCATCAATGCCTCTAGCGAGAAACGCCGATAGAACTTTACGAAGCCCATAAACAGGAGAAAGGTTGTCGTTGCCGACAATGATACCGCCGTAATACCGGCTAATAATGAACCCTGAGCAGTTAACGCATGCCACGTTGATATCCAAAATATTGTCAGAGAGATAAGAGTTAGTGTTCTTAGAAATCCATAAAGAGCCACATAGTTTTGCATTTTCGGAAGGTGGTTCTCTGCATTCTCTACTGCGTAATGGTATGCGTATCTAAAGAAATCATTATCGTTCGCAGATCCATGCTCAGACTGATTGTTTACTTGGGCGTGATCTCCAATTAGAAGCGCTATGCGTTTTCGCAAAAGCTCGATTAGTAACGGATCCAACGCCTTCGCGTACAGGTCACGCATTCCCGCTTTTGTGCCAAGCAGCCAATCAAGGACGGAGATCGGAGCAAGTAATACGAACACGAGAACTCTCATTGTCTGCCGTAGTTTCTTATGATTTTCTAGATAAAAATATCCTTTTGAGGAAATCCCTAATAGATACTTTGATGGGTATCCATGCGCCCATATGGAGTACCGTTCCACGGTAATCGAGGACAGAAAACTCAGAAAGTGGCCTGTGATGTACGCCAATAATACAAATGGTATATAAACCTCTGGGTTCTCGAAGCTCAATACCGTTAATGCGAATCCAATGGGTGTATCATATTCCGATAAGTGGCCGGCCACCAGTATTGCCCCATACAGAAATACGGCCCCCGGTATTATGTATCCCAAGAAATCATAGAAAGAGAATGGGTTCTGTTTTATATTCATTGTTTTGTTCGCTGGGTCGATCGCTGGTGCGAGTTTAGAGGGCCGTTGAGGGTGGTGTTAATCGCCTGGTGGTCTTTTAGTCATCGGTCGGGTCAAACGTGTGCTCGGGGTAATACCGGAGAGCCTTGTATGGTTTCGGCACATCTCTGACGGCCTGAACTTCAACGTCGACGATACATGCGAGCTCATGCCCGCCAGAAAGTGGGTGTCCGCTACATCCTCCGGACTACGGCGTCAGCATCGCCGCCGTGCACCAGTACCAAAACGGCGCCCAGGCGCCGGTAGAAGGTTCCGGTGGCGTCAGTCCGCTCGGCCAGTCTTCAACCTTCCGCCGTCAGGAGGCCGAACACACCCGCGCCTGGTATGCCGGGATCACTCAGGACATTTGGGGCTAGCTCCCAGCACTCTCCCATCCACTTTGATCGGCGCCTTCGGGCGCCGAGCTCGTTTTCGGCTGGGCCGGCAAAAGATGGGTGTCCTCTTCTTCGGCCCATCGGGCCAGGAGCCCCTGGAGCCCTCTTCGGCCAGCACCTGCTACGGCCTGATCACGCCGGACTATGGCGTCAGCATCGCCGCCGTATACCAGTACCAAAACGGCGCTCAGGCGGCGGTAGAAGGTTCCGGTGGCGTCAGTCCGAACGGCCAGTCTTCAACCTTCCGCCGCCAGGAGGCCGAACACACCCGCGCCTGGTACGTCGGCATCACCCAGGACATCTGGGGCTAGGGCCCAGCACTCTCCCAACCACTTCGATCGGCGCCTCCGGGCGCCGAGTTCGTTTCCGGGAAGGTCCGCAGAAAGTGGGTGTCCTGGACTTCGCAAAGGGCGGTTACCCAAGAAGCCCGGTGGCCACCCTAGCCAACCCGAGCATTCCCAAAGTGAATGCAGCCACGGCCACAAGGCCAAGAGCCCAGATCACGATCTCCGGCCATAGAAACTGGCGAGGCGCCCCTTTCTCCGGCGCGTCCATTGCACTGCGCCAGCGCTCTCCGAAGGCGTAGTCGCGAGCGATAATGGCGATAAGGCAGAAAATCAGCAGAAGGATTGATGAGACGAGACTCCACCAGGAACCGCGCAGCACGCACGCAAGCTCCGGTTCTAATTGAGGGGCGGCATGGTTGGTGAATATGCCTATCGAGACCGTGAGTGCGCCACCGCTCAGCAGAAACATGGCTCGCGCCAGGGAGTCAGCTCTCCGCCGAACATCCTCTTGGTGAGCATTGAATTGTTGGAGTTCATCAGACACTCGGTTCCCTTCCTTGTTACGGTCTAACGGTGATCGAGGCGAAGTCTGAAAGCGGCCCGCCTCGCGCGATGTGTTAAGTGTGGTTCGCCCCGCGTACTAAGTGCCGAACCTGTATTGCCGCATTCTCTTCCATCGGAGCGATTACATGAATGAGTTCTCGTGATTCGGCAAGCTCTACCAAATGCTCTGACAGCAAGGTCTCAATTCTGCCCAAGTATTCAGGAACCTTTCTATGGAAAGACAACGAACTTTTGCCTTTTGAAAACGGATTTTGGGAATGAAGAATGGCTCCACATGTATCGTACAACCGCTCGAACTGCTTTCGCGTAAGGTACCCACTTGTCACCCTATTCCAGTCTCGCTTATTGAATCCGTCCACGGGGGCTGGATAGAACTTAGGGTTGATACCCTCAATCCTGCGCAAGATTCGATCCGCGTGCCAGTCCTTCGCAATGTCACTTCTAACAGAACGGTAGGATTCTTGATATGACACTAACGAGGAGAAAGCGATCAGTTCAAGCAATTTCCGAAGCTGAAGGGCTTCTGACTCGATCGTGGTCTGGAGATACGTGCAATGAGTCTTTCCGGACGTGAACCACGAAGTGTTTCGATCCGAAAGCGACACTCCCACATCATCGAAGCGTATTTTCTGCGAATCCTGCTTTCCATGCTTTACCGGTTAACAGTGATCAGGTATCGCGCACGGATACTGATTGAGCGTGCGAGCTATATATGCCGGATGAGCCGACGTCACAAACTTAAGGGGCTCAGCCGGGTCCGGTGTGTGGGTGACCATGGATTCAGCGCCGTAGAAAATAAGTCTGTCCCCATTCTTCGCAAAGTTAAGCGGCGCGGCGTTAGTCGCGCCCGGTGGAGTGCGAAGCGCGGAACGAACTTGACGGACTTGTTATCGGCTTTCCGGCGTAAAGGCACTTTCTCTGCCACAGCTATTACAAGAAAACACTTTCTGTTTAACTCCAAGAGCTGCAAAGGTTGGATCCTCCCGGCTGCCAGTTCGCCTTAG
>NZ_KB822991.1:0-1161 GCF_000364985.1 Thioalkalivibrio sp. HL-Eb18
TCACGCCAGATCGCATTGGCGACCAGTTCGGTCACCAAATCATCGATATGCGCGCTCGGAGACGGGGACAGATTTATTTTCCGTCTCCATCCCTCCTGGTTTCCTCGGCCTTGCGGAAACGGGGACAGATTCACGGAAACGGGGACAGATTTATTTTCCTTCTCCATCCCGGAAACCGGAAACGGGGACAGATTTATTTTCGGTCTCGGACGGAAACGGGGACGGACGGAAACGGGGGCTGGGTGGCCACGGGTGATTGCTCACCCGCGGCTCCCACAGATCCGGACGTGCGCGATTGACGCATCCGGCTCCTCGGTGTAGCAAATGCTACGTGGCGTACACACGGTGAACCACGCGTGCAGGCTGGAGCGGGTGGCGCTGGAGCAGGCGGTTGAACTGGATCCAGTTCAGTTGCGCCGCTCGGGATCGGCGGCTGAGCCACTTGCGCCAACGGCCCTGAACCTCGAAGCGCAGACGTTGCAGCGCCTTGACGTTCCCGGTGATGCCAAAGTAGGCATCATGGCCGCGAAGCTTGCGATTCAACACCGTCCGTTGTTCCACCACCGGAAGGTGGCGGTTGCGGCGGCACCACTCGTTGAAGCGACGCACAGTCCGGGTAAACCGAGACCGGGCCGTCCTGCGTTGCACCACCCAGCGCCCCTTCCGGGAGCGCCCCCAATAGTGGGTGAAACCAAGCATGTCGAAGCTACGTTCTCGTTGGCTCGCCTTCGGTCGCCGGTCGGGCCGACGGAAGTCCACGAGGCGTGTTTTCTCCGGGTGTAGCGTCAGCCCAAAGCGTCCCAGACGCTTGGGCAGCACGTCCAGCACCCGGCGCGCATCGTCCTCCCGCTCAAAACCCAACACGGCGTCATCGGCAAACCGCACCAGGAACGCCCGGCCCCGCATCCGCGGCTTGACCTCCTGTTCGAACCAGAGGTCCAGCACCTCGTGCAGATACAGATTACTCAGCAGAGGTGAAATACAGCCGCCCTGCGGCACGCCGTCTTCGGGGTGATCTATCACCCCATTCTCCAACACACCGGCATTCATCCACTTGCCCAGCACGCGGACGGAAACGGGGACAGATTTATTTTCGGTCTCCATCCCTGCTGTTTTCCTCGGCCTTACGCGGCTTTCCGATACGTTGGGTCTGGTAGCTGG
>NZ_KB822991.1:1871-3810 GCF_000364985.1 Thioalkalivibrio sp. HL-Eb18
AGATCCCACAGGTGAGCATCTCCGGCATCCGGAGCCGAAATCGATGTGGGGCTCGGCTCACGCCAGATCGCATTGGCGACCAGTTCGGTCACCAAGTCATCGATATGCGAGTCCGAAAGGCCATGCAGCCGAACCAGCGACGGCCGCAAGAGAACCCTGCGATATTCGGATATCAGGTCAGGCGAAGTCAGGAAAGGAAAATGTCCCGCCAGTATCCCGTCCAAGACACGGCATACGGGTGAGCGTGGCGTACTGGACAGAAGCCCCGCCACCACGACGTTGGTGTCAACCACCAGCGTCCACGGCTTCATCGGCCGCGCTCGGAACGGGTCTCCTCCAGCGCTAGAGCCATGGCATCTTCTTCGCTTAGCGCTGCGCGCTTCCGAGCCGAGACCACTAATTGCCGCGCCTCGCTACGGGTACGAATCCCGCGATAGACCAGGCTCTCCTCGATAATCGAGGCGATGGAACGGTGCTGCCGCGCCGCCGCCTCTTTCAGGGCCTGATGCAGCTGGTCGTCCAGGGTGATGGTTAATCGGCTCATCGAAGCACTCCTGACGGGCTTAATCGTAGACACCAAAACACCATAGCACCAGATTAGAGCAAGGGCCAGCCAGAGGACCGCGCCCGCCCAAGGAGACCTCCGTTGCACCCCGCCCGGAGCCTGCTCCGGAGCGCACCCTCAGCGCGCAAGCCAGTGCCGAGCACCATCGAGTAGCGGGGGCTGGGGGTCTACCTTTGGATTTCGCAGGGCCTGGATATGAGCCAGTCGACGGGTGAACTGAGGAAACGATTGATTGCTGCAACGCCACCAGATAGGCTTAGCCTTAAGACTTAGTCATATTGGACGACTTATGAGCACGACGGTCAACGTACACGAAGCAAAGACGCACCTATCCCGGCTACTGAAGCGCGCCCATGACGGCGAAGAGATCATCCTGGCCAAGTCAGGCCGGCCGTATGCGCGGCTGGTGCCGCTGGCATCCCCTCAATTACAGCGCCAACCCGGGCGCATAACGGGCCAGGTCGAAGACGCATTCTTCGAACCCTTGCCGGAGGATGAACTCGCCGCTTGGGAGAAATAGTGTGCGAGTCCTGCTCGATACCCACGCCCTGCTCTGGTGGTTAACGAACGATTCGCGGCTATCGTCACGCGCTCGGGAAATCATTGGGGACTTGGATAACGCTGTCATGGTAAGCGCCGCCAGCGCATGGGAGATTGCGACCAAGCATCGGCTGGGCAAACTGCAGATTGGCGGTGTGGTCATCCAGCGCTTTGATGAACTCGTCACCGCAGATGGCTTTACGCATCTGGCCGTCAACTACTCGCAAGCGGTCCACGCCGGGACGTATTCTGTCGACCATCGCGACCCGTTCGATCGCATACTGGCCGCCCAGGCAGAGCTCGAGCAGATCCCATTGCTGACCACCGATCCGGCCTTGCGCGACTTCCCGATACGCTGCATCTGGTAATACAGGAACCGGGGAAAGGTTTGTTTTCCGTCTACATTCCTGCTGGTGTTCTGGACCCTCGAACGGCGCACCCCTGCCCGTACCGCTCCGGAGGGTGTACCCCCTCTCAGCGGGCCAGCCGGAGCATCAATCGACCTGATTAGCAACGAGAGTCAGCCAGTCGCAGAACCCGCTCGGGCACGGGCCGGCAGTGCACGGCGGCGACCAGCAGTCGCGCCGGCAACGTCGCCAGATCAAAGCGTCGGTTGAAGCGGTAGGCGAATGCCGCGAGGTAACGGGCTGCGTACTTGGCGAACGCAAATGCATGGTAGCTCCCGCTCAGGCTGGTTTTGAGGTTGCCGAGCACGGTGTTGATCCATTGGAATTCGGGAAGATCCTGGGGTTTGCGCCCGGCCACGACCGTCGGCTGGTGCCGGCAGTCGGCCCTTGCGACGGCGCGGAAGCACGCCAGGCCATCGGAGTGAAC
>NZ_KB822992.1:0-3578 GCF_000364985.1 Thioalkalivibrio sp. HL-Eb18
TGGACGCCTCCGTCGCTTCGAGTGAGAGTTCACACCCCCACTCTGGCACATCGCGATGCCGTAATAGGGCGGGGGCGTCCATTCCATTGAGGAGCCGCAGGCGACGAAGCAATCTCCTGAACGAGGGCAGTGCGTTTGATTGCGCTGCCTGCCCTGGGCGTTCCGGTGGACATGAAAGGCGATTGCAGCGTCGCTTCGCTCCTCGCAATGACGGGGAGGTTCAGAGTTGCCCGCAGGATACAGGGCACTATCATAGCGGCGCATCATACCGTCCACCGCACCGGCAAGGGGAGCCGCCCAATGGCACTCGACAACAACTGGTTCAGCGAGCCGCACGAAGACATGGCCCTGTCGCTTCGCATCAAACAGAAGCTGCATGAAGAACAGACCCCGTACCAGACGATCGAGATCTACGAGACCGAGGCCTTCGGCAACCTGATGGTAATCGACGACTGCGTGATGCTCACCGGACGCGACAACTTCATCTACCACGAGATGATGTCGCACCCGGTGCTGTACTCGCACAACGCCCCGAAGAACGTGGTGATCATCGGCGGCGGCGACTGCGGCACCCTGCGCGAGGTGCTCAAGCACGACGAAGTCGAGCGTGCCGTGCAGGTGGACATCGACGAGCGCGTCACCCAGCTATCCGAGCAGTACTTCCCGGAGCTGTGCGACGCCAACGACGACCCGCGCGCCGAACTGCTGTTCGCTGACGGCGTGCAGTACCTCAAGGATGCGACCCCCGGTTCGATCGACGTGATCATCGTCGACTCCACCGACCCGGTCGGCCCCGCCGAGGGCCTGTTCTCCACCGCCTTCTACAAGGACTGCGTGAAGGCCCTGGGTCCGGATGGCCTGCTGGTCCAGCAAAGCGAATCGCCACTACTGCACACCGACAGCATCATCCGCCCGATGCACGACAGCCTGCGCGCGGCGAATTTCATCGACGCCCTGACCCTGCACTTCCCGCAGGCCACCTACCCCTCCGGCTGGTGGACCTGCACCATCGCCGCGAAGGACGCCCCGGTGTCGTTCCTGCGCGAAGAGGCGGCCGAGGAGCTGCCTTTTGTCACGCACTACTACAACGCCGCGATCCACCGTGCCGCCGGCGCCACCCCGGAGTTCTTCCGCCGCAAGCTGTTCGCCTGAAGCGGGCGGCGGCTTCGGCACCCTCCCAACGCAGGGGCTTCCGACGGCCGCGGCTTGATGCGGTTCGCTGCGCTCAGCGCCTCCTACGAGGGCACCACCGAACCTCGCAGGATGCATGGAGCGTATGCGGAATGCACCGACCCGGGCGTTATGTTGCTGGCAATTCAGGGGCGCGCTACCATTGCTACATTTGTAGCAAAAGGAGCAGGCCATGAGTTTGCCCGTCCGCATTGATGAAACGCTCTACCAGCAGGCGCGCGCCCAGGCGAAAGCCGAGCACCGGACCATCGCCGGCCAGATCGAATTCTGGGCCGAGGTGGGGCGTACCGCCATGGATAACCCCGACCTGCCCATCGACTTCATTTGTGAACTGCTGGTCGCTCGCGCCGAGGGCCGGGAGCTTGCGACCCCGTTCATGCCCGAGGGTCAGCGCGACTGATGGCCGCGGACGTGGAGGTGCTGCAAAGCACCCGCTTCCGACGCGCTTACAAGCGCCTGCATCCCGACCAGAAGGCCGACGTGGACAATGCAGTGGCGGATATCATCCGCGACCCCGAGATCGGCACCAGCAAGAAAGGGGATCTGGCGGGGGTCATGGTGTACAAGTTCAAGTCACGCGGGCAACTGATGCTGCTCGCCTATGAGTACGATCCCGCTACCCGATACTTGCTCCTGTTGGGCACGCACGAGAATTTCTATCGAGATCTGAAACGCGAGCCGTAGACCAGGCATCCCGAAACGGACACCAGATGATGCGGTTCGCTGCGCTCAGCGCATCCTGCGAAGGCTCCGCCGGGTGCCGTAGGGTGATTGAGCGAAGGCGAAATGCACCGTGGACGAGGGCTATACGTGGCGGCCGGCCTTGAGGCGATCGAGGCGCAGGCGTTCACGGGTGTCGAACAGGCGGCGGGAGGCGAACCAGACCGCGCCCAGGGTACCGAAGCCGGTCCCGGCCGTGATCAGGAACATGATCAGAATCTGGTATTTGACCGCCTCCACCGGCGGGGCACCAGCGAGGATCTGGCCGGTCATCATGCCCGGCAGGCTGACGATGCCAGCCGCGGCCATGGCGTTGATGGTCGGCATCAGGCCGGAGCGCGCGGCCTCGCGCCGCATGGTCGTGACGGCCTCGCTCCAGGAGGCCCCCATCGCCAGGCGCCCTTCGATGGTGCGGCGCTCGCGCCAGACCGTCTGCGTCAGGCGGTCCAGCCCCAGCGCAATGCCGGTCATGGTGTTGCCGAGCAGCATGCCCAGCAGCGGGATCGCGTACTGCGGCTCCCACCAGGGGGTTGGCCCCACCATCGTAGTCAGTGCCAGCACCGTGACGGCAAACGCCGAGATGAACATGGTGACCGTGCCGATGCCGTAGCCCCACAGCCCGGCAAAACGGCGCTGCTGGCGCGCCATGACCTCGTAGCCGGCGACCGCCAGCATGACCACCGCCATCAGCGCCACCCAGCCGAGCTGGGCGTGATCGAACAGCGTCTGCAGGATCAGCCCAACCAGCAGCAGCTGGATCACGGTGCGCGCGCCGGCGATCAGCAGGCTGCGCCCCAGTCCCATACGGGCCCAGACCGTCACCCCGGCCAGGGCCACAACCAGCAGCGCGGCGAGCGTCAGGTCGAACGGGGAAAGCGAGATCAGCTCCATGCGGGGGCCTCCAGCTGGCCGTTGCTGATGGTCAGGATGCGCCCGCCCAGGCGCTGGCGTTGCAGCGTGTCATGGCTGACCCACAGCGCCGCCGCCTCTTCCTCCGCCAGATACGTGCGTACCGCACGTTCGAGGCGCCTGGTGTTTTCCAGGTCGAGGTTGGCGGTGGGCTCGTCCAGCAGGAGGACGCGCGGCTGGTTCAGCAACGCGCGCAGCAGCCCCAGGCGCTGCTTCTCGCCGCTGGAGAGGCGCTCGACCTCCCAATGCAGGGACTCTTCCGGGAGCGCGACCTGCTCCAGCAAATGCAGCGCAGTCTCGCGGGAGAAGTCGGCGGGCAGGTGCTCGTCCACGCGCTCGCTCCACCAGGCGGTCTCGGCCGGCACATAGGCGACCTGCCGGCGCCACTGCACCGGGGTCATCAAGTCGCGGGGGGCACCGGCCAGGCGAACCTCGCCGGTATTCGGATCCAGGTCCGCCAGCGCGCGCAGCAGCAGGGACTTGCCGGAGCCCGAGGCACCGGTAAGCTGCACCAGCTCGCCGGGCTGGAGTTGCAGCTCCAGCGGGCCCAGGTGGGCCGTTTTCAGTTCATGGGCTTCGAACAGGCAATCCATGCAAGCGGTTCCGGTCAGGCGAAAGCGGAATCGTAACCGAACCCGCGGGGATTCGCGGGGGCAAAAAAAGAGGTTCATCGAGCATTACCGGGGAATGCGGCGCGGATTTTGAGGAAGAAGTAGTCCTGGTCGCGGTAGCCGTAGGCGCGGCGCTTGATGACCTTG
>NZ_KB822993.1:0-1682 GCF_000364985.1 Thioalkalivibrio sp. HL-Eb18
ATCGGTCGTCCCATTCCGGTCGCCTCCCGAGTGCCTGTTGTCAGGATACAGGGGGACAGTCACGGAGTCGATGAACTTTTGTTAAACGACACTAGCTGCCGGATGAAGACTGCATTCCGTCCCGGCATCGCGCTGGAAAAGACCTTCGGCCTCGAACACCTCCCCGATTGGCGCCGCATCGGGACCAAGAGCGAGCAACTGGTGGATTCTCTGGCGGTCGAAGGGGCCAACCCATGAAGACCCTCAGGCGCCTTTGCGCCCTCGATGTCGGATCGTTCGCGCTCGGCTTTATTCAGTGGCTCAGCCGAAAGTCGGCCCCGCGGAAACGAGTGCGGAGGTCATGAGCGTCGTTGACCTGTTGGGATCGGTGCTCATCGCCCTGATTCCCATGGCGGTTGCCATTGTTGCGGCCATTGGGGTGCTGATTGCCGTCCGTCGTGCATCGGCTGCCGTCAGGATCGGCTATGCCCTGCTCGTACTGGCCCTGCCGGTGGCCGTGATGCTGGGGTTTACGCGCCTTCTGGAAGAGTATGCACGCGAGATGTCCGCGGGACTGCCGGTGGCCCTGTTCGCGTTCATTGGCATTCCGCTGATGGTCGTCTGGTGGTTTCGGCGGCGCCACCCAGTGCGGTTGGAGACGGGCGCGCCCGCCGCCCCCACGGTGCACAGCTTCCGCCTTACGTTTCGTTACTGGAGGCTGGAGCTGGCCCTCGTAGTCCTGCTGGTGCTGGTCGTCTTCACGGAGAACCCGGTCTCGCGCATGATCAATGACTATGCGGGCCGGATTCACCTGAAGGTCGCAACGGCGCACTTCGACTTGTCAGGCCACAAGTTCGATGTGCCGGTGCGGTTTTTCTACTTTGTCCATGAAGAGCTGGGCCACTGGCCGCGCCCCGGAGAGGGGCGACATGAACCGGCGACCCTCCAGTTGAGCACCCTCCTGCCGGATCTGCGGCCTTATCACCACGAAGACCGGGATCGCTGGACCCGGGGTGACGACGCCCTCGGAGACCGGGTGGAAATCATGCTCTTGAACGAACCGCCTCCCGGGTTTATTGGCCCGATGGGGCGGCTTGCAAGGGAGAATCCTCAGGACGGCCGGACATCCGATGATGGCCTCGTCATGTTCGAGACCGATCCACAGGAGACCGACCCGAAGGGTCCGGGTTCGTCGTCGTTTTTCGTCCCCAAGGACGCATCAAATGACCTCGTAATCCGGTGTGCCCCGCCAGGCGAGCCGCCCGCCCCTGAATGCATAGCCATGACCGCCTTTCGCGACGATCTCGCATTGACCTATCGCTTCACCCTCGAGCACCTTCCGGACTGGAACCGGATTGATCGCGAGGTTCGACAACTCCTGGACTCCCTTTCGGTCGAGGGCGACGCGCCATGAGTCCTTCCACGCGTCTTCCCATCCCCGATGAGTGGCTATCCCGCTTCACTCTCGACTCCGTCTTCGTGATCCGGGCGCAGAACGGGGGCAGGGACTCATGACCCGTCAGGCGAAGCCACCCAAGCCCTTTTTCGACGCCGGGAAGCTCGGCGCCTTTGGCCTCGTGTTCTGGGTGCCTCTGGTTGTGACGGTCGTTGAAGTGGTCCAATGACAGCGGACACCCCAGTTAAGCCACACTAGATGGGTAACTGGAGGTGAATGTGAGCAAGCAGAGACGAGCGCGATACAG
>NZ_KB822994.1:0-1015 GCF_000364985.1 Thioalkalivibrio sp. HL-Eb18
CCCGCCATGAAACCCCTTGCACCCCGTAGGGCAAGACGGTATCTACGGGGGGCTGATCGCGCGTTGGGGGTGCCCCTGTAGGAGCCGCCTCGGCGGCGAAGCCCTTGCCAGAGCCTGACGCGGGCCGGGGCGTTCGCCTGCGAGCAGGCTCCTACGGGGGCTGGTCGCGCGTTGGGGCGCCCCTGTAGGAGCCGCCTTGGCGGCGAAGCCCCTACCAGAGCCCGGTGCGGGCTGGGGCGTTCGCCTGCGAGCAGGCTCCTACGGGGGGCTGGTCGTGCGTTGGGGTGCCCCTGTAGGAGCCGCCTCGGCGGCGAAGCCCCTGCCAGATTCAGGCCTGCCACGAGCGCCTGATATCCTCGGCCGCGAAACGGAATGCAAAAGGAGGCCTTATGCCACGGAAGGCACAAGGGCATCGCCTGCGCCACGGCCGGTTCAGCGAGCCGGGGCGTATCTACCTCGTTACAACGGTGTGTGCGGGCCGGCGGCCATGGTTTGCAGACTTCGCCCGGGCCCGTTGCTGCGTGCAGGCGTTGCGGGAGGTTAACGACGCCGTCACGACGTTATCTTTCGTGGTCATGCCGGACCACCTGCACTGGCTGCTGCAACTGGACCACGGAGAACTCCCGGTTGCCGTACAAAAGGTGAAGGCCAACACCACCCGTCGCATCGGGCATCTTGCGGGTACGCGCTGCCACATATGGCAGAAGGGCTTCCACGATCGCGCACTACGCCGCGAAGAAGACCTCCAGGCCGTCGCTCGATATGTGGTTGCCAACCCGCTAAGAGCGGGCCTCGTTCGCAATCTGCGTGATTATCCGCACTGGGATGCGCTCTGGTTGTAGATCCCCTGCAGGAGCCTGCTCGCAGGCGAACGCCCCGGCCCGGGTCCGGCATTGGCAGGGGCTTCGCCGCCGAGGCGGCTCCTACGGGGGCCTTCCAACGCGCGACCAGCCCCCTGTAGATACCGTCTTGCCCTACGGGGTGCAAGGGGTTTCATGGCGGGCTTGATACGGGG